>NZ_CP059467.1:4064205-4376837 GCF_017894365.1 Aromatoleum bremense
CCGCAGCGACAGCCGTTCGCGGCGCAATCAGTCCGGTAGCGGCGAGATGCTTCCCGAGGTCGTGCAAAGTTCGCTGCTCGCCAGCCTGAAAGGCGAACTGGCGCGGCTCGAAGCGCAGCGTGACCAGGCCACCGCACGGCTGGGGCCCCGCCACCCTGAGATCGTGCGGGCCGATCGCGAGATCGCCTCGCTGCAGCGGCGCATCGCGCTCGAGACGAGCCGCATCGTCGGATCGATCGACACGACCGACCGGGTGAACGCGGGCCGCGTCGCCGAAATGCGCCAGGCGGTGGACGAACAGAAAGCGAAGGTGCTCAAGCTCAAGGCGCAGCGCGACCAGATCGCGGTGCTGCAGAAGGACCTCGACAGCGCGCAGCAGGCCTACGACGTGGTCAATGGGCGCCTCGCCGAAACGAACCTGGAAAGCCAGGCACAGCAGACGAACGTCTTCGTGCTCGCATCCGCGGCACCGCCACGCCTCCCCTCGTCGCCGCGGCGCGCGCTGATCGTCGCTTTGGCGGCCGTGCTCGGCGCGCTGCTCGGCGTGAGCCTTGCGCTCGGCCTCGAGATGGTCCGGCGCCGCGTGCGATCCGCGTCGGACGTCGTCGATGTGCTCGGAATTCCGGTGCTGGGCGCGTTGCCGCGCGCCAAAAACACCCTGCTGCTGCGCTAGCCCGTCGAGCGCGCACCGTCTCCGACCTGAACCGGGAGCTGCAATGGACGCGACACCGAACATCATGGACATGAGGCCCGCCGCCGAAGAGCAGTCGATCGGTGCGATTCTCGTCGAAACCGGCCGCCTCACGGCCGAGGACACCCAGGTTGTGCTGCGCGAGCAGAAGGCAAAAGGCGTTCCGTTCGGCGTGGCGGCGATCGAGCTCGGGCTGATCAGCCAGGCGGACGTCGATTTCGCGCTCGCGCGGCAGTTCGACTATCCGTACCTGCCGGCGCGCAGCGGCATCGTCGCGCGCGAGGTTGTCGCCGCGTATGCCCCGTTCGGGCCGGTCGCGGAGAGCCTGCGCCAGTTGCGCAGCCAAGTGTCGCTGCGCTGGGCGAACAGCCGCTACGGCGCGCGGGCGCTGGCGCTCACCGGCGTCAATCGCGGCGAAGGACGCAGCTTCGTCGCCGCGAACCTTGCGGTGGTGTTCGCGCAGATGGGCCTGCGCACGCTCCTGGTCGACGCCGACCTGAGGCATCCGACACAGCACACGCTGTTCCACCTCGACAACCGCTTCGGGCTGTCGAACATGCTCGCGGGGCGCGTCGGCAGCGAAGCGATCGTGCGGATCGGCGCGCTGCGCAACCTGTTCGTGCTGCCCGCCGGCCCGACGCCGCCGAATCCGCAGGAGCTGCTCGCGCGGCCGCTGCTCGCCAAGCGCCTGCGGGCGCTGGAGGACCTGTTCGACGTCGTGATACAGGATACCTCGGCGGCCCGCGTCGGCGCGGACGCGCAGGTCGTCGCCGCCGCAAGCGGCAACACGATGCTGGTCGTGCGCAAGAATATGACGCCGTTGAAGGAACTACGCGAATTCCAGGTGTCGCTCGAAGCGAGCGGCAGCCGGATACTCGGCGCCGTGGTGAACGAATGACGCTGCGCCGGCACATTTTCCGTCGCGGGCGGAATGGCGTGCGATGCTGACCGCGCTCTATCCCGGAAAGCTGCCGTCTGCAGCAGTGTCACGAGGCCGCTCCGGCGAGCCTGCGCTTCGCTACGTGAATGCGCTGATGCTGGTTGCCGTCAGCCACCAGTTGTGGCTGTGCCTGCTGTACACGCAGTTCGGCATCGGCGGAAAGAGCACCGTGATGATCGCCGAAATTCTCATGCTCGCAGCCGCCCTGCCGCTGCTGTTGAAGCGCCTGCCGCTGGGGTTCTACCTGGCCGCAGCGCTGCTCGTTGCCAACGCCGTCACGCTCGCGCTGCTGCGCGACTCGCTCGACCCGAAGCCGCTGCGCGATCTCCTCGTTCCGCTGGTCTTTCTCGGCGTCGGCATGAGCGTGGGCGGCGAAGGCAACGCCGACCGCCTGCTCAAGCGCGTCGTGTGGCTGGTCCTCGCCTTCGCGATGTTCGAATTCATGGCGCTCGGCGTGTTCACGCGCTTCTTCGACATCCAGTCGTTCTATTTGGCACGCGGCGTCGGCGCCCCCGAAATGGGCCTCTACCGGCCGGACAAGCTCGTTGCGAGCGGCATGCGTCCGGACGCGATCGGGCGCATGCTGGCTGCGTTCCTCGGCCCGCACCGGGTTTCATCGATCTTCATCGAGCCGGTGTCGCTCGGCAATTTCGCGGTGATCTGCGCAGCCTGGGGCCTGGCGAAAGCACGCGAACAGTGGCGGGAGGCAGCCTTCTTCGTCGCCGCCGCGGTCGTGATGACGGTGCTGAGCGACTCGCGTTTCGCCACGCTGACGATCGGCGTGCTGCTCCTGCTGCGGCTGGTGCCGCTGCGCGGCGCCGAAACGCTCCTGATGCCCCTCCCGTTCCTGTGCGTCGGCGCGCTGGCGCTCGTCGCCTTTGCGACTGGCGGTGAGTATTCCGACTCCCTCGTCGGGCGCCTCACGCTGACCGGCAGGACGCTGATGACGATGGGCGGCGGCGAGCTGTTCGGGTTCGATCAGCCTGCACAGCGTTATTTCGATATGGGATACCCCTACGTACTGGCCAATTTCGGCCTGTTCGCGTGTCTGCTGCTGTGGGCCGCCTTCTGGCTGCTGCCGGCGCAAGGAACCGCCACCACGCGCCGCTTCCATGCGTTTGTTGCCATATATCTGGTGCTGATCCTGTGCGTCAGCGGCAATTCGGCGTTCGCCTTCAAAACCTCCGCCGTGCTGTGGTACCTGCTCGGCAGCCTCGTGGTCAGCAGTCAAACCCCGCTCCGCAAATCCGTCGGGGCGGTGGCGTCCGCCGAGCGACGCGGCCTCGACGGGCCCGGAGGATGAACATGCGGATCGCGCACGTCGTCCGCCAGTACCACCCGTCCGTCGGCGGCATGGAGGACGTCGTGCGCAATATCGCCCGGCACCAGCTCGAATCGGGGTTCCGGCCGGTGGTCGTCACGCTCGACCGGCTGTTCCGTGATCGGGAGCAGGTGCTGCCGGCGCAGGACGAAGTGGATCGGGTGCCGGTGCGGCGCCTGTCCTACGCCGGATCGTCCCGGTATCCGCTGTGTCCGCAGGTGCTGCGGCTACTCGGCGACGCCGACGTGATCCATGTGCATGGCGTGGACTTCTTCTTCGACTACCTCGCAGCGACGCGCTGGCTGCATCATCGTCCGCTGGTCGCCTCGACTCATGGCGGCTTCTTCCATACGCACTTCGCGGCGTCGCTGAAGAAAGTCTTTTTCCACACCGTGACGCGGAGCAGCGCGCGGGGCTACGACCGCATCATCGCGACCAGCGACAGCGACGGGCGGATCTTCGCGCCGATCGTCGGCAACGGGCGGCTGCAGGTCATCGAAAACGGCGTCAACGTCGGCAAGTTCCGCGCTTGCAGTGCATCGGACCCGGTGCCCACGCTGATCTACTTTGGCCGCTGGTCGGAAAACAAGGGCCTCCCTGCGGCGCTCGATCTGCTCGCGCGACTGCGCCGCACCGACCCGGCCTGGCGGCTGATCGTCGCGGGGCGCGAGTACGACTACTCCGCCGCCGCGCTGCGTGCCCTGATTGCCGCGCGGAATCTCGCGGCGGCAGTCGAGGTCGTGCCGAATCCGGCCGACGCCGAGCTGGCGGCGCTGATCGGACGCGCGAGCTACTTCATCTGCCTGTCGCGCCACGAGGGCTTCGGGCTGGCCGCACTCGAGGCGATGAGTGCCGGGCTGGTGCCGGTTCTGAGCGACATTCCGCCGTTCCGCTCGCTCGTCGAGCGCTCGCAGGTCGGCGTGGTCGTCGAAAGCGGCAGGGAGGACGACGCTGTCGCGTCGCTGAACCGGGAACATCGCTTGCCCCGCGAGCGCCAGTGCAGACGGCGCGAGCGGGCGATCGCGTTCGCCGAGCCGTACGACTGGCGGCATGTGGCGGGCTGCTACCTGCGCGTCTATCGAGAAGTGGAGAGGGCGACATGAGCATACGGCGGCTGCGAAGGGTTGCAATCGCAGGAGGTTTTCTTGCGGCGTCCACCTCGTGGGCGGGGTGCGTGGATGTCAGCCCCCTGACCGGCGTCAATATGGCCGGCGCGGAATTCAACTCGAAGCGCCTCCCCGGCACGATGTACAAGGACTACGTCTATCCCACGGCGCAGGATCTGGGCTATTTCGCATCGAAAGGCGCGACCGTGATCCGGCTGCCGTTTCGCTGGGAACGGGCCCAGCCCAGCCTCATGGAAGCACTCGATGCGGCGCAGATGAGCGCGATCGCGAAAGTCGTCGCCGCTGCGGCCCCGCTCGGCCTGTGCGTGATTCTCGATGCGCATAATTACGGCACGTATCACGGCAAGACGATCGGGTCCGCGGAAGTGCCCACGGCGGCGTTCTTCGATTTCTGGACCAGGATGGCCCAGCGCTTTCCCGATGCCTCGCAGGTCGCGTTCGGCCTGATGAACGAGCCGAAAGCATTGCCGATCCCGCAGTGGGCGGAGGTCGCGCGAGGAACCGTCGCGGCGCTGCGCGAGGCCGGCGCGGACAACCTGATCCTGGTTGGGGGCGGGCGGTGGAGCGGCGTCCACGAGTGGTTCAAGCAGTTTTCCGGCGCCTCGAACGCGCAGGCGTTCGCCGACTTGCCGGACCCGCTCGGCCGCACGCTCATCGAAGTCCACCAGTACGCCAATCTCGGCTATTCCGGCACGACCACCGACTGCCTGCCGCCGTCGCATTTCGACCGGATGTTCGCGTCGATCTCGGACTGGGCCCGGGCGAACGGACACAAACTCTTCCTCGGCGAATTCGGAACGCCTGGCACTCCCGAGTGCCTCGCAACCCTCGATCGCCTGCTGGCGCTGGGGAGCAACCGCGACGTCTGGCGCGGCTGGGCCGTGTGGGCGGCCGGGCGCTGGTGGGGCAGCTATCCGTTGAGCATCCACCCGAAGGACGGCGTCGACGCGCCGCAGATGAGCGTCGTGTCGCCATACCTCGGAAAATGAGTAGTGGCGATGATGCTCGCCGTGACCGTCGGCCTCGCCACCGCCATCGCCGCGGTGGTCCACCTGCCGCCCCTCGGCCTGACCACCGCCGAACGCCATATCGGAGCACCGGCGCGGAACTGAAGAGGCCTGTATCCCCGTGAAAATTGCCTTTTTCACCGCCCGCTTTCCGGTCTTGTCCGAGACCTTCGTGATTCGTCAGGTCGCGGGGCTGAAGCGACTCGGCCATGACGTCAGCGTCATCACCGCCGAATGGGGCGACCCAGGGCTCGCGCACGCGGTCTATTGCAACAACGAGTTGGGCAAGCATGTGCGCGCGCTTCGAATGGTCCACGGGCTGCGCTGGCGGATGCTGACGCTTGCCCGCTTTCTCGTCGGGAGCCTTGTCAGCACGGCGGGGCTGCGCCGGCTCGGCGTCGCTCTGCGCGCCGCGCTGACCGGCAGCTCCGCGGCCCTGCTGGATATCGCCGCCCAGACTCCGCACGGTTCGATCGGCCATTTCGACGCCATCGTCGCGCACTTCGGACCAATGGGCGTGCGCGCGATGTATTTGCGCGAGGCCGGGCTCGTCGAAGGGCCGATCGCAACGATCTTCCACGGCCACGACATGAGCGACCGGAACACGGTCGCGCGCCACCTCGGCAATTACCGGCGGCTGTTCGCCGACACCGAACGCATGTTGCCGATCAGCGCCCTGTGGGGACACCAACTGCAGAAGTGGGACTGCCCGCCGTCCCGCATCAAGGTGCTGCGCATGGGCGTCGATGTCGATGCGCTGCCCGCGCTGCCGCCCGAGCGCCCGCTCGGACGCCCGCTGCGCGTGCTCAGCGTCGCACGCTTCACCGAAAAGAAAGGGCTCGACTACGCCATTCGCGGGGTCATCGGCGCACGGGCCGATGTTCGCCTCGAGATCATCGGCGGCGGCCCGCTGGCAGCCGAATTGCGCGCGCTCGCCGCGCCGGCCGGCGAGCGCGTCGGTTTTCTCGGCGAGCAGCCGCAGCAGGCGGTGTTCGCCGCGCTCGCGCGCGCCGACGTCTTTCTGCTGCCGTCAGTGACCGCTGCCGACGGGGATATGGAGGGCATTCCGGTCGCGCTGATGGAAGCGATGGCGAGCGGAACGCTCGTACTGACGACGCGGCACAGCGCCATCCCCGAGCTCGTCGAGCATGGGGTCTCCGGTCTGCTCGTCGACGAGCGCGACGCCGGAGCGATCAGCACGTGGGTCGAGCGCATCGCTGCAGGAGCCGTCGATGCCGTCGCGATGCGCACTGCGGCGCGGTGCAAGGTCGTGCGCGAATTCAACAATGCCCTGCTCGATAAGGAGCTCGCGCGACACTGTGCCGAACTCGGCTGCGTGTCCGCGAAGCCCGATGATCAATGCGTGGCGGCCAAGGTATGAAGGAGTCCGGCATGAATCGAGACCTGCAGGATGCAATGCGCGGCCCGGAAAGCTTCCTCGTCCTCTCCGCGCACGACTACCGCTCGCCGCGCAAGGCGAACATTCACTTCATCACCGAGCAGCTCGCCAAGCGCGGACCGACGCGTTTCTTTTCGCTGCGTTACAGCCTGCTGTCGCGCTACACGGCAGATCAGCGCCTGCTGATCGACGGGTGCGCGAACCGCGTCGAACGGCATCGCGGCGTCGATTGCTTCCTGTGGAAAACGCCGGTGCATCCGTTCAACACACGCCACGCGCTGCTGCGGCCGATCGAGGCGCTGATGTTTGGCTGGTATGTACGGGCAGCCAGCCCGGTGCTGTTGCGCTGGATCGCCGAGGCGAGCGTGATCCTCTTTGAGAGCGGCACCGCCCCGGTGTTCTTCGAGCTCGCGAAGCGGATGAATCCCGCGGCAAAGACGGTTTATATCGCCTCCGACGACCTCGACACGATCAACTCGGCCGACTATGTCAAGCGCACCTTCCGCCGCATCGCGCCGTCGATCGACATCATCCGCCTGCCCTCCCGTGCGCTCGCGCGGACGATCCCGAACACTGGCAACCTTTATTTCATCCCGCACGGCATCGATCCGGGGCTCGCGTCGCACGGCGATCCCTCCCCGTACGGCCAAGGCATTCACGCGGTGTCGGTGGGTTCGATGCTGTTCGACGCGGAGTTCTTCGTCTGCGCTTCGCGCCGTTTTCCGCACATCAGTTTCCATGTCATCGGCTCGGGCCGGCCCCGGTGCGCCGACTACGGCGGCAACGTCATCGTCCATGACGAGATGCCGCACGCCGACACCGTGCGCTTCATCAAGCATGCGCACTTCGGCATCGCGGCCTACCGAACGGCACAGCTGCCCGATTATCTCGCCGACACGTCGATGAAGTTGATCCAGTACGACTTTCTCGGCCTGCCCGCGGTGTGCCCACACGAGGTCGTCGGCGACTATCGCAGCCGCTTCGGCTACCGGCACGGTGACGAGGAGTCGATCGTCGCAGCGATCAAGGCCGCTCTCGAGGCGCCGCGCGGACCGAGCCGCGCGCACCCTAGCTGGTCGGACGTCGCCGATCGCGTCCTTCAGCCGAGCCGCTATTCAGATACCCGGATACGCCCATGAACTCCATGACACAACCCATCGAGACCCTGTCGATTGCCGGCTTCCCTGTCCTGCACAGCAGCGCATCGGCGTTGAGAAAACGCATGCTCGCGGTGCTGGAGGGCGGCGAGCAGACGGTGCTGTTCTTCGCCAACACCAACTTCATTGTCCAGTGCGCGCAGCTGCGCGAGCGTATGCACGCGCCGGACATCCTGATCGCGAACGACGGCGTCGGTCTCGACATCGCTGCACAGATGATCCACCACCACCGCTTCGTCGAGAACCTCAACGGCACCGATTTCATCCCGCCGCTGCTCGAGCGGGCGAAGCGTCCGGTGTTTCTTCTCGGCGCGCGTCCGGGCGTGGCGCGGCGGGCCGCGGACCGGTTGCGCAGCGAGCACGGGGTTACGGTCCTCGGGGTGTGCGACGGCTATGCGGGAACGGCCGACCCGGAACGCCTGATCCGGTGGATCAACGAGTCGGGTGCCGAGGTCGTCCTCGTCGCCTTCGGCAATCCGCTGCAGGAGGAATGGATCCTGCGGCATCGCGCACGTCTCGATGCGCGCCTGCTGATCGGGGTCGGTGCGCTGTTCGATTTCCTCGCCGGCGACAAGGCACGCGCGCCCGACATCGTCCGGCGCCTGCGGCTCGAATGGCTGTATCGCCTCGGCCGGGAGCCGCGCCGGCTGGCGCGGCGCTACACGATCGACATCGCGCGCTTCCTCGTGTTGTGCCTCGCCGCCGACAAGGAAACGGCCCGCGCGTCGGAGAGCTTGAAGTCCGGTCAGACCGGGCGGGGCATTTAACCCAAGTTTGAAAAGCCCCGCCGCAGTAACCTGTGGTCGCCCCCGCCGCTCCATCGTTGGCAGGCATCGAGCGCATCGCTCGTGTCTCGATCAGCAGATGGAACGGTCGCAAGCCCACGCTCACTTCGGACAGATGGAGCATGTATGCTGGTGTCAGTCATCATTCCGGCGTTCAATGTCGCCGGATGCCTGGATCGCGCGATCGATTCGGTGCTCGCACAGACCATCGCGGACTTCGAGATCATCGTGGTCGACGACGCCTCGAGCGATACGACCGCGGATCTCGTGCGGCGGCGCGCAGCCGAGGATTCGCGGATACGCTTGCTGCAGAACCCGGCCAACTCCGGGCCCTCCGTCGCCCGCAATCGCGGCATTGCGGCTGCCCGGGCGAAGTGGGTGGCGATACTCGATGCGGACGATGCCTATGAGCCGGACCGGCTCGCGGCCCTGTGCGCGATCGGCGAGGCCGAGCAGGCGGCGCTGGTTGCCGACAACCTCGTTCTCTACGATGCGGCCGCCGGATTGCGCATCGGCGTCGGGTTGGAGGACCGGAGCGAAGGCGCGGTCGAGACGGTCAGCGTCGAAGACTTCCTGCGCAACTGCATCACCGGCCGCTCGCCCTTCGACCTCGGACAGTTGAAAGGGTTGATGCGGCATGACTTTCTACTCGAGCACGAGCTGCACTATCCGGACGATCTGCGGCATGGCGAGGATTTCGATCTGTACGCGCGGCTGCTGCTGGCAGGTGGCCGATTCGTGCTGATCGGCAAACCGTATTATCTGTTCACGCAGCGTGTCGGCAAGGTTAGCGCCAAACCGTCGGGGTTCTCCCGCACCATCGCCAACTACGACGGCATGCGCAACGCGACGCTGGCGCTGCTGTCGCATCCGGCTGTTCGTGGGAATGCGGTACGCGAGGATTTGCTACGGGCCCGAGCAAATGCGATCCGCTGGCACAAGAGCGGCACCGTTTTAGGGGGCTTGCTGCAGAGCCGTGATGTTCCCGGGCTGCTGCGCGCTTGCCTGATGGATTGGCGGATAGGCGCGGTGCTCGTGCGCAAGCTGGCCGGCCGGTTGAGCCGGGGCGCGTTCGCTTCGAGCATGCAGAGCATGCTCATCGCGGCCGTCGCAGTCCGATTGCTGGACGACGCGGCATGACCATAGGCCGGGTCTTCTTTTCGAGCATCGTCTGGAGCTCCGCTGCCGATATCGGCCAGCGGGCGTTCTCGTTCCTGATATTGCTGATCCTGGTGCGGCTGCTCACGCCGCAGGAATTCGGCACGGCGGCGACGGCGTTGATGATCATCCAGCTGCTGCAACCGGTCAGCCGCTTCGGCCTCTACGATTACCTGATCTTTCGCGAAGAAGCCGACGAGGCCGTCAAAGGCGCGGCCTGGCTGACCTCGGTCGTGTTTGGGCTGTCAGCTTCGGTCCTGCTGTTCGCGCTCGCCGGGCCGATAGCCCAGGCATTCTCCGATGCGCAGTTGGCCCCCGTGCTGCGCGCCTTGAGCCCCGTGTTCCTGCTGCGCTCGGTCAGCTGCGTGCACGAGGCCATGCTGGCCAAGCAGTTCGGCTTCAAGTCCCTGGCGGTGAGAACGGTGAGTGCCGTGTTCGTCGCCGGCGTGATCGCGATCGGCCTCGCCTATTCGGGATGGGGCGTCTACAGCCTCGTGATCCAGCAACTGGTGAGCGCCTCGGTGTCGAGCGTAGTGTTGTGGCTCTCCTATCGCTGGTGGCCGCGCTTTGCCGGTGCCAGGGCGAACTTGCGGACCGTGGTTGCCGGCGGCTGCAAATACACGATCGCGCAACTGTTCTCGTCGCTGAACAACACCGTCTATGGCCTGGCCATCGGGTTTTTCGTCAGCACCGAGGCGGCCGGTGTGTTCCGTCTCGCATGGACCGGGCTGGACCTGTGCATTCAGCTGACGATCCGCCCGTTCGCGCAGGTGGCGCAGCCGTTATTCGCGCAGATGCAGGCCGATCGCAAGCGCCTCGGCGAAGCTTTCATCAAGGTATGTCAACACTGTGCCGTGGTGACATTCCTGGTGTTCGGATGGATGGCGGTCATGGGACCGGAGGTGGGCACGTTCGCTTATGGCGCCCGCTGGGCCGGTGCCGGCGAAGTGCTGTCCATCATTTGCTTCGTGGTGTTCCCCGCGACGCCGAATTACCTGATCGCCGTGCTGCTCAACGCCGTGGGACGGCCGGACCGCGTCTTGACGCTCTCGGCGGTGCAATCCGCACTCAGCGTGCTGTTCGCCATCGTCGCCGTGCATTGGGGCATGACCGGCATTGCCGTCGCCTTCGTGCTTCGTGCACTGATCACGACGCCGCTGGGGTTTGTCTTCCTCAAGCACAGCGCCGACGTCGGCGTGCTGGATATCGGGCGTGCGCTGGCGGCGCCCGTCATCGCCGCGACCCTGACGATGCTGGCCATCGTGGCGGCCAAACATTTCGCCCCGCCGTTCCACGCGGTGCTGCTGACCCTCATCGTCAGCGGCATTGCCGCCGTAGCGATTTACGGCACGACCCTTTTCCAGTTGCAGCGAGAATTGCTGATGAACCTGTGGTCCCTGTTCAGCCACAAGCTGGGCCAAGCGAGCGTGCCGAAATGAAGCTGTTCCACTGGGCGTCGAGCCACGGCAATTTCGGCGACGACATGAACCTGTTCCTCTGGGAGCATTTCCTGCCCGGCGTGTTCGATGGGAATGACGATGCGATGTTCATCGGCATCGGTACGATCCTGTCTGCCGATATTCCCAAGGCGCGTCACCGTATCGTGATGGGCAGCGGTACCGGTTACGGGCGCTTGCCCGCCGATCTCGACGATGACAGCTGGCGCATCTATGCCGTGCGTGGACCGCTCACCGCCCGGGCGATCAACGCAGATCCGAAGCTCGCGGTGGCCGATCCGGCGATTCTTCTGCCGCTGCTGCCGGAGTTCGCGCCGGCCTCGCGGCGCGGCGTCGCCTTCGTGCCGCACTGGACGACGGCGAAGGGAGGCATCTGGCAAACGGCCTGCGCTCGCGCCGGTTTCGATTTCATCGATCCGCGGCATGAAGCCAAGCGTGTGATTCGGCAGATCGCTGCGGCGCAGCTGGTGATCGCCGAGTCCATGCACGGGGCGATCGTCGCCGATGCGTTTCGCGTTCCCTGGATCGCCGTCGTCAGCGGCCGTGACACCCCTTTGAAGTGGCACGACTGGGCGTTGGCGCTGGCCATGGAATATCGGCCTTACGAGGTGGGACAGTTGAGCGTGATCCCGATGGTTCGCGACGGCCGTCGAGAGGTATCTTCGGTCCGCGCGGAGATGAGTGCGCAGGAGTACGCGTCGAGCGTCGATGCAGCGGTCAGCAGCTTCGTACAACGCTCCTCACGGCCGGCGGCAGTCGTCCGGCCCGGAGCTCGAGCGCGCGTCAAGGCAGGTATTTGCCGCCTCCTGGACCGCGCCGGTCATTCCATGCTCGCGGATCGGGGAGCGCGGATGCTGACCCAGATCAGCAAGCTCCCGCCACGGCTCAGCGCTGACGGTGTTTTGCGTGACAGACAAGCCGAGCTCGTGAGGCGAATCGAATCGTTTCGCGAGGATTTGAGCGCGGGAGCGTTCTCGGCCTCGCGGCCTCTAGACCCTCCGGGACGAGCGATGAACCCGGCGACGCCGCAGGTCTTGCAGAACGGACGATGAATCCGTTGTGTGCCGAACTGGTAGTTGCTGAGCGCATCCGTGCCGCTCGGGAGTCGGCGACCGGGCGCGGGAGCTTCGGGCGCGAGCGCCGTCAGCGCGGAGCGCGCGAAAGCAGCTTTGCCGGCTACTCCCGCGCGGGGTGAAAATCGCAACCGCCAGTGCCATCCGGGCGCCGGCCGCCGCGCGCGGTTTCAGCTCCGGGTGGCCAGATACGCCGCAAACTCTTCGCCGATCTCGGGATGGCGCAGACCGAGTTCGATGGTCGCTTTCAGGTAGCCGAGCTTCGAGCCGCAGTCGTAGCGCACGCCTTTGAACTGGTACGACAGCACCGCCTCGTCCTTCAGCAACGCGGCGATCGCGTCGGTCAGCTGGTACTCACCCCCCGCGCCCGGCTGCAGCGCGCGAATGTGGTCGAAGATGCGCGGCGTCAGGATGTAGCGGCCGACAACCCCCTGCGTCGTCGGCGCCTCTTCCGGTTTCGGTTTTTCGATGATCCCGGTCACCCGCTGCACGTCACCCTGCTGCCCCTCGGTGCTGACGATGCCGTACTGACGCGTCTCTTCGCGCGGCACGTTCATCGTGCCGAGCACCGAACAGCGGTTGTAGTTATAGACGCCGACCATCTGCTCCATGATCGAGGCCGAGCCCGGGTTGTCGAGCAGGTCGTCGGCGAGGATCACCGCGAACGCTTCGTCGCCGATGACCGGTGCAGCGCACAGCACCGCGTGGCCGAGGCCGAGCGCTTCCGACTGGCGGATGTAGATGCAGTTCACGCCCTTCGGCACGGTGCGCTGCACCAGCGCGAGCATTTCCTTCTTGCCGCGGGCTTCGAGCTCGGTTTCGAGCTCGTAGGCCTTGTCGAAGTGATCCTCGATCGAGCGCTTGGTGCGCCCGGTGATGAAGATCATGTCGGTGATTCCGGCCGCGACGGCTTCCTCGACCGCGTACTGGATCAGCGGCTTGTCGACGATCGGCAGCATCTCCTTCGGGCTCGCCTTGGTGGCCGGCAAAAAGCGCGTGCCCATGCCGGCCACCGGAAATACCGCTTTCGTGACTTTCTTCATGTCGTGACTCTCCCTCTTGAATGTTCTGGACGGGCCGCCGCCCGTCATGCTGGCTGTTCGAGCAGGCGGCGCAGGCCGTCTTCGTCGAGGATCGCCACGCCGAGCTCCTGCGCCTTCGCGAGCTTCGAGCCGGCCTCGGCGCCGGCGACCACGTAATCGGTCTTCTTCGACACCGCGCCGCTGACTTTTCCGCCATGCGACTCGATCAGCGCCTTCGCGTCGTCGCGGCTCATCGTCGGCAGCGTGCCGGTGAGCACGAAAATCTTGCCGCTCGCGCGGCCCTCAGCGGCCACTGCGGGCGCGCCCTCGTCCCAGTGCACGCCGGCCGCGCACAACTGCTCGATGACCTCGCGGTTGTGCATTTCGGCGAAGAATCCGACGATGCTGTGCGCGACGATCGGCCCGACATCCGGGACCTGCTGCAGGCGCTCGACATCGGCGTTCATCAGCGCGTCGAGCGAACCGAAGTGGCGCGCGAGTTCCTTCGCCGTCGCCTCGCCGACGTTGCGGATGCCGAGCGCGAAGATGAAGCGTGCGAGCGTCGTATGGCGGCTCTTCTCGATCGCCGCGAGCAGGTTCGCCGCCGATTTGTCCGCCATCCGCGGCAGATTCGCGAGCTTCACCAGCCCGAGCCGGTACAGATCGGCCGGTGTCCTGACGATGCCATCATCGACGAGCTGGTCGACGAGCTTGTCGCCGAGCCCCTCGATGTCCATCGCGCGGCGGCCGGCAAAATGCAGCAGCGCCTGCTTGCGTTGCGCCGGACAGAACAGCCCGCCCGAGCAGCGCGTCACCGCCTCGTCGGGCTGCTTCTCGGCGTGCGAGCCGCACACCGGGCAGATGTGCGGCATCACGAACGGGCGTTCGCTGCCGTTGCGACGCTCGACGACCGGCGCGACGATCTGCGGAATGACGTCGCCCGCGCGGCGCACGATGACCTGGTCGCCGATCAGCAGCCCCTTGCGCTGGATTTCCTCTTCGTTGTGCAGCGTCGCGTTCGTCACCGTCACGCCGCCGACAAAGACCGGCTTCAGCCGTGCGACCGGGGTCAGCGCGCCGGTGCGCCCGACCTGGATCTCGATATCGACGAGCTCGGTGATCTCTTCCTGCGCCGGATACTTGTGCGCGACCGCCCAGCGCGGTTCGCGCGTGACGAAACCGAGGCGGCGCTGCAGATCGAAGCGATTGACCTTGTAGACGACGCCGTCGATGTCGTAGGGCAGGCTGTCGCGCGCGGCGGCGATGCGGTCGTGGAACGCGATCAGCCCGTCCGGCCCGGACGCGACGACGCGGTGCTCGCATACCGGAATGCCGAGCGCATCGAGCGCGTCGAGCATCTCGCCCTGCGTCGCCGGCACGTCCCAGCCGCCGATCTCGCCGAACCCATACGCGAAGAACGACAGCGGTCGCCGCGCGGTGATGCGCGCGTCGAGCTGGCGCACGGCGCCTGCCGCCGCGTTGCGCGGGTTGACGAACACCTTGCCGCCGGTTTCGCTCTGCCGCGCATTGAGCCGTTCGAACGCATCGCGCCGCATGTAGATCTCGCCGCGCACCTCGATCAGCGCCGGAGGCCGGCCGGCGAGCCGCAACGGGATCTGCCGGATCGTGCGCACGCTGTGCGTCACGTCCTCGCCGGTGTAGCCGTCGCCGCGGGTGGCTGCGCGCACCAGCATGCCGTTTTCGTAGCGCAGGCTGATCGCGAGGCCGTCGAACTTGAGCTCGCCGAGGTATTCGACCGGCGGCGCGTCCGGGCCGAGTTCGAGCGCGTTGCGCACGCGCGTGTCGAACGCGATCACGCCGCCGCTGGTGGTATCGGTCTCGGTGCGGATCGACAGCATCGGCACCGCGTGGGGCACCGGCACGAGCCCCGGCACCGGCGCCCCGCCGACGCGCCGGGTCGGCGAATCGGGCACGAGCAGCTCGGGGTGCCGGCGTTCGAGTGCCTCGAGTTCGCGGAACAGGCGGTCGTATTCCGCATCGGGAACCGTTGGCGCGTCGAGGACGTAGTACGCGTGGTCATGCGCTGCGAGCTCCCGCCGCAGCTGCGCGGCGCGCTCGAAGTCTTCAGGCGAAGCGGACATCAGGCGGAGAACAGGCGCAATGCCAGCGGGCTGCCCGCGGGGACCTCGGAATCGGCCATCTGCGCCTGGAATTGCTGGATCTGCGAACGGATCAGCAGCGCCGCGTCCGGTCCGAACGGTGCGCGATTGTCATCGACGACGCTGCCCTGCAGCGCGTCGGCCATATGGCTCGCCTGCTGCATCATGTGGTCGAACACGACGACGCCGTTGGCGACGCGCGGCACGTCGATGACGAACGTCAGGCCGTTCGTCATCAGGTTGCGCATCTCGTCGGCGGCGAAGAGCACGGGCTCCATGTTGCACAGCGTGAACAGCGTGTGGCCGCTTTCGTCGCGGGCGTGGAACGCGCCGTCGTCACCGATCGTCATGCCGCTCGCTTCGGCCAGCGCGCGGATCTTCGTGCCGGCGAAAGGCTGGTTGTGGCTGACGATGTTGACGCCGATCTGCACGTCGACGCCGGCGCAGAACTGGTCCAGGTCAGCGGCATTGCGCAGCGCTTCGGCGCGCGTCGGCAGATCGGTCGGCACCGCGAGGAACTGGTCCGCGACGCGCTGCACGCCGCCCGAAAAGTACATGAAGTCGTTTTCGCCGATCGCCCCGTGCCGGTCGACGAGCTGCATCGCCACGCAGAACCAGTGGAACGCCCCGGCGGAATGCGCGGTCAGCGGGCGCCACAAATTTTCGGCGTCGTCGAAGGCGAACCAGCGCACCGGCTTCGCGATCCCCTGCAACTGTTCGCTTTGCGCGGCCCACAGGCGCGGAGCGTCGAGCAGTTCGATCGATTCGATGCGGATCACGCAATCGATGCGCGGATCGATTGCGGCCGGCAGTCCCGGCGTCACCCGCCCCACCGGGCTGTGCGCGGCCGGATGGCGGATCGCCGGAGCGGGATTCGCATCGGGGGAGGGAGACTCGGTCGTCCAGGGTTCGACGCGTTCGTCTTGCGGCGCGGCCTCGTGCGGTTCGAGCAGCACGTCGCGGTGCTCGGACTTGAAGGCCTGCTCCGCCTGCCGCCGATGCTTGCGTTCCTGCCACTTGTTGTACGCGATGATGCCCACGACTGCCGTCATGCCGAGCGCGGCCAATCCGATCTGCAATTCGCTGTCCATCTTCATTCCCGTTGTGAACGCTTCACCGCCGCCCGGCGAGAATCGTCACCAGTTGTCCTGTAAACAAAAAGAATCGGTCGCCGCCGCCCAGTCGTGCGGGCAGGCCGGCGTCCGTTCGTGTGTCAGGCTGCCGCCGGCTCGGCCAGGCGCAGCGCCTCTTCGATATCCACTTCCACGACCCGCGAAACGCCCTGTTCCTGCATCGTCACGCCGACCAGTTGCTGCGCGATTTCCATCGTGATCTTGCTGTGGCTGATGAAAACGAACTGTGTTTGCGATGACATGCGTTTCACCATCTGGCAATAGCGTTCGGTGTTGGTATCGTCCAGCGGTGCGTCGACCTCGTCAAGCATGCAGAACGGCGCAGGGTTGAGCTGGAACATCGAGAATACCAACGCAATGGCCGTCAGCGCCTTCTCGCCGCCGGAAAGCAGGTGTATCGAGGTGTTTTTCTTGCCCGGCGGCTGGGCGACGATCTGGATTCCGGCGTCGAGAATCTCGTCGCCGGTCAGCACCAGCCGGGCCTGGCCGCCGCCGAACAGCTGCGGGAACAGCGTGCCGAAATGCTGCGTGACGGTATTGTAGGTGTCCTGCAGCTGCTCGCGCGTTTCGCGGTCGATGCGGCGGATCGCGTCCTCGAGGGTGGCGATCGCCTGGCTCAGATCCTCGTTCTGCGCGTCGAGATAACCCTTGCGCTCCTGCGCGCTGCGCAACTCGTCGAGAGCCGCGAGGTTGACCTGTCCGAGTTCGGCGATCTCGCGCGCCAGCCGCGCCACTTCGCGCACCAGCGCGGTCTCGCGCAAGTCGCCCGTGAGCAGCGGCTGGAGCGCCGCTTCGTCGGCCTGCGCCTCGGCGAGGCGCTCGTCGAACTGCGCGGCGGCAAGCTCCGCCGCCTGGACACCCAGTCGCAGCTCGGCGATGCGGCTGCGCGCGGGCGCCGCCTCCTGCTCGGTGCGCAGGCGCAGCTCCTCGGTCTGCTTGAGCAGGGACGCGGTCTGTTCGAGCGCGTCGCGTCGCGCCGCGAGCGCCGTCTCGCGGCTGTGGCGCAGCGTCAGCGCTTCCTGCAGCGCCTCGTGGCTGCGGCTGCAGTCGGTCGCGTTGAGTTCACGTCGGCGGGCATCGAGCTCGGCGGCGATGCGGTCGAGCTGTTCGGTCGCAAGCTCCGCGTTGCGGGCGATGTCATCGAGCTTGCCGGCGCATTCGCGCTCGGAGAAGCGCGCTTCCTGCAGATCCCGCGCCGTCGCCTGGTCGAGCGCGCGCGTCTCGCGCAGCAGGTTGTCGCGCTCGGCGAGCACTTCCATCGCGGCGTCGAGCCGCTCGCGCTGCAGTTCGGCCAGCTCGGCCGAACGCGCCTGTTCCGTTTCGGCACGCGCGAGCTGTTGGCGCTCGGCGGCTTCGAGGTGCACAAGGTCGTCGAGATCGCGCGTCAGCTGGGCGCGGCGCTCGTCGGCGCGCTGGCGCGCCTGGGTCAACTTCAGCAGCGCGACCTGTTCGGCGTGGATCTGCTGCTGCATCGATTGCAGCTCGCGCCGCAGCGCGTTGCCGCGCTCCTGCAGGTCCGCCGCGATCGCTTCGGCTTCCAGCAGCACGTCGTGCGCCTGCTGCGCCCCGGCTTCCAGCTCGCGCTGGCGATCGGCCAGCGTGTCGATTTCACGCTGGCGTTCCATGACGCCGTGGGTGCGGCTGTCCGGAGCGTAATGGACGAGCGCGTGGCGCGTCAGGATCTGCCCGCGCGGACCGACGATGCAGGTGCCGGGGGCGAGTTCGGCGCGCCGGCCGAGCCACGGTTCGAGTGCATCGACGGCAAAACAGCCGTGCAGCCAGTCGGCCAGCGCGGCATGCAGTGCCGCTTCCGGCATGTGCACCCGGTCGATCAGCGCGGTCGCCCCGGAGGGGGGTTCGACCGGCGGGAGTTTCGCGCCGTCGCCCGCGAACGCGACCGCGAACGCCGCCGGTGGTGCCTCGTCGAACATCGCGCGGGCCGCGGCGTCGACGCTGCCGGTGAGCGCCGCGAGCCGTTCGCGCAGCACCGCCTCGACGGCGGTCTCCCAGCCGGCGTCGACGCGCAGTTCCCGCCACAGCGGCGCCAGCTCGGCGAGGCGGTGACGCTTCAACCAGTCGCCGAGCTGCCCCTGCGACTGCACTTTCGCCTGCAGTTGCACCAGCGCGTCGCGCCGCGCGCGCAGTTCGGTCAGCCGGCGCTGCACCTGGCGTTCGTCATCGAGCGCGGCCTTCAGCGCCGCCTGAGCCTGAGGCAGACGCGCTTGCGTCTGCGCGAGTTCCTGCTGGCGCGCGTCGTGCTCGTCGCGCAGGGTGTCGAGCCGGGCTTCCTGCTGCGCGAGCGCCGCCTCGTCCGGACCCTCGATGGCGCCGCTGTCGCCCAAGAGGCGCGCCCGGCGCTGCGCGAGCGCGTCGAGCGCGCGCAGCGCGTTTGCCCGGTTCGCCTCGCCGACGCGCAGCTGCTGCTCGGTCTGGCCGAGCTCGCGGCGTGCGGCGGCGACGGTGGCGTCTGCCGCCTGGCGCGCCGATTCGGCCTCCGGCAGGCGCTCGGCGACTTCGGCATGGCGTGCTTCGGCCTGCTCGGCGCGCAGCCCGGCGTTGTCCAGCAGGGCACTCCAGCGCTCGCGGTCGCTGCCGAGCGCTTCACTGCGCGCGCACCAGTGCGCTTCGTCGGTCGCAAGCTGGGCGAGACGGGCTTCGAGGCGCTTGCGCGCGTCCTCGAGATGCCGAAGCTCGGCTTCGAGGCGGCTGACTTCGGCGGAAATCGCGAACAGGTCGCTCTGGGCGGCGTGCATCGCCTCGGATGCCGAAAAATGCGCTGTGCGGCCGGAATCGACCGCGCTTTCGAGTTCCTGCAGGCGGGCGCTGTCGGCTTCCATCTTCGCCGACAGCTGATTGAGTTCGCTCTGCAACCGCGCCTGTTCGGCGCGTGCGTCGTTGCGCTTGAGCAGCCACAACAGCTGCTGCCGCTCGGTATGCGCTGCGCTCAGCGCGCGAAAACGGGCCGCGATCGCGGCCTGCGTGTCGAGGTGGCTGATGCGCTCGCCGAGCTCCATGCGGATGTCGTCAAGCCGGGCGAGATTGTCGCGCGCGTCGGACAGCCGGCCTTCGGTTTCGCGGCGCCGCTCGCGGTATTTCGTGACGCCCGCGGCCTCTTCGAGAAAGCCGCGGATTTCCTCGGGCCGTGCCTCGATGATCCGCGAAATCATGCCCTGCTCGATGATCGCGTAGGCGCGCGGCCCGAGCCCGGTACCGAGGAACAGGTCGATGACGTCCTTGCGCCGGACATGGACGTTGTTGAGGTAATACGTCGATTCGCCGCTGCGGTCGAGCACGCGCTTGACCGAGATTTCGGCATAGCGCGACCACTGTCCCGCTGCGCGCCCTTCGGCGTTGTCGAACACCAGTTCGACGCTCGCCCGCGACACCGGCTTTCTCGTCGTCGAGCCGTTGAAGATCACGTCCTGCATCGACTCGCCGCGCAGCGCGCTCGCGCGCGTTTCGCCGAGCACCCAGCGCACCGCGTCGATGATGTTCGACTTGCCGCAGCCGTTCGGCCCGACGACCCCCACGAGGTTGCCGGGAGTAAGGACGGTGGTCGGGTCGACGAAGGTCTTGAAACCGGCGAGTTTGAGCTTGGAAAGACGCACGTCGGAACGGGGGTGAACGGTCGGTTCAGGGCTGTCGAAAGCGCGCCATGATAACATCCCCGATCCACGGCCCCAGTGGCCGACGCCCTGAAATATGCCGACACAATCGACGTGAATCCGAACCTCGACCGACTGCAGTCCTACCCTTTCGAAAAATTGCGCAAGCTGTTCGAAGGACTCGCCCCGCCCGCCGGCCTGGACACGATCCGGCTGTCGATCGGCGAGCCCCGGCACGCGACGCCGGCCTTCATCACGCAGGCGCTGATCGACAATCTGGACGGTCTCGCCCGTTACCCGACGACCCAGGGCAGCGACGTGCTGCGCGGCGCCATCGCAGGCTGGCTCGAGCGGCGCTATGCGCTGCCCGCGGTCGACGCCGCGGCCCAGGTGCTGCCGGTCAATGGTTCGCGCGAGGCGCTGTTCGCGTTCGCGCAGTGCGTCGTCGACAGCCGCGGCGGCGCAGCGAAGGTGCTGTGCCCGAACCCGTTCTACCAGATCTACGAAGGTGCCGCGCTCCTGGCCGGTGCCGAACCGGTGTTCCTCAACAACTTGCCCGAAAACCGTTTCGGCTCGGACTTCGATTCGCTGTCGGAATCGGTGTGGCGCGACGTCCAGCTGGCGTTCGTCTGCTCGCCGGGCAATCCGACCGGACGCGTGCTGTCGTTGCAGGAGTGGGCGCGCCTGTTCGAGCTTTCCGACCGCTACGGCTTCGTGATCGCCGCGGACGAATGCTATTCCGAGATCTATTTCGACGAGAACGCGCCCCCGGTCGGCGCGCTGCAGGCCGCGCGCGAGCTCGGTCGCGGCGATTTCCGCAATCTCGTGACGTTCTCGAGCCTGTCGAAGCGCTCGAACGTGCCGGGCATGCGCTCCGGATTCGTCGCCGGCGACGCCGCCGTGCTCAAGGCTTTCCTGCGCTACCGCACCTACCACGGCTGCGCGATGAATCCCGCGGTGCAGGCCGCTTCGGTCACCGCATGGAACGACGAAGCGCACGTCGTCGACAACCGGCGGCTGTACCGCGAGAAATTCGATCGCGTCACCCCGCTCGTCGCGCGCCACCTGAAAGTCGAGCGGCCCGACGCCGGTTTCTACCTGTGGGCGCAGACGCCGATCCCGGACACCGAGTTCGCCCGCCGCCTGCAGGGTGAATATAATGTCACGGTTCTGCCGGGCAGCTTCCTCGCCCGCGAGGCGAACGGCGTCAATCCGGGCGCCGGCTTCGTGCGCATCGCTCTCGTCGCCCCGACTGCCGAATGCGTCGAGGCGGCCGAGCGCATCGCCGCTTTCTGCCAATCTCTCCCATAACGGAAAACTCCCCATGCAAGACCTGCAAAAGATCATCGACGATGCGTTCGAGAACCGCGCGAACCTCTCCCCTTCCGCCGCGCCGGCGGCCGTGCGCGACGCGGTCGCGTCGGTCATTGCCGGCCTCGACGCCGGGCGCCTGCGCGTTGCCGAGAAGATCGACGGCAACTGGACCGTTAACCAGTGGATCAAGAAGGCTGTGCTGATCTCGTTCCGCCTCGCCGACAACGAAGTCATGGCGGGCGGCACGAACCAGTATTTCGACAAGGTGCCGACGAAGTTCGGCGACTACACGCCGGAGCAGTTCCGCGAAGGGGGCTTTCGCGTCGTGCCGCCGGCCGTCGCGCGCCGGGGCAGCTTCATCGGCAAGAACGTCGTGCTGATGCCGTCGTACGTGAACATCGGCGCCTACGTCGATGAAGGCACGATGGTCGATACCTGGGCGACGGTCGGCTCGTGCGCGCAGATCGGCAAGAACGTGCATCTGTCGGGCGGGGTGGGCATCGGCGGGGTGCTCGAACCGGTGCAGGCCGGGCCGGTGATCATCGAGGACAACGTGTTCGTCGGGGCACGTTCCGAAGTCGTCGAAGGCGTGATCATCGAGGAGAACGCGGTGCTGTCGATGGGCGTGTATATCGGCCAGAGCACCAAGATCTACGACCGGGCCAGCGGCGAGATCACCTATGGCCGCGTCCCGTCCGGTGCCGTGGTCGTGCCGGGCAGCCTGCCGTCGGCCGACGGCAAGTACAGCCTGTACTGCGCGGTGATCGTCAAGCGCGTCGATGCGCAGACGCGCGCCAAGACCGCCATCAACGAACTGCTGCGCGGCGCCTGATCCCTGCCTTGCGCTGCTGCTGATCCGGCCGGACGGGCGGTCCGGCCGGTTCCACTGTTCGCACCTCCCCCTTTCCGCCCCGGAGGCCCGCCGCGATGATTTTCGACAAACTGTTCCAGCTGATGGCGGAAAAGCTCGCATCGGATATTTTCATTTCGGCCGGCGCCCCGATCAACATCAAGATCCAGGGTGTCACGATGCCGATCAACCAGCAGGTCATGGAACCCTCCATGATCAAGCGGATGATCTACGAGATGATGACGCCGGAGCAGATCGACACGTTCGAACGCGTGAGGGAGCTCAATCTCTCGTTCGGGCGCCGCGAGCTGGGCAACTTCCGCGTCAACGTGTTCTGGCAGCGGCACAGCATCGGCGTCGTCGTGCGTTATATCCAGGGCGACATCCCGACGCTCGAATCGCTCGGTCTGCCGCCGGTGCTGTCCGAGGTGGTCACCGAGAAGCGCGGACTGGTGCTGGTCGTCGGCGCGACCGGCTCGGGCAAGTCGACAACCCTCGCGTCGATGATCGATCACCGCAACATGAACCAGTCGGGGCACATCCTGACTGTCGAGGATCCGATCGAGTACCTCTTCAAGCATCGCAAGTCGATCGTCAACCAGCGCGAAGTCGGGATCGACACCCACAGCTGGCACGACGCGCTGCGCAATGCGATGCGCCAGGCACCCGACTGCATCCTGATCGGCGAAATCCGCGATCGCGAGACGATGCAGGCGGCGCTGGCCTATTCCCAGACCGGCCATCTGTGCCTCGCGACGCTGCATGCGAACAACGCCTACCACGCGCTCAACCGCATCGTGAATTTCTTCCCGCTCGAGAACCGTTCGCTGCTGTTCCTCGACCTCGCGGTGGCGCTCAAATGCATCGTCTCGCAGCGGCTCGTGCGCAAGCCCGACGGCGTTCGCGTTCCGGCGGTCGAGATCCTGATGAACACGCGGCACGTCGCCGACCTGATCGAGCGCGGCGAACTGAACGAGGTCAAGGAGGCGATGCAGCAGAGCCTCGCGCCGGGATCGCAGACCTTCGAGCAGGATTTGTACCGGCTCTACCATGAAGGCACGGTGACGTTCGAGGAAGCGCTCGCGAACGCGGACTCGCCGACGAACCTCTCGTGGCTGATCAACAACGCGCAATTCGACAACGTGCCCGATCCGCGGGACGGCAGTAACGGTCCGCCCATTGTCGATTTCACGCGGAAAGAGCCGGAAAACCGGTCTTTCAGTGATTTCGCGCTGCACCTCGACGACAGCGTGAAACCTTGAACGACACCACGACGACACCACGAATTCCCGAAAACAATGACTTCTGCTTCATCCGGTGACACTTTCAGGTTCGCCTGCGAACTCATCTCGCGCCCTTCCGTTACCCCCGACGATCGCGGCTGCCTCGACTTGATCACTGCCCGCCTGACGCCGCTGGGTTTTCGCTTCGAGCGCATCGACAGCGGCGGAGTCTGCAACCTGTGGGCGCGGCGCGGCGACACTGTGCCGGTGCTGTGCTTCGCGGGGCACACCGACGTCGTGCCGGCCGGCCCGCTCGAGGGGTGGGATTCGCCGCCGTTCGAGCCCACTATCCGTGGCGGCCAGCTGTTCGGCCGCGGCGCGGCGGACATGAAGACTTCACTCGCCGCCTTCGTCACAGCGATCGAACGCTTCGTCGCAGCACACCCGGACCACGCTGGCTCGATCGCATTGCTGCTGACTTCCGACGAGGAAGGCATCGCGACGCACGGCACGGTCAAGGTCGTCGAGGCACTCGCGGCGCGCGGCGAGCATCTCGACTATTGCATCGTCGGCGAGCCGACTTCGGTCAATACGCTCGGCGACACGATCAAGAACGGGCGGCGCGGCTCGCTCTCCGGCTCGCTGCGGGTCAAGGGCGTTCAGGGGCATGTCGCGTACCCGCAACTCGCGCGCAACCCGATCCACGAATTCGCCCCGGCGCTCGCCGAACTGGCGAGCATTCGCTGGGACGAAGGCAACGAATTCTTTCCGCCGACGACCTGGCAGGTGTCGAACATCCACGCCGGCACCGGCGCGAACAACGTCATTCCGGGGACGTGCGAAGTGCTGTTCAATTTCCGCTTCGGCTCGGTCAGCAGCGCCGACGAGCTCAGGCAGCTCACCCACGCCGTGCTCGACCGCCATGGACTCGACTATGAACTCGACTGGCACCTGTCGGGAAAACCGTTCCTGACCAGCCGCGGCAAGCTCGTCGAGGCGCTGTCTGGCGCGATCCACGACACGGCCGGGGTCGAAACCGAACTGTCGACGAGCGGCGGCACCTCCGATGGTCGCTTCATCGCCGACATCTGTAGCGAGGTCGTCGAGTTCGGACCGGTCAATGCAACGATCCACAAGGTCAATGAGAGCGTCGCCCTCGACGCGATCGAACCCCTTTCCGCCATCTACGAGCGCACGCTGAACGCGTTGCTGCTGCCCAACCGAGACTGAAGATGTCCGACATCCACGACGACACTGAACATGAACACGAACACGGCCCGCTTGGCGAACTGGTCACGCTGCGCGACTGGCTACGCTACGCGGTCACCCGCTTCAATCGCGCCGGCCTGTTCTTCGGTCATGGCTGCGGCGATGCATACGACGAAGCCGTGTGGCTGCTGCTGCACACGCTGTCGCTGCCGCTCGACCGGCTGGAGCCGTTCCTCGATGCCTGCATCACGGCCGACGAGCGGGAGTCGCTGTTCGCGGTCATCGAGCGCCGCGCCGCGGAGCGCGTGCCGGCTGCGTACATCACCGGAGAAGCCTGGCTGGGCGACTTCCGTTTCCAGGTCGACGAGCGCGTGATCGTTCCCCGCTCCTTTTTCGCCGAACTGCTCGAGGACGGTTTCGCCCCGTGGATCGACGATGCCGAAGAGGTCACTTCGGCGCTGGACTTGTGCACGGGCTCGGGCTGCCTCGCGATCCTGATGGCGCATGCGTTCCCGAATGCGCAAATCGTCGGCGCCGATCTTTCCGACGAGGCACTGGAGGTCGCGCGCGCGAACGTGTCCGACTACGATCTCGACGACCGCATCGAACTGTTGAAAAGCGACGTGTTCGACGGCCTTGCCGGCCGCACCTTCGATCTCATCATCAGCAATCCGCCGTACGTCACGGCGAACGCGATGGCGACGCTGCCGCCCGAATACCTGCACGAGCCGCACATGGCGCTCGCGGCCGGCGAAGACGGGCTCGACATCGTCCGCCGCCTGGTCGCAGGCGCGAAGGCACACCTCAGTCCGGGTGGCGTGCTGGCGGTCGAGGTCGGCCACAACCGGCACCTCGTCGAAGAAGCCTTCCCCGACCTTTTGCCGGTCTGGCTTTCGGCCAAGGGAGGCGACGACATGGTTTTCGTGCTGCGCGCCGACGAATTACCGGAGTAAGAAAATGCCTGCCGAACGCCCGATCCTGCTCGTTGAAGACAATCCGGACGACGAAGCCCTGATGTTGCGGGCCTTCAGCAAGAACAGCATCCGCAATCCCGTCGTCGTCGCGCGCGACGGGGTGGAAGCGATCGACTATCTGTTCGGTACCGGCAGCTTCCAGGGCCGCGACCTTTCGCTGATGCCGTCCGTAGTGCTGCTCGACCTGAAGCTGCCGCGGATCGACGGCCTCGAAGTGCTGCGCCGGATGCGGGCGGACGAACACACGGGCTTGTTGCCGGTGGTCGTCCTCACCACCTCGCGCGAAAGGCAGGACATCCACGAAGCCTACCGGCTCGGCGCGAACAGCTACATCCGCAAGCCTGTGGATTTCGAGCGTTTCATCCAGACGGTCGGGCAGATCGTCACCTACTGGCTGGTGCTGAACGAAACCGCGGATCCTTCCGGCAACAGTCTTTACTGACGCGCGTCTGCGCCCCTGCCAACCCGGCTTGGTTCGTGAGGCAGGGTGAACAGCGCGGGGCGCGGGAACCGGCCGCATGCGAACTACAGCAGCGCTTCGATCCGGTCTGCGATGCTTTCCGGTTTCGTCGCCGGGGCGAAACGCGCGGCGATCTGGCCGTTGCGATCGACGAGGAACTTGGTGAAGTTCCACTTGATCGCTTCGGTGCCGAGAATGCCGGGCGCGACCGACGTGAGATGCCGATACAGCGGATGCGCATTGTCGCCGTTCACGTCGATTTTTTCGCTGAGCGGGAAGCTGACGCCGTAGTTCTTCGCGCAGAACGCAGAGATTTCTTCAGCGCCGCCCGGCTCCTGCCCGCCAAACTGGTTGCACGGAAAACCGATCACCGCAAAACCGCGCGGCGCGAACCTGTCGTGCAGTTCCTGCAGCGCGGCATACTGCGGCGTGAAGCCGCATTCGCTCGCGGTATTGACGATCAGCAGCACCTTGCCGCGAAATTCCGCGAGCGGCATCGGCGCGCCGTCGAGCCGCCTGGTTTCGAAATCGAACACGCTGGCCGGGGCGTTCATTTCAGGCCACCTCGTCTATCCACGCCTGCTGGATGGCTTCGAGGACGCGCTCGCCGCAATGCTTCGGGTCGTCGTCGAATTCCGGCAGCGCGATCGTCCACTGCATCAGGTCCACGAAATTGACTTTCGCCGGGTTCGTCTCGGGATGGCGTTCGGCGAGCTGGATCGCGATCTCCTGCACTTCGGTCCACTTCATCAGTGTTTGCCCTCCCGGGCCATGTTGATCGTGTAGCGGGGAATCTCGATCACCAGCGGCGTCTCGCCCACGATTGCCTGGCAGGACAGACGCGACTGCGGTTCGAGCCCCCACGCCATGTCGAGCAGGTCTTCCTCGGTTTCCTCGGCTTCGGGCAAGCTATCGAAGCCTTCGCGGACGATGACGTGGCAGGTTGTACAGGCGCAGGATTGTTCGCACGCGTGTTCGATCTCGATGCCGTGCTCCAGCAGGCTGCTGCAGATCGATTTGCCGGGCTCGGCCTCGATGACGCTGCCGTCCGGACAGAGCTCGACGTGGGGTAGCACGATGATCTGGGTCATACCTGGATCTCATCAACCTTTTGGCCGGCCAGCGCCGAACGGATGCTGCTGTCCATGCGGCGGGCGGCGAATTCATCGGTGGCACGGGCAAGCGCCTCAATGCCCTTCTTGACCGCGCGCGGATCGTCGCCCGTCGCCAACTGCTTCAGTTCGGCGATCGCCGCTTCGATGGCCGCGCGCTCGTCGGCGTTGAGGAGCGCACCGTCCTGCTCCAGCGCGTGGGTTGTTGCCTCGATGACGCGTTCGGCCTCAACCTGCTGTTCGCGCAGGGCTCGCGCATGCATGTCGTCGCCGACGTGTTCCACACCTTCCTTCAGCATGCCCGCGATCTCGTCGTCGGTCAGGCCGTACGAAGGTTTCACCAGGACGCTCGCCTCGACGCCGGACGACATTTCGCGCGCGGACACCGACAGCAGCCCGTCGGCATCGACCTGGAACGCGACCCGGATGCGCGCGGCGCCCGCGACCATCGGCGGAATGCCGCGCAATTCGAAACGTGCGAGCGAGCGGCAATCCTTGACCAGCTCGCGCTCGCCCTGCACGACATGGAAAGCCATCGCGGTCTGTCCGTCCTTGAACGTCGTGAACTCCTGCGCCCGCGCGATCGGGAGCGTCGAATTGCGCGGCACGACCTTTTCGGTCAGCCCGCCCATCGTCTCCAGACCGAGCGACAGCGGAATCACGTCGAGCAGCAGCCACTCGTCGTCGTCCTTGCGGTTGCCGGCGAGCACGTTGGCCTGGATTGCCGCGCCGAGCGCGACGACCTTGTCGGGATCGAGGTTCGTCAACGGCTCTTGCCCGAAGAATTCCGCGACCGCGCGCTGCACCTGCGGCATCCGCGTCGCGCCGCCGACCATCACGACGCCCTTCACCTCTTCCGGCCCGAGGCCCGCGTCGCGCAAGACCTTGCGCATCGGCGCCATGGTCTTGGCGATCAGGTGCTGCGTCATCGTCGCGAACTCGTCGCGCGTGACGACCAGATTGACCTCTTCGCCCGACGACAGCTTCGCCCGGATCGGCGCTTCCTCGCTCGCGGTCAGGAGTTCCTTCGCTTCGCGCGCCTTCATCAGCAGGCGGCGCGCGTCGTCGCTGGTCGGCGGCTCGATCGCGGCCTTGTCGAGGATCCAGCAGAACAGGCGGTGATCGAAGTCGTCGCCGCCGAGCGCCGCATCGCCGTTGGTCGCCAGCACCTCGAAGATGCCACGCGACAGCTTCAGGATCGACAGGTCGAAAGTGCCGCCGCCCAGGTCGTAGATCGCGTAGACGCCCTCGGAGGCATTGTCGAGCCCGTACGCGACCGCAGCCGCGGTCGGTTCGTTGAGGAGACGCAGCACGTTCAGCCCGGCGAGCTTCGCCGCGTCCTTCGTCGCCTGCCGCTGGGCATCGTCGAAATACGCCGGCACGGTGATGACCACGCCGGTCAGCGGACCGCCCAGGCTCGCCTCGGCGCGCGCGCCGAGCACCTTCAGGATTTCAGCGGAGATCTCGACCGGCGTCTTCACGCCCTGCACGGTGCGCAACCGCACCATGCCGCCCGCGTCGATGAAGTCGTACGGCGTCGATTCGACGTGCGAGACGTCCTTCAGGCCGCGCCCCATGAAGCGCTTCACCGACATGATCGTGTTCTTCGGATCGGTGGCGTGGGCAGCAGCCGCGGTGTGGCCGACTTCGACCCGCCCATCGGCGTGGTAGCGCACGATCGACGGCAGCATCGCGCGGCCCGCCTCGTCGGCGAGGCACACGGCGATGCCGTTGCGGACAGTCGCTACGAGAGAATTGGTGGTACCCAGGTCTATTCCAACCGCGAGCCGGTGCTTGTGCGGCTCGGCGGACTGGCCGGGTTCAGCGATTTGCAGAAGGGCCATCAGGTCTCCAGCGCCTCGAGGGCGTCGTCGATCTCGTGTTGGATTTTTTCCATGAACATCAGCCGGCGAACGATTTCGGCAGCCGCCGCGAAGTCATGGCGCTCGTCGATGGTGCGTTCGAGTTCGTTGAACACTTCCCGCGCGTGATGACGCAGCCGGTGATGCAGCTGCGTGAGCTCGTGCCCCTCGCCGGCCGCGCGCGCCTCCTCGACCGCTTCGCGCCACTCCATCTGTTCCATCAGGAACGCGGAGGACATCGCGGTGTTGGTGTGCAGGCCGGCGTCGACGCCAGCGAGCTCGAGCAGGTATTGCGCGCGTGGAAGCGGCTTGCGCAGTGTCCGAAAACCTTCGTTCACCCGTGTCGCCCATTGCATCGACAGGCGTTTCTCCACGTCCGACAGGTGCGCGAAACGGTCGGGATGAACCTGCCCCTGCAGATCGTGATAGGCCATCTCCAGCGCCGCTTCGTCAACGCGAAAACGCCGCGGCAGGCCGAAAAGCGCGAAGAAATCCTGTTGCAGGTCGATGCTCATGGGCTTTGCTCGCAGTTCAGACGTTGAAGCTTTCGCCGCAACCGCAAGCGTCCTTGACGTTCGGGTTGTTGAACTTGAAGCCTTCGTTCAGGCCTTCGCGGACGAAATCGAGTTCGGTGCCGTCGAGGTAGGCGAGGCTTTGCGGGTCGACGATGACTTTGACGCCATGACTTTCGAAGATCAGGTCCTCGTCATGCATCTCATCGACGAACTCGAGCCGGTAGGCCATGCCCGAACAGCCCGAGGTCTTGACCCCTAGGCGGATGCCGACACCCTTGCCGCGCTTGGCCATGAATTCCGACACATGCTTGGCCGCGTTGGTGCTCAGTGTGACGCTCATCGTTCAGTCTCCCGAATCAGCCTTGCTTCTTCTTGTAGTCCGCCACTGCCGCCTTGATCGCGTCTTCCGCAAGGATCGAGCAATGGATCTTGACCGGCGGCAGCGCGAGTTCCTCGGCAATCTGGGTGTTCTTGATCTCCAGCGCCTGCTCGACGGTCTTGCCCTTGACCCATTCGGTCACCAGCGAGCTCGACGCGATCGCGGAACCGCAACCGTAGGTCTTGAATTTCGCGTCCTCGATGACCCCGTCCTTGCCGACCTTGATCTGCAGCTTCATGACGTCGCCGCACGCGGGCGCGCCGACCATGCCGGTGCCCACGCCTTCGTCTTCCTTGCCGAAAGCGCCGACATTGCGAGGATTCTCGTAGTGATCCAACACTTTTTCGCTATATGCCATGTTGTTTTCTCCTGGGGGATTTCGTTCAGTGTGCAGCCCACTGCACGCTGTCCAGATCGACGCCGTCCTGCACCATTTCCCACAGCGGTGACAGTTCGCGCAGCTTGCCGATCTTCTTGTGCAGCAGGTCGATCGTGTAGTCGACTTCTTCTTCGGTGGTGAAGCGCCCGATCGTAAACCGGATCGAGCTGTGTGCAAGCTCGTCGTTGCGACCCAGTGCGCGCAGCACATAGGACGGTTCGAGGCTCGCCGATGTACAGGCCGAACCGCTCGACACGGCGACATCCTTGATCGCCATGATCAGCGATTCGCCTTCGACGTAGGCGAAGGAGATGTTGAGATTGTGCGGCACACGATGTTCGACGTCGCCGTTGATGTAAGTCGCGTCGATGTCCTGCAGGCCTTTCATCAGGCGGTCGCGCAGCGCACGGACGCGCTCGTTCTCGGTCTTCATTTCCTCGCGCGCGATACGGAAGGCTTCGCCCATGCCGACGATCTGGTGCGTCGCGAGCGTGCCGGAGCGTAGTCCGCGCTCGTGGCCGCCGCCGTGCATCTGCGCTTCGAGGCGCGCGCGCGGCTTGCGCCGGACGTACAGCGCGCCGATGCCTTTCGGGCCGTATGTCTTGTGCGCCGAGAACGACATCAGGTCGACTTTCAGCTTCGACAGGTCGATATCGACCTTGCCGGTGGCCTGCGCCGCATCGACGTGGAAGACGATGCCTTTTTCGCGGCAGATCTCGCCGATCTCCGCGATCGGCTGGATCACGCCGATCTCGTTATTGACGAACATCACCGACACCAGAATGGTATCGGGCCGGATCGCATCCTTCAGTGCCGACAGGTCGACGAGGCCGTTTTCCTGCACATCGAGATAGGTCGCTTCGAAACCCTGGCGCTCGAGTTCGCGGAACGTGTCGAGCACCGCCTTGTGCTCGGTCTTCAGCGTGATGATGTGCTTGCCCTTGCCCTTGTAGAACTGGGCCGCCCCTTTGATCGCGAGGTTGTTCGACTCGGTCGCGCCCGAAGTCCATACGATTTCCTTGGCATCGGCATTGACCAGCCGGGCCACCTGCTCGCGCGCATCTTCGACGGCCTTTTCAGCTTCCCATCCGTACGCGTGGGAGCGGCTGGCCGGATTGCCGAAATGCTCGGTGAGCCACGGGATCATTGCCTGCGCCACGCGCGGATCGACCGGCGTCGTGGCGGAATAGTCCAGGTAAATCGGAAACTTGAGCATCGGGTTCCTCCGTCGATCTGCGTTCAAGATTGGACCGCCATTGCGGTCAGTTTATTCAATTCGTTCGTCAGGCGTTCGAAGGCTGCGAGGAAGCCTTCCACATCCGCCATGCTCGTGTCGCGGCCGAGGCTCACGCGCACCGCGCCCCGCGCGGCGTCGCGTTCGATGCCCATCGCCAGCAAGGTATGCGACGGCTCGGGGTTGGCGCTCGAGCACGCCGATCCGCTCGCGCACGCGAAACCCGCGCGGTCGAGCTTCGCGACCAGGGTTTCGCCATCGAAACCGTCGGCGGTGAAAAACGTCGTGTTCGGCAGGCGCGGCGCGGCGGCCGAGAAAATTCTCATACCGCTCGCGACGAGACCCGCTTCCAGCCGGTCCCGCAATCCGGCCAGGCGCCGTGCTTCGTCTTCGAGCCGCGCCGTCGCACGTTCGCAGGCGACGCCGAACCCGACGATCGCCGCGACGTTCTCGGTCCCGGACCGCAGGCCGCGTTCCTGGCCGCCTCCGGCGATCAGCGGCGCCAGCTCGATCCGCTTGTCGATCACCAGCGCACCGGCACCGAGCGGACCGCCGATCTTGTGTGCCGACAGTGTCATCGCGTGCACGCCGAGCGCACGGAAGTCGACGGGAATTTTGCCGAGCGCCTGCACCGCATCGCTGTGAAACCACGCCTCGGCCGTTCTTGCATCGTGCGCCAGGGCGGCGACATTCTGCAGCACCCCGGTCTCATTGTTCGCCAGCATCACCGAAACCAGCGACGGCTTCGCATCGAGCACCGCCTTCCAGTCGCCGCCATCGATTCGCCCCGCGGCATCGACGGCGATTTCGCGCAGCATCCAGCCATCGCGCCGCAGCTGTTTTGCCGGCTCGCGCACGCAGGGATGCTCGATTGCACTGATCGCAATGAGGCCGGGCTTCATCAGCGCCGCGGCCCCCTTGATGAAGAGGTTGTTCGCTTCGGAACCGCAACTCGTGAAAATCACTTCGGTCGCATGCGCGCCCACTGCAGCTGCCACCCGAGCGCGCGCCTCGTCGATCGCGGCCCTCGCCTGTCGCCCGTACTCGTGCCGGCTCGATGCGTTGCCGAAACGGCTGTCGAGCCACGGCAGCATTGCCGCGCGTACCGCGGGATCCAGCGGCGTGGTGGCGTTCCAGTCGAGGTAGACGGGTGCGAACATCGCTTTCGCTTACGCAGCCGCCGCTTCGCGCAACGAAATCATCGCGCGCCGCCGGACGTCCTTCAGCACGCTCGTGTCCGTTTCGGCCTTGACCTCGCGCAGCACCAACGCACCCAGCGTCACCGAATCGAGATATTCGTACATCCGCTTGTTCAGGTTCGCCCACAGATCATGAGTCAGGCAAAGTTGTTCGTCGTGGCAATTCTGCCTGCCGCCGCACTGTGTCGCATCGAGCGGTTCATCGACGGCGACGATGATGTCTGCGACGGTGATCCGGGTCATGTCGCGTGCAAGCCGGTAGCCGCCGCCCGGGCCGCGTACGCTCGACACTAGCTTGTGGCGACGCAGCTTTCCGAACAGCTGCTCGAGATAGGACAACGAAATTTTCTGGCGCTCGGCAATGCCGGCCAGCGTTACCGGACCTTCGGTCTGGCGCGATGCCAGATCGATCATCGCCGTTACCGCAAATCGTCCCTTGGTGGTCAGTCTCATGTTGGCTCCTCGCATGGCGGAGATTGCCGCCCGGGTAAATACCCGAACGTTTCACTCAACTATACGTAACCCGACAAAATCGGTCAACTACTCCAGAACCGGATCGCGACCCGCTCAATCAACCATTTTCGAGAGGCGCTGGGCGTCGAACTGGTCGCTCTGCTCGATCGTCGAATCCAGCCTCACGCCGGCTTTTTCGAGCTGTTCGACGAGTAGCTGAATACGACGATCGGTTTCGACCGCGTGATCCAGCAGACCGTGCATCGCCTTCGCGATCGGGTCGTCCATCTGCTTGGTCACGCCATATGCCGAGAAGCCCATCTGCTCGGCCTTCTGCTCGCGCGCCTTGTCACGCGCATCGGTGCGTTCCGGGTCGATGATGCGGGCAGGATTGCCGACCGCGGTGGTTCCGGCCGGCACCGGCTTGACGACGACGGCATTGGAGCCGATGCGCGCGCCATCGCCGACGGTGAAGCCGCCGAGCACTTTCGCGCCGGCGCCGACGACGACGCCCTTGCCGAGCGTCGGGTGGCGCTTCGTACCGCGATACAGCGAGGTTCCGCCGAGTGTGACTGCCTGATAGATCGTGCAATCGTCGCCGATCTCGGCGGTCTCGCCGATGACCACGCCCATGCCGTGGTCGATGAACACGCGCCGGCCTATCGTCGCCCCGGGATGGATCTCGATGCCGGTCAGGAAACGCGAAACGTGGCTGACGAAACGGCCGACCCAGTGTAGCTCACGGGTCCACGCCGCGTGTGCGAGGCGGTGGAACATGAGCGCATGCACGCCGGGATAACAGGTCAGCACTTCCCAGGTCGAGCGGGCGGCGGGATCGCGTTCGCGAACGCTGGCCAGGTCTTCGCGCAGGCGGCTGAACATGGGTGATTTGCTCCAGGAAACTTCGTTGCCAGTAATGAATGTCCGACTAGTTTAGTCGGGTTTGCGTTCGAGTGCACCCACGATGCCGCGGAGGATATTCACTTCCTCTTTTTCGAGCCGCACGCGCCCGAACAGGCGCCTGAGGCGCTGCAGCAGGCGCTTGGGGTTGGCCGGGTCGTAGAAGCCGCTCACGGTCATTGCGCGCTCGAGATGACGGTGAAAGCCCTCGATTTCCTCGAAGGTCGCGAGATCGGGCAAGGGTTCGGCCGGCGGGGTCGGCGACAGCGCCGCCATTCGCAGCTCGTAGCACAGCAGCTGCACCGCCGCACCGAGATTGAGCGACGAAAACGCCGGATTCGCCGGGATCGACACCGGCATCGAGCAGCGTTCGACTTCGTCGTTCGTCAGTCCGCTCATCTCGGTGCCGAACACCAGCGCGACGTCCCCCTTTCCGGCAAACGCGACAAGTTCGGGCGCCGCTTCGCGCGCGCTGCGAACCGGGACCGACCGCTCGCGCCGCCGCGCGGTGATCGCCGCGGACAGGATCGTGCCTTCGAGCGCCTCTTCGAGCGAAGCGACGACGTAGGCGCTCTCGAGCACGTCGGTCGCGCCGGACGCACGGGCGTCGGCCACGGGATCGGGAAACGCAGACGGCGCGACGAGATACAGACGGGTCAACCCCATCGTTTTCATCGCACGCGCGGCGGCGCCGATATTGCCGGGATGGCTCGTGCGTGAAAGCACGATACGGATACGGTCAAGCGCGATGGCGCCGTTCATATTAAAATCTTATGTTTTTTCGAATTTTCTTAAGCGGAGGCCCCTTCCGGGCAACCTTCCGCAAGCGAGACCGACGCGCATGCATCCCACCCTGACCATCGCAGTGAAAGCCGCCCGCCGTGCGGGTACCGTCATCAACCGGGCCTCGATGCAGCTGGACATCCTGACCGTCCAGACCAAGTCGCCGAACGATTTCGTCACCGAAGTGGACCAGGCCGCCGAGGCGGCCATCATCGAAGTGCTGCGTGACGCCTACCCGGAGCACGGCATTCTAGCAGAGGAGTCCGGGGAGTCCGCCGAGTCGGCGAACAGCGAATACCAGTGGATCATCGATCCGCTCGACGGCACGACGAACTTCATCCACGGCTTTCCGCAGTACGCAATCTCGATCGCGCTGGCGAAGAACGGAGTGCTCGAGCAGGCGGTCGTCTATGATCCGACGCGCAACGAGCTCTTCACCGCGACGAAAGGCCGCGGCGCCTTCCTCAACGACCGTCGCATCCGCGTGTCGAAGCGCACGCGGCTGAACGAGGCGCTCATCGGCACCGGCTTCCCGTACCGCGAATTCGACAACATCGACGCGTACCTGGGAATGTTCAAGGACCTGACGCAGAAGACCGCCGGCATCCGCCGCCCCGGTGCCGCGGCGCTCGATCTCGCCTACGTCGCGTGCGGCCGACTCGACGGTTTCTGGGAAATGGGCCTGCAGCCCTGGGGCATGGCGGCGGGCGCGCTAATGATCCAGGAAGCCGGCGGACTCGTCAGCGACCTCGCCGGCGAAGCGGCGTACATGGAAACCGGCAACGTCGTCGCCGGAACGCCCAAAGTGTTCGGCCAGCTGCTGCAGGTGATCCAGCCGCATCGCACGGCGTCGACCCGAGCCTGATCAGGCAGCGCACCCTGCAGTCCGGCAGTGTGTCGACCGATTCGCTGGAGAGGAAGCAGCCCAACCCTCGTCTTCGCGTTTGTCGGCTCGGGGTCGCTCAAGAAAGCGGAAATCGTACGTTATCGACTGGGCGATGAGGAATGCGCCAGTTTGCTGCGGGGCAGCAGGGCCGAGTACAATTGTCCGAACATTTATCTTTACACGCAAATCGGAGCTTTTACCGGTGTAGACCTCTTTCCTCCCTGCGAGTCAGCCACATTCCCATTCACTCGCGCGAGGCTACATCCCGATCGGCGGCGTTTTCCTTCGTCTTCGCTACCTGCGAACGCTTGAGCTTTTCCTTTTCCTGTCGGCACCGACAGCGAAAGGCCAGCCCTGATCGGCCTGTTTTCCCCAATGGCCGCAGCCTCGTAGCGGAACAACGACGGACGTCATCAACACCATGAAGTCATTACAACAAGACTGGTTTTCCAATGTCCGCAACGATCTGCTCGCCGGCCTCGTCGTCGCGCTTGCACTGATCCCCGAGGCGATCGCCTTCTCGATCATCGCCGGCGTCGACCCCAAAGTGGGGCTATACGCATCGTTCTGCATCGCCACCGTCATCGCCTTCACCGGCGGGCGGCCCGGCATGATCTCGGCCGCGACCGGCGCGATGGCGCTGGTGATGGTGACGCTCGTGCGCGATCACGGCCTGCAGTACCTGCTCGCCGCAACGGTCCTCACCGGCGTGCTGCAGATCGTCGCCGGCGTCGTGCGCCTGGGCGCGCTGATGCGCTTCGTGTCGCGCTCGGTGATCACCGGCTTCGTGAACGCGCTGGCCATTCTGATCTTCATGGCGCAGTTGCCCGAGCTGACCAATGTGACCTGGCATGTGTATGCGATGGTCGCAGCGGGCCTGGGCATCATCTATCTGTTCCCGTATCTGACGAAGGCGGTGCCGTCGCCGCTGGTGGCGATCGTCGTGCTGACGGGAGTCGCGCTCGCGCTCGGGCTCGACATCCGCACCGTCGGCGACATGGGCGAGCTGCCCAACAGCCTGCCGCTGTTCCTGATACCCGATATTCCGCTCACCTTCGAGACGCTGCGAATCATCTTCCCGGTGTCGGCGACGCTCGCCGTCGTGGGTCTGCTCGAATCGATGATGACCGCGTCGATCGTCGATGACCTGACCGACTCGAACAGCAACAAGAACCGCGAGTGCGTCGGCCAGGGTGTCGCGAATATCGCGTCGGGCTTCATCGGCGGCATGGCCGGCTGCGCGATGATCGGCCAGTCGGTGATCAACGTGAAATCCGGCGGCCGCGGCCGGCTGTCGGCGCTCGCCGCCGGCGTGTTCCTGCTGTTGCTGCTGGTGCTGGTCGGCGACTGGGTCGCGCGCATCCCGATGGCGGCACTCGTCGCGGTGATGATCATGGTGTCGATCGGCACCTTCAGCTGGGCCTCGATCCGCAACCTGCGCGAGCACCCGAAAAGCTCCAGCGTCGTGATGCTCGCGACGGTGGCCGTCGTCGTCGCGACCCACGATCTGGCGCAAGGCGTGCTCGTCGGCGTGCTGCTGTCCGGGTTCTTCTTCGCGCACAAGGTCGGCATGGTGCTGCACGTCGGCTCGAAGGCCGAAGACGAAGGCCGCGTGCGCACTTACCGGATCACCGGCCAGGTGTTCTTCGCGTCCGCGGACCGCTTCGTCGCGTCGTTCGACTTTCGGGAAGTCATCGAGAAGGTGCGCATCGACGTTTCACGCGCGCATTTCTGGGATATCACGGCGGTCAGTGCGCTCGACAAAGTGGTCGTGAAGTTCCGCCGCGAAGGCACCGAGGTCGAAGTCATCGGGCTCAACGAGGCGAGCGCGACGATGGTCGACCGCTTCGCGGTACACGACAAGCCGGACGCGGTCGAATTATTGATGGGACATTGAGGAGATGAATATGAGGAACTTCCCCGCCGGTTCGTGAGCCGGTTTACGACGATGCGCCAACCTTGATCACAACCCAACCCTGTCGAGCCAGTCGGCGAAACAACGTGCCCCCTGCGCCTCCAGGGTAGGTGCGAGGCGGGCACAATCGGCGCGCAATTCAGGCACCGACAGCCCGGTCGCCGTAAGCTCGCACGCATGCCCGACGAGCCAGCGTTCCATTTGGGTTGTCTGCGCTTCCGGGTGGCACTGGAAGGCCAGCGCGTTGCGCCCCCAGGAAAACGCCTGATGGCGGCAGACGTCGGTGGACGCGAGCAAGGTCGCCCCGGCGGGTAGATCGAAGGTGTCGCCGTGCCAGTGCAACATCGAGGTCAGTGCCCCGCCCAGGTGCGCGAGGGGCGAGTCGCGCCCGGCCTCGGTCAGCTGCAGCGGCGTCCAGCCGATCTCCTTTGCAGGCCCCGGATAGACGCGAGCCCCGAGGGCTCGAGCCATCATCTGGGCGCCGAGACAAACTCCCAGCGTTGGCCGTTCGGCTTTCAGTCGCCCTTCGAGCACGCGCAGTTCATCGAGGATGAAGGGATAGCTGGCCTCGTCGTACGCACCGATCGGGCCTCCCAGCACAATGAGCAGATCGGGGTCGCACGGGTCGAAGCGAGACAGGTCATCGACGCCGGCCTCGAGGTAGCGCAGCGCGATGCCGCGCTTGGCGAGCACGGTGGCGAAGGAGCCCATGTCTTCGAAGGTGACATGGCGAAGAGCGATGGCGGATTTCATTGGCGAACTTTCCTCGACGGGCGATTAATGACACGTGTGTATCACAAGATACACCCTGTATCCAGCCTTGCGACGGCATTCCCGGCACGCTGCCGCGGTAGATCACGCCCCCGCAATCGGCCGAGACCGCCGAAGGCCGCGAGACGTTCCTCAGGCAGGTACCGCCACCGCTCGCAATCGCCGCTCGATACCGATGGCAGCCACCAAGGCAAGGATCAGCAGTGGCACTACGGCCAAGTTGAGGGTAGCCCAGCCGAAGCGGTCATAGAGCCAGCCCGCCGATAGGGTCGCGAGCGCCACCAGGCCGAATATCGAGAACTCGTTGATCGCCTGGACCTTCAACTGTTCCGACGGACGGTACGTCTGGGTGAGCAGCGCGGTACCCCCAATGAAGGCGAAGTTCCAGCCGACGCCCAGCAGGATCAGCGCCGACAGGAAATGCAGGAACTCGACACCGAGCAGCGTGATCGCGACATGCACCAGCAGCAGGACGAACCCGATCTGCATGATGCGGGGTGCACCATGACGCTTGATGAGACTGCCGGTGAAGAACGACGGCGCGAACATCCCGACAACGTGCCACTGAATCACTGGCGTGACACTGGTGGCGGACAACCCACAGCCCAGCATCGCCAAGGGGGTCGCCGTCATCACCATGATCATCACGGCGTAGCCGACCGCCACCCCGAGCACCGATGCACGCAGCGCCGGTTGCGCAAGAATCTCGCGCAGCGGCCTTGCCACACCGCCCGCCGCGACCACCACGGGTTTGAGCCGAACGCACGCCAGTAGCGCCAGCGCGATCACGCTGAGCGCCGCTTGGGCGAGATACGAACCGACGAACAATCCGCTGACAAACCAGTCCCGCCCCCATTGCCCAAGCTGCGGGCCGAGAAAGGCGGCGATGACGCCGCCCGCCACAACCCACGAGATCGCTTTGCCGACGTGAGCGGGGTCGACCGCTTCAGCTGCGGCAAACCGATAGTAGTTGGCGAAGCCCTGGTAGCTGCCGAGCAGCAGGTGGCCCAGGACGAAGAGCTGGAACGAATGCTGTTGCAGGCCGAACGCCGCGACCGCACTGCCGGCGACACCGAGCGTGGCGCCGATCAGGAAACCCGTGCGTCGTCCGAAGCGGCGCATCAGCATCGCCGCCGGTAACGATGCGATTGCGGTGCCGATCACCATCACGGCGACCGGCAGCGTCGCGAGACTCTTGTCCGGGGCGAGTGAACTCCCGAGAATTGCCGCCAGCGTCATCGACATGACGATGGCCGAGAGCATCATGGCCTGGCTCGAAGCCAGGAGGAGGATATTGCGGCTGCCGGGGAACATCCGGGCTCCTTTCCTGATCGTGCAAAAGTTCAGAACACCAGCACCTTGTCCGCCTCGGCGGTCCACTGGGCTAACTCGTTCAGCGTCGAGCGCCGGGCGCCTTTGGCTATTTCCGCATCGGTCAGCCCGCGCGCATCCATGCAGGTTCCACACAAGGCCACCTCGCCCTTGCGCAGCACCTTTCCGAGCATGAGCTGAATGTTGTAATAGCCCTCGGGAACCTTCTGGCCAGCTTTGGCACAGCCCACCGCATCAGCCATCAAGAAAACCCGTACCTGCTGATCCTCGCGGCCGGCGAGCGCCCCGGCGAGCCGCAGTGCGTTGTAGGCCCGTTCATTGCCGTAGGGCGCATCGTTGATGATGAAAAGAGTGTTCGGCATGGCATTGCTCCGTTGTCGTGCATTTGAAGTGAGCGTGACAGGCGAGCCGCAGTCCTTGGCCTATCAGCGATTGCCCGCCGCCTCCACCGGAAGGCCCGCTGCCGCCCATTCGCTGACGCCGTCAGGAATTTTGCGAACCCGGTAACCCCTCGCAGCGAGCAAGGCCACGGCCTCGTCCGACAACAGACAGAAAGGGCCGCGGCAGTAAGCGACGATCTCCTTGTCGAGCGGCAACTCGGCGAGGCGACGTTCGAGCTCGGCGATCGGCATCGACCGTGCGAAAGGCAGATGCGCGGTCTCGTACTCGTTATGGGGCCGCACATCGATCACGACGACTTCGCCGCGCTGCGCGCGCTCCAGTAAGGCCTGGCGACTCACAGCCGCAAGGCGGGCGGGATTGGTCACCATCTGGTCGAGCGCGACGCGCAACTCCACCAGGTGCTCTTCGGCAACCTCGCGCAGCATGACCCAAAGCCGGGCGACGTCCTGGCCGCTGAGGCGGTAGATCACGAACTTGCCGTCGCGACGTGATGCCACCAGGCGTGCATCTTTCAAGGCTTTCAGGTGCGCGCTGGTGAGCTTGACGTCAACCGATAGCTCGCCAGCAAGTGCCTCAACGGATTTTTCGCCTTGCGCCAGCAACTCAAGCAGTTCCAGCCGCTTCGGACTGGAAACCGCTTTGCCGATTCGGGCCACCTGTTCGTAGAGCAAGTCTTTCAAGAGTCTTTGTTCCATACGCACAATCTAACGGTCTGGCGAATGTTGTGCAACCTATTACGCATGAAGTCCGTAGGGCACGGTTCCGCTTTCGTGGGTCATCTTCGGGCGCACCGCACGCTGCGCCCCGTCGCGGCGGGGGTCAGTCTCCTGCTCGGCGCGGTGCGCCGGCGCTCGCGGCGGGCGAGGCTTTCGGACAACCGCTCGGGTCGGCGGCCGCGCCGGTCGCGGTGCAAATCGCCGTCGGTGCGTTCCTCTTCGGCGTCGGTATACAGCTTGCCGGCGGCTGCGGCTCGGGTACGCTGTACACGCTACGCTTGGCGGCGGCAACGCCCGAAACCGTTGCTCTCCGGATATTGGAGCGACGTCTAAGGGACTATCGCACCAACTCCCGATGCCGCAACGCAGCTTCGTCCACTGCTTGCTCGAGAGGCATCCCCTGCTCCACTCCATCCATGATCATCCGTTGCAGGATGGCCCCGAGCATCTCGACGTTGGCAGCCATGAGCGGTTCGACCTCGCGCAGAAATTCACATGTAGGCGGATCGTAAGCGTAGGGCGCGAGAAATTCGTCAAGCATGCGCCCGGTAGCGAACGCATAGCACATGTCGTAGATCAGGTTGAACGTACGCCGAAACTGCAACTCGTTGCTGTTGCCCACATTCATGCGGATTTCCTCGCCAAGGTCACGACGAAAATCCGCCAGCATGTAGCCCACCCTCGCCTTGACGACATCTTCTGCGGTGAATTCCCATTCCATGACGATTTCTCCTCGTGGCCGGGTCTCAGCCAAAGATGGCGGTGAACGCATCCTCGTCGTCGCGACAGATCGGACACGTTTCCTGCAGGGTATGCGATACGAAGTGCCGGTCGCAACGCGCGCAGCGTTGCTTCGACATGGCCAGCAATACCCGGGCAGGCTGTTCCGGCCGGGCGTCGAAGACCGCATCGGCGTCGAGCACGCGGGGCTGGCAGACCTCCAGACAAACGGCGCAACCGACGCACCGGTCGGTGGCGAACTTGAGTTGCCAGTCGGCAGGCGACTCCTCGATCTCGATTGCACCGGTCGGACAAACTCGAAAACAGGCTTCGCAGAGGATGCAGCCGGGCTGCAGCGACAATGCCATCAGTGGCAGCGCTTCGTGAAGGGGGAGCGAAAATGGCCGATCATCTCTGCGCTGGCACACGATCTGCAGCAATTCGCGTCGCTCAGGCAGCGCGTAGGCGCCAGGCCGTATCGCCTTGTCGGGGGCAGGCAGCGAAGATGGGGTCGGTTCGGTCGTCTGAGCCAGCTCATCGGCCCCGCGACCGACCAGGCGGCGGAACCATTGTCGGCGGCTCGCCGCGAAGCCGCCGCCTCCCTCGATGGTCGGCAGCGATGTACTTCGAGACTCCACCTCCGGGGCGACCCAGTCGACGCGGGCATCTGCTGTTCCGGCGGCTTTTGTCAGAACCTCGCAGGCCTCCAGATTGAGTGCGAGCTGCGCAGCCCCCCGGGCACCATGCGCGCACTCGCTGCAATGGGAAGCGCCGCGCATCGTCACCGGAATTCGGCGCTTCGCCAGATACGCCAGGCTGGCCGCGTCGACCGCGCCAAGACAGGGCACGACCGCGTCGGCGACGGCGCCGGAAGGCGCGCAGGCTATGGTGAAATGGTCCTGGCGAATCGCCTGCCGCAACATGTCCACCGGCTTGAAACCGCCACTTGCCAAGGCGCCGGTGGGGCAGGCCGTTACGCACAGCGCGCAGTTCTGGCAGCGAGCGAAGTCGATGGCGACGCCCTCGTCGGACAGGGTAATCGCCTCGTGCGGACAGGCCTCCGTACAACGGCGGCATTCGCTGTACCGAAAGCGGTAGCGGGTGCAGCGGCTGGCGCGAAACTCAGGGTAGGCGATGCTCACTTGGGCGCCGTCCGTAGTTGCTGCAAGGCCGGCCCCTGCTCGCAGGTGTTCTTCGGTATGACGAACTGAACCGCCCTCCCCCCGGGCGGCTCTGCGCTGATGGCGCTGACGACACGCTCCCAGACGCCAACACCCCCCTCGACCGCGAAGACGGTCTGGCCGGGGTGCGCGAAGGCAATCGTCTCGGCGACGCGCAGAGCCCTGTCATCATCATCGGCCACCACCACCACCGAGGCGGTCGGGTTGATCCTGATGCCTTCCCTATAGACCAGCGCCTCCGCGATCGCGCGGGATTGTCGCTGCGCGTCACCGCGCGCATCGATCACGCAACACGGCGGACTGGCACGCAATGCCAGCTTGAGCTGGGTCTCGTTGCGCAGGCTTGCCGCCGCCTGAGCGTGCGCCGTAACAGCCATGAAGGTGGCGACAATCAGGGTATGAATGATGAATTTCGCCCGCATGGTCATGCATCCTCGACAGCAGGTGAGACGGCGTCGGACGGCGACAAGGCCGGCAGCAACTCGGCACGTCGCGTAAAGAGACTCGGCGACAGCGCGATCTGCGCCGCCTTGCCGTATGCCACCCAGTCGGCGAGCGCCGGGTCGGATTGCCGACGCGGCGCAATCCACAGACGATCGCCCAGATCCTCGACCAGGCCTGCGCACAGGTTGAGATCGGTGTCGTCGCCGATGTCGACCTGCACGAGCGCCATCGAGGCGCCCCGCTTCTTCATCTCGCCGAGCCACCAGTTCGCCCGGATACCGGTTGCACTGGCGTCGGCGCGCAGGATCTCCCAGCCCGCTTCGCACAGTGATGGCGTCACGACGCGAAAATCGGCATTGGATACCGTGTCGAATGACCACGTGATCTCCATGCGACGCGCGGGAACGAAAACACCGATCCGCTCGGCGCCAAACCGCGCAACGAGCCTCGGGATCAGTTCCGAGTCGCGCAGCGCGGCCTCTCCGAGCAACACCCGCGCAGCGCCGGCGGTCAGCAGCTCACTTGCCCGCGCCTCGCCTTCAGCGGGCACGATGATCGCAACGGCCGAGGCGAGCCATGCGCCGACGGCATCTCCATCGATGATGAACAATTTTGCATCGACATCAGGCGGAGCCTCGGAGGCGCCGGCAAGGCATGCACACCGGATCATGACGACAGCGCTCCGCTGTGCTCTAACTTCGCATACACAAAGGGAAACATCGGATTCTCGCCTTCGGCCGGCAGCGACGCAATCAGCGGGCGCAGCTCCTGCAGCGAGCCGACGATCGGATCGATCCGCACACCCAGAAAGTGCGGCCGGTATTTGCCGAGCACCACGAGCGCGTCGTCCAGCAACAGCAGCGCGCCCTCCTGGTTGTGGTTCTGCGTGAAGAACAGCGCAAGCGTAGCAAACGCAAGCCCCTGCAGAAACTCGGCCTCGGGGTCACGCGTGCCCAGCACGCTGTTGCGGATCAACCTCGACCAGCGTTCATTGAGCAGGTCGTGCAGCGCGCCGAGTTCGTTGCCGTTCCACAGCGCAGCGACTTCCGTCCAGTTGATTTCCGACAGCACCTGGCGATCGGGCGCAAGAATGGGTCGGGTTTGAAGATCGAGCAGCATGGTCGGGTCCCTCGCCGTCAACGCAGGTCGTGAAGCGTATGCACGGGGGCCGCACGGCTCGGGCCCGTTGGTGCCCCTTCGCAACTGTTGCAGACGGGCTCGTCGGGGTTGAACTCCACCCGGATCTCGGCCTTCGGCACGACTGCCCTACCGTGGTCGAGATCGTCGATGCGCAGCCCCATCGCCACGATTTCCTCGTCCGCGAACCCACCCAGGAAATGTGCCATCTCGCGGTAGAAGGAGTGCTCGGCGGCCTGCTCGATCAAGCGCGCATAGCCGCGCACCCAGCGCCCCGGATGCTGCGTCCAGAATCGCTTCACCTCGCGTTCCAAGCGCCGGTAACCGGCCTCGTCGCCGCGCGCGAGTGCCAGGCTGCAGCGCTCCAGCAACTCGGCAACGAACATGAGCTCGACCCCAAGCTGGTCCGGAAACACCTCGAAGCGGCCCTTGTGCAACGCGAAGCCCCACTTTGTGTAGGTCTGCTCGACCTTGAAATGCGGATCCTGTTTGTAGCGTCCGGTCAGCCGCACCGACTCGACTGGCGGGAAGCCGCCGGTCGCCGCGAATAGCGTCGTGTACTCGCACGCCAGACGCTCGACCAGGGACTCAGTGTCCGGCATGGTGAAATCCGCATCGAATCGCACCCCCGCGCCGGCAAGGCTTTGCAGCACCTCCGGCCGGCGCATCGCCTGCACGAACGACGGCCCCGGTTCCTCGACGAAAGCGCCCGCCAGCAACCGATACACATCCGCGCGGGCCGCACACTCGGCGCCCAGCTCAGCGGGCAAAAGGCGTGGTCCGGCGAAGTCGACCGATACGCCGTCGTCTTCGATCGCAAGCAAGGTTTTCAGCATGGTGCCTCCTGTTCAGTGTCCGCCGGACGCCTTGGGCTTCACGCTTTCCGGCCCCGCCCAGGCCGCCATCTCGGGGTGCATCTTGCGATGCAGGTCCCCGGTGTACGCGTAGCGCATGGTTTCCTTGTAGGCCGCGTAATGCTTGTCCCAGTCGCCATGGATGTCGCCGTACTTGTCGTCCGGTCCTGCCTTGCTGACCTTCACCACGGTGTCGTACCAGCCCTGCGAGCCGCCGATCGGATCCGCGACCACCGGGATGATCGCATTCGGATGCACGCCGCGGTCGTCCCACCATACGTTGTTGAGGTCGGGATCATCGGTGCCACCGAAGGCCGGCTTGTCCTTCAGCCTCAGCGTCGCCAGCCTTCCATATTCCCAGTGGCCGAAACCGGTCGCGATCGAGATCACCTTCGGGTGGATGCCTTCGGTGACGTAGGCCTTGGTGATGAGATAGCCGACCGGGCTCTCGACCCGCACCAGGTCGCCGGTCCTCACGCCGAGCTTCTTTGCCGTCTCCGGGTTCATCCAGGCCGGGTTGCTGTGCGCGATCTCGGCCAGCCACTTCACCGCCGCCGTGCGGGATTGCTTGTGCACGTTGAGCTTGAAGGTCGACAGGATCATCTCGTCGTCCTTCATGGATTCGTGCCACGGGATGCGCTTGAAGGTGGGCATCGGATTGAAACCGTACTCGGCCCACTCATCGACACGCACGTTGATCAGCCGGTTGCCGGTGGGGAAGCCCACGTAGTCGCGGCCGTTCCGGCGGATGCCGATCGCCTTGCCGTTCTTCGTGATCAGTCCGTGCGCGTCCACCATCGCGCCTTCCATGTCGGTGGCCGACAGTTCCTTCTTGTACAGGCCGTACTCGGCCTGGATCTCACGCCCGGTCTTGTCGGTGACCTTGCCGGTCTTGGGGTCGAGCGTGCCGTAGATCGGCCACACACCGTGCTTCTTCAGAAAGTCGAGCCCGCCCGCCTCCTTCAGCCCGGGCACGTTGTCGAAGTGGTGGCGCATGTAGTCCTCGCCATCCTTGAACTCCCAGAACTGTTTCATGCCGCGAGAGCCGTCCGGGTCGAGCTTCCAGATGATGTCGCGCAGCAGAACACGGTTCTCGCGCGATTCGCCGAGCGACTTGTGCACCGGCTGGCGGATGCCCAGCCACGGCCACAGCGAGTTCGGCATCGACTCGGGCTCCCAGCGCTCGAGGTAGGGGCAGTCGGGCAGGATGATGTCGGCCAGCGCCGTCTCCTCACCCATGTGCGAGCTCATCGAGATGAAGTACGGGATCAGCTTCTCGTCGCGGTACAGCTTGCCCCACACCGCCTGCGCGCCCGGGTTGGTGTAGACCGGGTTGTCCTGGTAGGTGAAGGCGACGTTGATCTTCTGCCGCCCCTCGGCGATCCAGAACGGCACCAGGTGGCTGACCTTGTGCGCGGCGAGCGGATACTCGGGAGGGTGCGCGAGCACCGAATCCTGCTTCGGTCCCGGCGGCTGCGGCATGGGCTGCGGCCAGCCCATGCCGCGCGGCAGACAGTAGCCGCCACGCTTCTCCACGTTGCCGGTGATGATCGGCAGCATCATGCAGGCCTTTTCGTTGTAAGAGCCATACAGGTGCTTGGCCGGGCCGCGGTAGGTGAATAGCGTGGCCGGTTTGGTGGCGGCGAACTCGCGTGCGATGCGTTCGATCGTCTGCACCGGTACGCCGGAGATCTTCGACGCCCACTCCGGCGTGTATTGGGCGTAATGGGCCTTCAGCTCATCGACCGTAACGTTCGTCCAGGTGTTGATGAAGTCGCTGTCCTGCATATCCTCGCGCAGGATCACATGTCCAATCGCCAGCGCCACCGCGCCGTCGGTCGCCGGGAACACCGGGATCCACTCGTCCGAGAAACCCGCGGTGTTCGACAGGCGCACATCGAAGGTGACGATCTTCATGTGGTTGTCGACGCGGCCCTCCGTGACCCGCTGCGACAGCGGATTGTGGAAATACGAGGCCTCGAGCACGTTGGAGCCGAAGTTCAGCACGTACTTGGCGTTGGCGAAGTCGGGCGTTTCGATGTCCGGCCCCCAGGTCGGCTCCTGGCCAACTTTCTTTGACGATTCGCACACCGAGGTGTGATTGAGCACGGTCGCCGAGCCGAGCGTCTTCATGAAACGCTCGAGTGTGCCGCCGGTGCGGTTGCGCCCCCACTTCAGCATGATCGTGTTGGGGTCTTCCTTCAGCGCGGCATCGAGCTTCCCGGCGACCTCGGTGAGCGCCTCGTCCCAGGTGATGCGCTTCCACTTGCCCTCGCCGCGTGCCCCGACCCGCTTGAGCGGATACAGGATGCGATCGGGGTCGTAGCTGTACCACATACCGGAGTTGCCCTTGGCGCACAGGCGGCCGCGCGTCGAGACGTGTTCCGGATTGCCTTCAAGCTTCACGACGCGATCGTTTTCCACGAAGGCGATGGCGCCGTCCTGGATGTTGCAGACATGGCAGTTAACCGGGATCGCCTTGCGCTCGGCGGCGTTGGTCGGGCTGAAATCCTTGCCCCCCAGTTCGTTTTCCATTGCGTGCAGCAATCGGGGTGCGGCGGCTGCCGCGGCCGTGGTGCCGGCACTGACCTGCAGGAAGGTACGGCGGGTGATTTTCGGGAAGTCCATTTCGAGATCTCCTTGCCTGGCCGGTCAGTACAGGGTCTGCAACTGTTGGGGGCCCATCAGCAGCGCGTAACGCAGCGCCGCTCCGCCCGCGAGCACAAGCAGGCCGGCCAGCACCACACCGAACTGCTGGCGGCCGAAAGGCGCGAGCAGCAGCACGATCGGCGCCGCCGTGCCGGCAACGATGCCGATCCCGACGAAGATCAGCCCCATCGTGCCAGTCGTGAGGATCAGGTAAGTCAGCTCCTGCGCCGAGCCACCGTGGTGGGTCGTACCGAGGATGGATACCAGCATCACGCCGACCGCGCCGGTCGACCACAGCAGGTATTGGCGCAGCGTGGCCTGGGTCGCGGCGTTGCCGCCGGCGAGCAGGGACGCCACCGCGGAGCCCGATGCGATTGCCATCGCAACGAACAACACCGGGATGATCGGCGTGTTCCACACCGGCCGCGACTGATGTACGGTGAGGTCGAAGCCGGTGTAGATCGGCAGGCCGAGCGCCAGCAGCGCTGCAATCCCCGCCATCCACCTGCCGCCCCCGCCGTTGCCCTTGCGCAGCATGAACAAATAGACCACCAGCGCGATGCCGAAGCTGACGATGTTCAGCGCCCCCCAGGCCAGCGGCGAGCCGAAGTTGAGATAGAAAGGATTGAGGATATTGAGAAAGCGCAGGGGCTGGGACAGATCCGCGATCAGCAGCAAGCCGCCGATCGCCAGCAGCACGAGCGCCCCCCAGGCCGAACTCGCCCGGATCGGCTTCAGCGCCTCGTTGTGCCACGACAGGAAGGACAGGAAGGTCAGGCCGGCAACGATGCCGATGACGAAGAAGTAGATCGCGTAGGTCGCATGCCACGACACATCGTGGAACCAGACGTAGTCACCCATGGTTGTCTCCTCAGATGTTGAAGTGGCGCTTGAACGCGGAACGCTCCTGCTCCATCACCTCGGGTTTGCGGTAGGCGTCGCGCGGGAACTCGGTCGCGTTGCGATCGGCGCCGATGTAGAACACATGGGGCTTCGTGCCTTCCTCCGGTCGCAGCACCTGCGTGGCGTTGGTCGCCACCAGATAGGAAACCTCGCTGTTCGGATCGTTGAGGTCGCCGAAGATGCGCGAGCGCCCGATGCAGGTCTGCACGCAAGCCGGCACCAGGTTCTGGGTGACGCGGTGGAAGCAGAAGGTGCACTTGTCGACGACATTCGTGATCGGCGTGTAGGTGCGGTGCGAAGGCAGCATGAAGCGGGCGTTGTACGGACAGGCGGCCATGCAGCTGCGGCAGCCGATGCAGCGCTCATAGCGCTGCAGCACGAAGCCCCCATCCTCGACCTTGTAGGTGGCTTCGACGGGGCAGTTGCGCACGCACGGGGGATCGTCGCAGTGGTTGCACAGTCGCGGCAGGAACTGCTTTTTTACGTTGGGATACTTGCCGACGACCTTGTACGGTACCCAGGTGCGATTGACTCCGAGCGGCGTGTCGTACTCCGCCTTGCACGCCACCTGACAGGCCATGCAGCCGATGCAACGACGGGTGTCGACCACCATCGCAAATCGACGCTTGCCCGGCGCCTCCCTGGTCTCGATGGGCGAGACCCTGAGTTCTTCACTCATGCTTTCACCTCCGTTGAATGCCGCCGCGTGCTCCGCGTTCGAGATGGCGATTTACGGCTCGCGATCGCCTTGCCGCGAACGCATAGCGCCTCCCTCCATGCCGGAACATGTGCAATAACCGGACCATGAACAGGGAAATAGGCCAAAGGTCTTGGCGGGTAAGGGATCGCGAAAATCACCGCCCCGACGCCCCCGCGACCGGCGTTACGGCGCCGTAACATCGCTGTCGATTGCTGTGCTGCAAGCTGTTACCGCTGCGTAACGGCGCGCCACTCGCGTGCTGACAGGACACAGGATCGGCGCCTATCATCCTCGCCATGGACAGGGACGTTGCCCTTCTTGAAGCCTGCGGCCGGCGCGCATTCCTGCGCGGCGTCGGTGCTTTGGCAGCGCTGACGGTGCTGCCCGCCCATGGCGCAGACATCCCAGTGCGCATCGGCCTGACACCGGTCTTTCTCGACGACCAGATGAGTTTCCTGAGCCAGTGGAGACGCTGGCTGGAGGTGAAGCTCGGGAGCACCGTCGTGTTTGTCCAGCGCGGCAGCTATCGCGAAGTCATGGACCTGCTTCGCGCCGGCAAGCTCGATTTTGCCTGGGTGTGCGGTTATCCCTACGTGCGCCACCGCCAGGAACTGAAGCTGGTGGCTGTGCCGCTGTGGCGGGGCGGGCCCTACTACCAGTCCTACCTCATCGTGCCAGCCGAGGACACCCGAACCACGACGCTCGCCGGGCTGCGCGGCAAGGTATTCGCCTACTCCGACCCCGATTCCAATTCCGGCTATCTCTACCCGCGCTACCTGCTCACCACGCAAGGCGAGAATCCCGACAATTTCTTCTCGCGCAGTTTCTTCACCTGGGCGCACCGCAAGGTGGTCGAGGCGGTCGGCATTGCGCTGGCCGAAGGCGGGGCAGTCGACGGCTATGTCTGGGAGACGCTCGCCGAATTGCACCCGGACCTTACCCGGACCACGCGTGTGATCGAGCGCTCGCCGCCGCTCGGTTACCCGCCTTTCGTCGCCCGGTCGGACATTCCGACGGTCGAACTGGCGCGCTTTCGTGCCGTCTTGCTGGGCATGACGGCCGATCCCGAGGGCATGGATCTGCTCCAGCGCCTGCGCCTCGACGGCTTCATCCCGGGGGAACCGGAGCTGTTCGACGAGATTGCACGCATGGCCGCGCGCGTGAAAAATCCATGAGGACGCTCGCCGACCTGTCACTGCGCTGGAAGATTCCGCTGCGCGTCGTGGCGGCAGTCCTGGGCACGGCGCTCGCGGTCACGGTCGCACTGGTCGCCCGCGACTATGACATCGTGCGCCAGAATCTCGAAGGCCACGCACGCAGCATGGGACGGGTGCTGGCGCATACGCTCGTCATGCCGGTGCTGCACGACGACATCTGGCGTGCCTACGAGATCCTGCAGTCGGCTCATGAGCCCAACCCCGCCGCACCGGAACTGCAGGCGCTGGTCGTGCTGGTGACGGACGCGGATTATCGCGTCTTCGTGTCGACCCGGCCGCGCGCGTTCCCCATCGGCACCAGCGCCGCCGCGCCGGGTGGTGCCTACGGCTTGTTGCGCGCCGAACTCTCGCGCGGCAGTCCGACCGATCAGCGCATCCTCGAGTCTACCGACAGCCTGCTGTTCTTCATCATGACGCCGCTGATCGCGGACGGCGTCGCACTCGGCCACGTCATTCTCGCCTACGCCAAGCCGGCGCTGCTTCCCCGTTTCCTCGGCCAGGTCGGACGGGCAGCCTGGGTCACCCTGGTGGTGCTTCTCATCCTCCTCCCGGTGTCCTGGGTGTGGGCCCGCCGCACCGCGCAGCCCCTGCTGCGCCTGGCGGGAGCGATGAAGCAGATCCCGCTCGAGCTCGAGGCGGCCCGGCTCGCGGACCTTCCGCGCAGCGGCGACGAGATCGGCCAGCTCGGTGAAGCCTTTCGCCGCATGGTGGCGGAGATGCAGGTCAAGCAGGAGATGGAACGGCAGATGCTCAGCTCGGAGCGGCTCGCCGCAGTTGGCCGCCTCACCGCAGGCATCGCGCACGAGATCAACAATCCCCTCACCGGCATGCTCACGGCGATCAACACTTTCCAGCGCCATGGGGCGGATCCGCAGCGCGCCGAGCGTACGCTGTCGCTGCTGCAGCGCGGACTGACCCAGATCCGCAACACCGTCAGCGCGCTGCTGGTGGAAGCGAAAGTCGAAGACCGCTTCTTCGCCCCCGAGGACATCGACGACCTGTTGATTCTGGTCGAAGCCGAAGCCCATGCGCAGGCCGTGCGCATCGTCGTCGACGGGCGCATTGCCGAACCCGTTCCACTCCCGGCGACCCTGCTGCGGCAGATCGTGCTCAATCTGCTGCTCAATGCGGTCGCGGCGGCGGGTGAAGGCGGCACGGTGCGCCTCAACGCATACACTTCGCCACAGGGGCTGACGCTCGCCGTCTTCAACGACGGCGCGCATATCGAGCAGCAGGACATGGCCTACCTGTTCGAGCCCTTCGCGACCGGACGGGAGACGGGACACGGCCTGGGTCTGTGGATCGTGTATCAGATCACCCGACAGCTCAACGGCGAGATAGCGGTTGAAAGCGAACCCGACGCCACGACCTTCACCATCGAGATTCCCTATGGCAAATCCTAGCGAGACGCGGTCGAGGCTCTGTCTGATCGAGGACGACGAGATCATCGGCGAATCCCTCACCGACCGCTTTCGGCTCGAAGGTTTCGATGTCGATTGGTGCCATACCGGCGCCGACGCCAGGGCTGCGCTTGCCGCGCACCGCCACGCGGTGGTCGTCAGCGATATCCGGCTGCCCGACTGCAACGGTGGCGACCTGTTTCTCGATTTGCTCGCATCGGCGCCAATGCTGCCACCCTTCCTGTTCATGACCGCCTTCGGCAGCATCGATCGTGCAGTCGAACTGATCAAGGCCGGCGCCGCAGACTACATCACCAAGCCCTTCGACCCGGATGCGCTGATCGTCAAGGTGCGTGCGCTGGCCGATGGCTACGGTGCGCGACAGCCCTTGGCGAGTGCAGAGGTCCTGGGCGTGTCACCCGCGATGCGGCGGATCGCCGAATCGCTGCCCCGCCTCGCCCGCCATGCCGACAGTCTGCTCATCACCGGCGAGTCGGGCGTCGGCAAGGAACACGTGGCGCGTCTGTTCCACCGCTACGCTGCCGGTCCGCAGGCACCGTTCGTCGCAGTCAATTGCGCCGCAATACCGGACACCCTCCTCGAGGCGGAACTGTTCGGCTACGAGAAGGGGGCATTCACCGGTGCGACCAAGGCGAGGCGCGGCTATTTCGAACAGGCGGGCGGAGGCACCGTGTTTCTCGACGAAATCGGCGACATGCCCCTCTCGATGCAGGCCAAGCTGTTGCGCGTACTGCAGGAACACAGGCTGCAGCGCTTGGGCGGCGAATCACCCATCGCCGTCGACTTCCACCTGGTCTGTGCGACGCATTGCGATCTCAGGGCAATGGTCGACGAAGGCCGCTTTCGCGACGATCTCTACTATCGCATCCATGTAATTCATCTGCGCATTGCGCCGCTGCGCGAGCGCCGGGAGGACATTCCCTGGTTCGTGCATCACTTCGTGGACGCGTTCAATCGCGCCCACCCCGAGGAAAAGCGGCGCATCGACCCGCGCACCGAGGAAGCACTCACCCGCTACGCCTGGCCGGGAAACGTCCGCGAACTGAAGCATGCGGTCGAGCGCGCCTGCATCCTGTCTCCTGGCCCGCTCCTCGGCGCCGATGCGTTCTTCGGCGAGGGGCTGGACGCCGGCGCGGACCAGCCCCCGCCTTCACGCCCGCTGGCCGACTACCTGATGGATTGCGAACGCGATTACCTGCGCATGGTCCTCGAGCAGCATGGCGGTCACATGACCCACACCGCCGAGGCGCTTGGCATCACGCGCAAGACGTTGTGGGAAAAGCTGCGCCGCCTTGGGCTGCAGGCGCACGAAGACCTCTGATCAGTCAGCGCCTCTTTCCTGCTTGCCAAACTCGTGCTGCCGGCGCTGACACCGCTCGGTGCGGCGACTTTCACGCGCAAGGTGGCGCTGAACGAGCCGCGGCCAGATCGCGGCAACCGCTCGCGGGCCGATGGCGGCTATAGAGGGCAGCGGCTGGACCCGATTGCGCCAACAGGAACAGATCACCGGAACGCTCGGCGCGCCCGCCGCCGCGCCCAGGCCTTGCGCCCCTCCTCCAGTCCCGCCATCGCCAGCGCCAGGGGCAGCATCGCCAGCCACACCTGCGCCCCGAGCGGTTCGGTGCCGAACAGGCGATTGCCGAGGGGGAGGTAGACGACAGCCAGGATCAGCGCCAGCTCGAAGACCAGCCCCCACAGCAGGAGAGGGTTGGCGCGCAGCCCCGGCGGCCAGGCCGGACGCCGCGCATCACGGCACAAAAAGAGATTGGCCACTTGCATGACCACGATGGTGGCCAGGCAGGCGGTGGTCGCTTCGCGGTAGAGCGGATCGAGGCGGTCGAGCACCTCGCCCCAATGCCATCCGGTCGCCAGCAGCAGGCCGAAAAACACGGCCAAGGCGGCGGCGGCCTCCATCACGCCGAGGAAAAGGTAGGCGCGGGCGACGAGCGGCCCGTCGAGCAGGCGCGCCGAGCGCGGCCGCGGGGGCCGCTTCATAGTCTCCGCATGAGGCGGCTCGACGCCGAGGGCGAGCGCCGGCAGCATGTCGGTGCCGAGGTCGACGGCGAGGATCTGGATGACGGTGAGCGGCAGCGGCACCCGGAACAGCGCGAAGGCGAGATAGGGCACGATCTCCGGGATGTTCGAGCTGAGGATGTAGGTGAGGAACTTACGCAGGTTGTCGAACACCGCGCGCCCCTCCTCCACCGCGCTGACGATGGTGGCGAAGTGGTCGTCAAGGAGCACCATGTCGGCGGCCTCCTTGGCCACGTCGGTGCCGCTCCTGCCCATGGCGATGCCGATGTCGGCAGCACGCAAGGCCGGTGCGTCGTTCACGCCGTCGCCCGTGACCGCCACCACTTCCCCCTGCGCCTGCAGCGCCTGCACGACGCGCAGCTTGTGCTCCGCGCTGACCCGCGCGCAGATGAGCTGTCGCGCTTCCACTGCCAGTTGCAGCTGGGCGGCGTTCATCCGCGCGATGTCCTCGCCACGCAGGATGCGGGGGGTGGCGTCGGTGAGGCCGATCTCGCGGGCGACCGCGAGCGCGGTGGCCGGGTGGTCGCCGGTAACCATGATTACGCGGATACCCGCCTCGCGGCAGCGTGCGATGGCCTCACCGACGTCGGCACGGGGCGGATCCTCCAGGCCGGCGAGGCCTTCGAGGATGAGCTCGCGCTCGGCGCTTTCGTCCGTCACCACTTCGCCCTCGGCCAGCGTGCGGCTGGCCAGCGCGAGCACGCGCAGGCCGCGCTGCGCCATCACCTCCAGCGCCGCACCGATTTCGGCCTCGGCGAGCGGCGCCACGCCGCCATCGGCCGTTCGCTGGCCGGTGCATGCGGGCAGCACCGCCTCGGGCGCGCCCTTGCAATAGAGGTGCGAACCGTCAGGCCGGACGCAGACGACCGACATGCAGTTGCGGCCAGCCTCGAAGGGCAGCTCCGCGAGCCGGGTCGCCGAGCCCGCGATCCCAGCGCGGGCGGCGCATTCGACCAAGGCGATCTCCATCGGATCGCCCGTCCACCCGGCCTGCCTGTCCGGCGCCGGCCGCAGGCTGTGGCAATCGACAGCCACGGCCAGGAGCGCAGTCATGGCCGGCGCGGCGGCGCAGCCCGACACGGCGGCAGGCTCGCATGCCGTCCCGCCCGCCGCCAGGGTGACCACGCGCATGCGGTTTTCGGTGAGCGTGCCGGTCTTGTCCGTGCAGATCACCGTCGTGGCGCCGAGGGTCTCGACGGCGGGAAGATGCCGCACCAGGGCATTGCGCCGCGCCATGCGCTGGGTCGCCATGGCGAGGGACAGGGTCACGGTCGGGAGCAGCCCTTCGGGGACGTTGGCGACGATGATGCCGATGGCGAACAGCGCGCTGTCCCAGAACGGCACGCCGAGCGCGCGGCCGACGAAGAAGAAGAGCACGCCAAGCGCCGTCGCCGCGACGGCGACGAGCCGCGACATGCGCTTGATCTCCAGGGTGAGCGGCGAAGGCCGCTCGGCGGTGCGCTGGGTGAGATGGGCGATGTGGCCGAATTCGGTGCGCATGCCGGTGGCGAACACCACCGCGCGTCCGTGGCCGGCGACCATGGAGGTGCCGGCAAGCACCAGGTTGTGCGCCTCCGCGGCGCTCGCCGCCGCCACCGACTCGGCGACCCGGCTCACCGGGCGGGATTCCCCGGTCAGGGTCGCGGCATTGACGCGCACCCCGATGGCGTCGATGAGGCGGCAATCGGCGGGGACGCTGTCGCCCGCTTCGAGCAGGATCACGTCGCCCGGCACCAGGGTGGCGGCCAGCGCGTCCGTCAACTCACCGCCGCGCCACACATTGACGCGCTGCGGCAGCATGGCGCGCAGCGCCGTGATGGCCCGTTCGGCGCGATAGCTCTGCCAGAACGAGAAGCTGCCGTTGAGGAGGATCACGGCGACGATGGCCACGGCCAGCTCCGCCATGCCCTGTCCGGGATCGAACCGGTCTGCCACTACCGCCAGGACGGCGGCGAACCACAGGATGAGGGCGAAGAAATGGACGAACTCGCGCCCGAAAGCCCATGCCGCCGACTCGCGGCCAAAGGCTTCGACGCGGTTCTCGCCGAACATCGCCAGCCGCCGCGCGGCTTCGGCGGCGCTCAGTCCGGCGGGGGCGCTGTCGAGCCCCCGCAGCACCACCTCCACTTGCCCACGCCAGATGTCCATCGGGTCTCCCCGTTGTCGCCGTCATCCTTCACGCACCGCCCGAACGCCGTCCGCTGCGCGGGGCTCCGTACCCAGCTTAGTACGCCGCGGCGGGCGACTGGTCGCCCCGCGTGGACATCACCAAAACGGACGATGAGTTCGTCGTCAAGGCTGAACTCCGAATGGGCACGCCCGAAGGTGCGGAACACAGCCGAAACCTGCATCGCGGTGTCGATGTCCGGCGCCTCGAAGACGTCCACATAGTCGCAGGGCCCGAGCACTGCCCAACAGTGCAGCCAATGCGTCGACGGCCGCGCCACGGGCTTGCCTAGCCGGACGGCATTCCCCTCGGCGCATCAAACGGCATCGGCGTCGCAGCACCGCCCCGAGGCGTCGACTAGCATGAGAGGAGCGCCCAAGTTCCGGCTCGCCCGCTGCGGGTGATCTCGCCACTGCGGGTGATCGACCAGACCGTCCTCCGCGACAGGTGCCAGCATGAAAGCGGGATGGGAACATTTTCCTCATGATGCGGACGTGGGCGTCCGAGGAATGGGCGCCACCAAGGCGCAGGCCTTCGAGCAGGCGGCGATGGCGCTGACGGCGGTCGTCAGCGACCCGGGCGCAGTGCAGCCGCGCACGGCGGTCGCCATCCGCTGCCGGGCGCCCGATGACGAGCTGCTGTTGGCCGAATGGCTGAACGGCGTGATCTACCAGATGGCGGTGCGAAACATGCTGTTCAGCCGCTTCGAGGTCCGCCTGGACGACGGGCAGCTGCAGGGCGTTGCCTGGGGCGAGGGTGTGGACGTCGGGCGCCATCATCCCGCCGTGGAAATCAAGGGTGCCACCTACACCGCCCTGCGCGTCGCCCGTGAGGCGGATGGGTGGCTGGCCCAGACTGTACTGGACGTGTGAGAGCCATGGAACTCGACCTGTTTGCGCGGCGCTCCGATTATCAATGGGAAATCCCGCCCCACGGCGCGATGCGGGTGCCGGGCGTGATCTACGCCGACGAGACGCTGATCCGCGCGATGGACCACAAGGTGTACGAGCAAACGGTCAATGTCGCATGCCTGCCGGGGATCGTGCGTGCCGCCTATGTGATGCCCGATGCGCACTGGGGCTACGGTTTTCCGATCGGCGGGGTGGCCGCCTTCGACCCCGACGAAGGTGGCGTGGTGTCAGCCGGCGGGGTCGGATTCGACATCTCTTGCGGGGTGCGCTGCCTGCACACGGGGCTCACCCGCGACGACATCCTGCGGGTGCAAAAGCCGCTGGCCGACCGCCTGTTCCAGTGCATTCCCGCCGGGGTCGGCAGTTCCGGCGCGATCCGCCTCGACAGCCAGGAGATGGACGCCATGCTGGCCGGCGGAGCGAAATGGGCGGTCGAGCGCGGCTGGGGCGAGCCCGCCGACCTCGAACGCATCGAGGAAGGCGGCCGCATGAAGGGCGCACGCCCGGCGGCGGTGTCGCAGCAGGCCAAGAAGCGCCAGCGCGACGAGATGGGCACGCTGGGCAGCGGCAACCATTACCTGGAGATCCAGGAAGTTGTCGCCATCTACGACCGGCCCGCGGCGGCAGCCTTCGGCCTGATCGAGGGCGCGACGGTGATCATGGTCCACTGCGGCTCGCGCGGACTGGGCCACCAGATCGGCACCGAGTTCCTCAAGCAGATGGCAATCGCCGCGGCCGATCACGGCATCATTCTCCCCGACCGCGAGCTCGCCTGCGCGCCGATCCAGTCGCCGCTGGGCCAGGAATATCTGGGCGCGATGCGGGCAGGGATCAACTGCGCCTTGGCCAACCGCCAGATCCTCACCCAGTTGGTACGCCAGGTCTTCGCGGAACTGCTGCCGGCGGCGCGGCTGTCCCTGCTCTACGACGTCTCGCACAACACGTGCAAGGTGGAGACCCACCGGGTCGACGGCCGTATGCGCGAGCTCTACGTCCACCGCAAGGGGGCGACCCGCGCCTTCGGCCCTGGCCACCCCGACCTGCCGGAGACGCTGCGTGCGAGCGGCCAACCGGTCTTGATCGGCGGCTCGATGGGCACCGGTTCGTACATTCTGCGCGGCGTCGCGGAGTCCGAAGAGCTCGCCTTTGCCTCGGCCTGCCATGGCGCGGGGCGCGCCATGAGTCGCCACCGCGCCCAGCACACTTGGCACGGCCGCCAGGTGATCGACGATCTCGCGGCGCGCGGCATTCTCATCCGCAGCCCAACGCAGCGCGGCGTGGCCGAGGAAGCCCCTGACGCCTACAAGGATGTCGGCGCTGTGGTCGACGCTGCCGAGGCGGCCGGCCTCGCGCGCAAGGTGGCCCGGGTCGCGCCGCTGATCTGCGTGAAGGGCTGAGGCTGCGACGGTCCTGCCTTTGTCGCCCGCGACGCAGTTGCCACGGCAGTTCATGCGGCGAGCGAAGTCGGCCGAGGCAGTCGGGAACGAAGCCAATTGGGCACGCCGTTACGCCCCCGGGAGCGAGCACCGGGCTCACCCGACGAGGCCCTCACTCGAAGCGCAAGAGGTTCTCCGCGGGCGTGTCCTCTCCGTAGCGGTCGATGAGCGCGTCAATCTCCGCGAGCAGCGTCTGGTCGTCGTCGTCATCGATGACGCCCTTCCCCGCGAGCCGCGCAACCCACCCGTCCGCGACGGCCGCCCGCATGCCGCCGAGGGTGGGAACGACATCGGCCTCGCTCACGTCCAGCAGCGTTTCGATGAACTGCGACAGGTCCTCACTGGCCTTGACGCTCACGAAGTCGGCCGCCGGCGCATCGGCGCCGAACTCCTCGATCAGGGCTTCGATCTCGCTCGCCAGTGATTCACCGTCTCCGAACCGTCGCGGCTCCACGCCCTGGGCCCTGGCCACCCCGAGAATTCGCTGACGGACGAACCCTAGCGTCAGGGGCGTATCCATGTCCGGATGGTCGAGCAGCGGTGCGATGAAAGCCGAGAGCTCTTCGCTCACGCGGCTTTCGACTTCGTGTGGTAGAGGCATGGTGGCATTCCCTCGCGTTCGGTCACTTGGCGGCTCCGTTCGCCGCAGATCGCTGCTGCCCGTTTCCAGGATAGACGGGAACTAGCAGAACCGCGTCGGCGCCCATGCGGTCCCTCACAGCGTCTGCACGAACGCGCGAACACCGCCCAGCAGCATCTCGACGGCGCCTCGCCACACCTCGACAACCGCCACCCGCGGGACGCTGAACCCGCAAGCAACCATTGTCGGCCGACGGCTCGCTCGACTGAAGCTAGCCATCTCAGTGGGACGAATGCGAATGCACGCGGACGCGATTGGCCTGCAGACCATCGCCCGCCGTCTCCTCCAGGAACACGACATCATCGCCCACCTCGAGGGCCTCGAAGTCCGGATGCACGACGTTGTAGCGGTGAAAATAGAGTTCGGTGCCGCCCATGTCTTCGATGAAGCCGTAGCCTTCATCGCCGAACAGGCGGACGATCCGGCCACGCGACTCCGGCTCGTGAGCCTTTACGTCGCCGCGCTGGCGGCGGGCGTAGTCCTCCAGCCGGCGGCGGGCGTGGTCGAACGCGTCGCGAATGGCGACGTAGACATCTTCCGCATTATCCCGATTGACCACGATCTCCGAGCCCGGGACGGTGAGATCGACGCGCACGTTGTGGAGCCTGCCGTGGCGCTTGTGCTTGCAGATCATCCCGACGGTGACGCGGCAGCTCATGATGCGCTCGTAGAACTGGTCGAGCTTGGCGACCTTGTCGCGGATGGCGGCCTCGATCGCGTCGGAGTGGGGCATGTCACGAAAGACGATGTGGGTCGGTATTTGCATGATGTTCCTCGCTTTCAATGCTGCGCTCTGAGTACGCCCTTCGCCTGGCGGTGCAAGCCGCGGGGGCCGGCGCCGACTCTCGACCTTCCGGTTCACCCCGTGTTCGACCGGGCGGCGCGCAACCGCCCGCTTCTCAATGCGCTTTTTGCGCGCCTCGCTTAATGGCCGGGGACGTGCGCCGGCCGAGCAGCGCTTCGATCCGCGCCCGGTCGATATCCTCCTCCCGTTCCAGCGCTTCGACCAGACGGCCGAGCGCTGCGGCATGCTGCCGCAGCGCCTCGCCGATGCGCTGCTCAGCTTCCTTGAGGAGCGTACGCACCCCTTCGTCCACGGCCTGGGCCGAGGACTCCGAGAAGCGGCGCGGCTGGGCGATCTCGCGCCCGAGAAAGGGATGCTCCTCGCTATCGCGCAGATCGACCGGCCCCACCGCCTCCGACATGCCCCAGCACGCCACCATGGAGCGGGCCAGGGCGGTGGCCTGGCGGATGTCGTCGTCGGCCCCCGAGCTCACCGTGCCGAGCAGCAGGCGCTCGGCGGTGCGGCCGGCGAGCATCACCGCCAGGCGGTCACGCAGATAGTCTTCCGGCAGGGTGTGGCGCTCGTGCTCGGGAAGCTGCAGGGTGCCGCCCAGCGCCCGTCCGCGCGGAACGATGCTGACCTTGTAGAGGGGATCGGCGTGCGGCAGGAAATAGGCCACTACGGCGTGGCCCGCCTCGTGCACGGCCAAGCGATGGCGCTCGTCGGGCTGGATGGCGAGCGTCCGGGTGCTGCCCAGGACCACCTTGTCGCGCGCTTCCTCGAAGTGGCGGTGGCCGACTCGTTCCTGTTCCTCGCGCGCGGCGAGGATCGCCGCCTCGTTCACCAGATTGTGCAGATCGGCGCCGGAAAAGCCGGGCGTGGCGGCGGCGATCTCCCCCAGCTTCACGTCGGCGCCCAGCGGCACCTTGCGCGAATGGACGGCGAGGATGGCCTCACGGTCCTTGCTGTCGGGCAGATCGAGCACCACATGACGGTCGAAGCGCCCGGGGCGCAGCAGCGCCGGATCGAGCACGTCGGGGCGGTTGGTGGCAGCCAGCACGATGACCGCCTCGTGCGGCGCGAAGCCGTCCATTTCGGCCAGGATCTGGTTGAGTGTCTGCTCGCGCTCGTCGTGCCCGCCGCCGAGCCCCGTGCCGCGGGTACGGCCCACGGCGTCGAGCTCGTCGATGAAGACGATGGAAGGCGCCTGCTTCTTGGCAGCAGCGAAGAGATTGCGCACGCGCGAGGCGCCCACGCCGACGAACACCTCGATGAACTCGGACCCCGAGATGGAAAAGAACGGCACCCCCGCCTCCCCCGCCAGCGCCCTGGCCAACAGCGTCTTGCCCGTTCCGGGCGGTCCCATCAGCAGCACCCCGCGCGGCATCTGCGCCCCCAGGCGCTCGAACTTGCCGGGATCGCGCAGGTAGGCGACCAGCTCCTGGACGTCGCGCTTGGCGCTCTCCTGGCCGGCGACGTCGGCGAAGGTCGTCTGTGGCCGCTCGGCGGTGCGGACCACGCTCTGCAGGAAGCGCCGCAGCTCGCCCCCGCTGCCCAATCCCCCGCCGACCAGGCGGCTCGCGCGCCAGAACGCCAGGAAGAAGAAGCCGAGGAGCAGCAGCCAGGGCAGCCAGTAGATCAACAGCCCCCAGCCCTGCGCCGACTGCACGTTTACCTGAACATCGGCGTCCTCGAGGGCCGGCAGCAGCGTGCTGTCGCCCATCGCGGGGACACGGGTGGTGAATCGATCGGTCTTCCCGCCGTCGGGGCCGATCGGCCGTTCCTCGCGCAGACGGCCGGATATCCGGTTCTCCTGCATGGTCACCTCCGCCACCTGGCCAGCGGCGATGCGACGCTTGAAGTCGCTGTAGCTGATCTCCTCGATGCCGGCGCCCGAGAGGATGATCCGCAGCAACATGAACAGCGCCAGCATCGCGACGAAATAGGCCAACGGCCGCCAGGGCGGGATCTCCGGGAAGGTGGGCTTTTCGGGCGCCGGCATGTGGGGACGGGAGAGAATTGGTCGTGGGTGATCACCGCCAGCCGGGAGGCCGAATCGTCACCCGCGCGCGCGCTTCCGCGGCTGCGACTATGAGGGAGATGCCGCGCCGCACTGCTCGCTCCGAACGCTGATGTCGATCACGGGGCTCGGACTGGTCACGCGCACCTCGAATTCCGCACCGCCGAGAAGGGCCGACAGCGACGCCAACTCAGAAAGACTGTCGATCCCGCAAACCCGCTGCAGCAACTCGCTGCCACCGGCGATGTCAAGCAACTCGGGGCTGCCCCGCCCACCCCTGCCGAGACCGCGCCACAACGCGTGGTGGTACTCCGGCGGAAGATGAATCTCGGCGCGCCCGTATTCACGCAGTGCGGCCTCCACCGATGCCAGCGAGGCGCTGCCTCTCCAGGTGACCTTGGTCTCGATCATGGCGCCCATCCAATGCCGGTCGGCGGGTCGGTCAGGGGTGGTGCGGTCCGACGTCCCTGTTTCGCGGCGCGCTCGCGTGCTCCCAGGGATGCTGATCCACGCGATCGGCGAGCACGCAGCACTTGGCGCTCCCCTGGGCGCGGTCGAATGCGTTGCCCATGTTGAACGCCCGGAGGTTCTCGATCGTCTCCGGCCCGCCGGCGCTGGTGATTTCCACCTTCCAGCCAAATTCGGAGTTCTCCCGCCCATAGTGCTCGCGTCTCATCCACGCGCCGCACTCGTCCAGGCGCCACACGGACGGATCCTGATCGGTGGAAGCCCTGGCACGCTCCCATACTTCCTGAACAAGCTTCTCGCTGAAGGCCATTTCGCTCACCCCTCCACCTCGACTCGCGCCCCCCGCCGCGCACCTCGTTTCTTACCACTTTAGCAGGCTGTCGGACTATGCCACCCGCGGAGGGGTAGTCCGACAGCCTTTGTGACCGAGCGCAACACTTGGTGGCGGAAATTCTGCTATAGATTTCAACATTGGCACCCGCAGCCGACGCCGATTTTCGAGGAGGAGGAGCATGCGGTGGCAAACCATCGAAAAGTCGCCCGGGGCCGACGCGCTCGCGCCCAATCTGGCCGACTACGAACGCACCCGAGCCGGCTTCTCCTGGGCCGAGGCCCGCGGCGAGCTCGACGGCCTGCCCGGCGGGCGGGGTCTCAACATCGCCCATGAGGCGGTCGACCACCATGCCGCGGGCACCCGTCGCGATCACCTCGCCCTGCGCTGGCTGGGGGCGAACGGCGAGGTGCGCGACTTCAGCTACGGACGCCTCGCCGAGCTCTCCAACCGTTTCGCCAACGTCCTCCAAGCGCTCAAGGTGGGCAAGGGCGAGGGGGTGTTCGCCCTCACCGGCCGCATCCCGGAGCTCTACGTCGCCGCCCTCGGCACGCTCAAGAACGGCTCGCTGTTCTGCCCGCTGTTCTCGGCCTTCGGCCCCGAACCGGTCCACGCCCGCATGAGCATCGGCGAGGCCCGTGTCCTGGTCACCACCCCGGCGCTGTATCGCTCCCGCGTGGCCGGGCTGCGCGAGCGGCTGCCGCGGCTGGAGCACGTGCTCCTCGTCGGCGGTGGCGCCGCGGCGCAGGACGTGCCGGGCACCCGCGATCTCGACTCCCTCATGGCTGGCGCGAGCGCCGAGTTCGTCATCCCGCCCACCGACCCCGAGGACTGGGCGCTGCTGCACTTCACCAGCGGCACCACCGGACGCCCCAAGGGCGCGATCCACGTCCACGCCGCCGTACTCGTCCACCATCTCACCGGCCGCTACGCCCTCGACCTGCACCCGGAGGACGTCTTCTGGTGCACCGCCGACCCCGGCTGGGTCACCGGCACCTCCTACGGCATCATCGCGCCGCTCACCAACGGCGTCACCAGCATCGTCGACGAGGAGGAGTTCGAGCCCGAACGCTGGTACGGCATCCTCCAGGACCAGAAGGTGACGGTGTGGTACACCGCCCCCACCGCCATCCGCATGCTGATGAAGTACGGTGACGAGCTCGCCCGGCATTACGACCTGTCCCGCCTGCGCTTTCTCGCCAGCGTCGGCGAACCCTTGAACCCCGAGGCCGTGGTGTGGGGCGCGGAAGCCTTCGGCCATCCCTTCCACGACAACTGGTGGCAAACCGAGACCGGCGGGATCATGATTTCGAACTACGCCGCGATGGCGGTCAAGCCCGGTTCCATGGGCAAGCCGCTGCCGGGCGTGGAGGCGGCCGTGGTTCGCCGGCGCGAGGACGGTGGCATCGACACCTTGGCGCCCGGCGAGCAAGGCGAGCTCGCCCTGCGCCCGGGCTGGCCTTCCATGTTCCGCGGCTATCTCCACGAGGAGGCGCGCTACGAGAAGTGCTTCGCCGGCGGCTGGTACCTCACCGGCGATCTCGCCCGCTGCGACGAGGACGGCTATTTCTGGTTCGTCGGCCGTGCCGACGACCTGATCAAGTCCTCGGGCCATCTGATCGGCCCGTTCGAGGTGGAGAGCGTCCTGATGGAGCACCCCGCGGTGGCCGAGGCGGGCGTGATCGGCAAACCCGACCCGATGGCCGGCGAGGTGGTCAAGGCCTTCGTCGCGCTGAAGCCCGGCATCGACCCCGACGAGGCGCTGCGCCGCGAGCTGCTCGGCTTCGCCCGCAAGCGCCTGGGTGCGGTGGCGCCGCGCGAGCTCGATTTCCAGCCCAGCCTGCCCAAGACCCGCAGCGGCAAGATCATGCGCCGCCTCCTCAAGGCGCGGGAGCTCGGACTGCCCGAGGGCGATCTATCCACGCTGGAGGCGGAAAAGTGAACCACCACCATGCTCTCGCGCTCCTGCAGGGGATGCTGCGCATCCGCCGCTTCGAAGAAAAGGCCACCGAGCTCTACACCGAGGAGAAGATCCGCGGCTTCATGCATCTCTACATCGGCGAGGAGGCCGTGGCGGTGGGCGCGATGCAGGCGATCGGGCCCGACGACGCCGTGGTGTCCACCTATCGCGAGCACGGTCACGCCCTGGCGCGCGGCATCCCGGCCGGAGCGATCATGGCCGAGATGTACGGCAAGCAGGAGGGCTGCAGCGGGGGCCGCGGCGGCTCCATGCATCTCTTCGACCGCGGCCGGCGCTTTTATGGCGGCAGCGCGATCGTCAGTGGCGGCCTGCCGCTGGCGGTGGGGCTCGCCCTGGCCGACAAGATGCAGGGGCGGCACCGCGTCACCGCGTGCTTCTTCGGCGAAGGCGCGGTGGCCGAGGGCGAGTTCCATGAATCGATCAACCTCGCCGCGCTGTGGCGTCTGCCGGTGCTTTTCCTGTGCGAGAACAATCTCTACGCGATGGGCACGGCGCTAGCGTGCTCCGAGTCGCAGACCGACATCCGCCTCAAGGCCGCCGCCTATAACGTGCCGGCGGAGTCGGTGGACGGCATGGACGTGGAGGCGGTCGAGGCCGCCAGCCAGCGGGCTGCGGGAGCGGTGCGCAACGGCGACGCCGGCCCCTACTTTCTGGAATTCCACACCTACCGTTTCGTCGCCCACTCGATGTTCGACGCCCAGCTCTATCGCGACAAGGCCGAGGTCGCGGAATGGAAGACGCGTGACCCGATCGCGACCTACATTCCGCGCCTGCAGGAAGAGGGGGTGCTCGACGACGCTACGCTCGCGCGCATGGAGGCCGAAATCGCCGCCGAAGTGGCCGAAGCGGTGGCCTTTGCCGAGGCGGGCAGCTGGGAGCCGCCGGCCACGCTGACCCGCCATGTCTACAGCGCCGAGGGCTTGGCGCCATGACCGCGACAGTCCGCACCACCTATCGCGAGGCCGTGCGCGAGGCGATCCGCGAGGCGCTCAGGCGCGACGACCGGGTGTTCCTGATGGGCGAGGACGTCGGCCGCTACGGCGGCTGCTTCGCCGTGAGCAAGGGCCTGCTGCAGGAGTTCGGGCCCGAGCGCATCCGCGACACCCCGCTGTCCGAATCCGCCTTCGTCGGCGCGGGGATCGGGGCGGCGCTGGGCGGGATGCGGCCGATCGTCGAGATCATGACGGTGAACTTCTCGCTGCTCGCCCTGGACCAGATCGTGAACAACGCCGCCACCCTGCTCCACATGTCCGGCGGGCAGTTCTCCGTCCCGCTGGTGATCCGCATGGCCACCGGGAGCGGCCACCAGCTCGCCGCCCAGCACTCGCACAGCCTCGAAGGCTGGTACGCCCACATCCCCGGCATCAAGGTGCTCACGCCAGCCACCCTGGAGGATGCTCGCGGCATGCTATGGACCGCCCTCGAAGACCCCGACCCGGTGCTGATCTTCGAGAACACCGTCTTGTACAACACGGAAGGCGAGCTCGCCGCCGACGCCGGCGCAGTGGACATCGACCGCGCCGTCGTGCGCCGGGCCGGCCGCGACGTGAGCCTCTTCGCCTACGGCGGCGGGCTGCGCAAGGCCCTTGCCGCCGCCGAACAGCTCGGGGTCGAAGGCGTCGAGGCCGAGGTGGTGGACCTCAGGTGCCTCCGCCCCCTGGACGGCGCGGCGATTCTCGCCTCGGTCGCGCATACGCGGCGGGCGGTGGTCGTGGACGAGGGCTGGAGAAGCGGCGGCATCTCGGCCGAAATCAGCGCACGCATCATGGAGGGCGCCTTCTACGAGCTGGATGCGCCGGTGGCGCGGGTGTGCGGGGCCGAAGTGCCGATACCCTATCCCCGCCATCTCGAGCAGGCCGCCCTGCCCCAGGCCGAAACCATTGTGCAAGCGGTGCAGGAGATGCTGGGCCATGGCTGAGTTCCGCATGCCTTCGCTCGGCTCCGACATGGAAGCCGGCACTCTGATCGAATGGCGGATCAAGCCCGGCGACAGCGTGCGCCGGGGTGACGTCGTGGCGGTGGTGGAAACCCGGAAGGGCGCCATCGAGGTGGAGATATTCACCACCGGGGTGGTGGAGGAGATCCTGGTCCCGGTGGGCGAGCAGGTGCCGGTCGGCACGCCGCTGGCGGTCATCCGCACGGAAGACGAGGAGCAGGCGCCGCCCTCTGCCGAAGCCGCAAGCGGCACGACAGTGTCGGCGCCCCCAACTTCGCCGGCCGCGACGACGGCACCGGCCGCCGCGGGCGCCACGCGACTCCGGGTCTCCCCGGCGGCGCGCAAGCGCGCGGCCGAGCTGGGCGTGGACCTCGGGCGGCTCGCCGGCAGCGGCGCAGCCGGCGCGATCACCCTCGACGACGTCGAAAAGGCCGCCGTCGCGCGCCCGCCGACGCGCCCTGCCGATCGCGCAGCCGGCATGCGCCAGGCGATCGCCGCTGCCATGGCGCGGTCCAAGCGCGAGATCCCTCACTACTATCTCGGCACCTTCATCAACATGCGCCGCGCCCTCGATTGGCTGCGCAGCGAGAACGAGCGGCGCGCCGTCCCCGCGCGATTGCTGCCGGGCGCCCTGCTGCTCAAGGCGATGGCGCTGGCCTTGCGACAGGCGCCGGAGCTCAACGGGTTCTGGGTGGACGGCGAGTTCAAGCCCGGCGCCGGCATCCATCCGGGCTCCGCCATCGTCCTGCGTGGCGGCGGCCTGGTCGCGCCCGCGGTTCATGACGCCGACAGCAAGTCGCTCGATGAAGTCATGGCAGCGCTGCGCGATCTGGTCCAGCGGGCTCGCGCCGGCGCCCTGCGCAGTTCCGAGATGAGCGACGCAACCATCACCGTGACCAGTCTTGGTGAACAAGGCGTGGAGATGGTGTTCGGCGTGATCTACCCGCCACAGGTGGCGCTGGTCGGTCTGGGGCGGATCGTGGAGCGGCCGTGGGTGGTGGACGGTCAGGTGGTGGCGCGGCCGCTGATGCAGGCCACGCTGTCAGCCGACCACCGGGTCAGCGACGGCCACCGCGGCGCGCAGTTCCTGGCGCTTTTGGATCGCCTGTTGCAGGAGCCGGAACGACTATGAACGAGGTACAGATCAGAGACATCGTCCTCGATGCCCTCAGCGCGGTCGCACCCGACGCCGACACCTCCAGCCTCGCACCCGACAAGAGCTTCCGCGATCAGCTCGATTATTTCGACTCGATGGACTTCTTCAATTTCGTCGTCGGCCTGCACAAGGCGTTCGGCATCGACATCCCCGAGGCCGACTATCCACGGCTCTCGAACCTGGACGCTTGCACGCGCTATTTCAAGACGAAGCTGGGATAGTCGCCATCCATGGAGCGCGACCCTGTCGAAATGCGTGGGGCAACGCACATCAACCATGGACATCGCCTTCTACGGCGCCACACGGGAGGTCACGGACGACCTCACCTACAACCGGCAGGACTTCTGGGCCACCACGTCGAACAAGCAGCTCAACTTCGTCCAGCACATCCGCACCATGCTCAAGGTAACATGCTGCCCCGGTTCACGCTTGCCGAGACAGACCGTGTCGCAGGTCGGGAAGCGGTTTGTTTGACGGCCCGCCAGGGCGACGCCCACTCCGCGGCGGCGGCCATCGTTCCCGCAAAGCTACGCCGAACCGGCAAGTATCAACGGACGTTGTCGGACTTCGCTATGCGCACCCCGCACATGGCATATTCAAATATCAAGATATTTTCGCGAATTGATGGAAAAATCACCTAATAATCAATCGCCTGAAGCATCCAACTTCAGTCCAATGATGCAGCAGTATCTCCGCATCAAGGCGCAGCATCCGGACACGCTGCTGTTCTACCGCATGGGGGACTTCTACGAGCTGTTCTTCGATGACGCGGAGAAGGCCGCGCGGCTGCTCGACATCACGCTGACGACGCGCGGGCAGTCGGCCGGCACGCCGATCCGGATGGCCGGTGTGCCGTTCCACGCGGTCGAACAATACCTTGCGCGGCTCGTCAAGCTCGGCGAATCGGTCGTGATCGCCGAACAGGTGGGCGAGCCGGGAGCGACGAAGGGGCCGATGGAGCGCGCGGTGAGCCGCATCGTCACGCCCGGCACGCTGACCGACGCGGCGCTGCTCGACGATCGCGCCGACTCGCTGCTGCTCGCGGCGAATCTGCACCGCGGCGTGCTCGGCCTCGCGTGGCTGAACCTCGCCAATGGCGACCTGCGGGTGATGGAATGCTCGGCCGAGCAGTTGCAGGCGCAGTTCGAACGGCTGCGCCCAGCCGAGGTGCTGGTGCCCGACGGGCTGGCGCTGCCGCTGGTCGAATCGCTGTCGCCGGTGCTGCGCCGGCTCGCCGACTGGCAGTTCGACTCCGGCAACGGCGAGCGCCTGCTGACCGGGCACTTCGGCACGCGCGACCTGGCCGGCTTCGGCGCCGAAGGCCTGCCGGTCGCGCTCGCGGCCGCAGCGGCGCTGTTCGAGTACGCGCGCAGCACGCAGCGCCAGAGCCTCGAGCACGTCACCGGACTGCGGGTCGAGCGTGAAGCCGAATACCTGCGGCTCGATGCGGCGACGCGGCGCAACCTGGAACTGACCGAGACCCTGCGCGGCGAAGCCTCGCCGACGCTGTTGTCGCTGCTCGACTCGTGCATTACCAGCATGGGCTCGCGCTGGCTGCGGCATGCGCTGCATCATCCGCTGCGCGACCGCGCACTCGCCGCGCTGCGCCACGGCGCCGTCGGCGAACTCGCCGGATCGGATCCCGGTGCCCCGGCGGACACCGGTGATGCACGGATGCTCGGCGAGGTCCGCGCCGCGCTGCGCGGGGTGGCCGACGTCGATCGCATCACCGCGCGGATTGCGCTGCGCAGCGCGAGGCCGCGCGATCTCGCGGCGCTGCGCGACAGCCTCGCGCGCCTGCCCGAACTGCATACTGCGCTCGGCACCTCGCAGGCTCCGCTGCTCGGCGACCTGCTCGGGGCGATCGCGGTGCCGGATGACGCGCTCGACCTGCTCGTGCGCGCCGTCGCCGCCGAGCCGGCCGCCGCAGTGCGCGACGGCGGCGTGATCGCTCCCGGTTTCGACGCGGAGCTCGACGAGCTGCGCGGTATCCAGTCGAACTGCGGCGAGTTCCTGCTGGCGCTTGAAGCGCGCGAACGCGAACGCAGCGGCATCACGAACCTCAAGGTCGAGTTCAACAAGGTACATGGCTTCTACATCGAGGTGAGCCACGCGAACACGGGGAAAGTGCCGGACGACTACCGCCGCCGCCAGACGCTGAAGAACGCCGAGCGCTACATCACGCCGGAACTGAAGGCGTTCGAGGACAAGGCGCTGTCGGCCCAGGAGCGCGCGCTCGCCCGCGAGAAGCTGCTCTATGAAGCGCTGCTCGAAGCGCTCGCCGCGCATATCCCGGCGCTGCAGCGCATCGCCCGCGCGCTCGCGTGCCTCGACGGTCTGGGCGCGTTCACCGAAGCTGCCGTGCGCCACGGCTACGTCTGCCCGCAGTTTTCCGAGCAGCCGGGCGTCGATATCACCGGCGGGCGCCATCCGGTCGTCGAGCGGCAGGTCGAAGACTTCATTTCGAACGACTGCCGCCTCGCCCCGACCCGCCGCATGCTGCTGATCACCGGGCCGAACATGGGCGGCAAATCGACCTTCATGCGCCAGGTCGCGCTGATCGCGCTGCTCGCCCACGTCGGCGCCTTCGTGCCGGCGCAGAGCGCACGCCTCGGCCCGCTCGATGCGATCTTCACCCGCATCGGCGCGTCCGACGATCTCGCGTCCGGCCGCTCGACGTTCATGGTCGAGATGACCGAGGCGTCGGCGATCCTGCATGGCGCGACCGAGCAGAGCCTCGTGCTGATGGACGAGATCGGGCGCGGCACCTCGACCTTCGACGGGCTCGCGCTGGCATTCGCGATCGCCCGCCACCTGCTCGAAAAGAACCGCTGCCTGACGCTGTTCGCCACCCATTACTTCGAACTCACCCGCCTCAACGGCGACTACCCCGAGTGCGCGAACGTGCATCTCGACGCCGTCGAGCACGCGCACCGCATCGTGTTCCTGCACGCGGTCGAGGACGGACCGGCGAGCCAGAGCTACGGTATCGAGGTCGCGGCGCTCGCCGGCATTCCCGGCTCGGTCGTGCGCGACGCCAAACGGCGCCTGCGCGCGCTCGAGAACCGCGAGGTCGGCAATGGGCCGCAGGCGGACCTCTTTGCCGCGCTGCCGGACCGCGAACCCGACACGCCCTCGCACCCGGCGCTCACCGCGCTGGCCGAACTGGACCCTGACACCCTGAGCCCGCGCGAGGCGCTCGAGCGCCTGTACGCGCTGAAACGGATGACCGCATGAGCACTTCGCCGGGCCGCCCCAAGAAGCGCTCAGTCCCGCTTGGCGGGGTGGAGCGGGGGTTTCGCGGAGCATGCTCCGCGCCCGCGGAACGGGCCGGCTGTGCCAAGCCGGCCCTCCGCGCGCGTAGCGCGAGGGTGCTCCAGTGAGCACCCCGATCGACATCAGCGAAGATCGCGGCGTCCGCTATCTTCATTTCGGCTCGGAGTGGGTCCAGGGCGCAATGCGCATCCGCCGGCCGCACGCACTCGAACTCGCCTACACGCGCGAGATGATGGCCGGTCTGCTGCTGCGCGACGCCGACGAATGGCCGCGCAACGCGCTGGTGATCGGCCTCGGCGCCGCCTCGCTGGTGCGTTTCCTGCATCGCCACTGCCCGCAGACGCGCATCCAGGTCGTCGAGATCGAACCGCAAGTCGTCGCGGCTGCCCGCCAGTTCTTCCGCCTGCCGGACGAGGATGCACGTTTTTCGATCCACGTCGGCGACGGCGCCCGCTACGTGATCGAAACCGACCGGCGCTTCGACCTGATCCTCGTCGATGGCTTCGACCGCCACGCGCGGGCCGGCGCGCTCGACACCGCGCCGTTCTACGCCGCGGCGCGTGCGCGCCTGTCGGACGCGGGACTGATGTCGACGAACCTCTTCGGTCGGTCGCGCGGGTTTCGCGCCAGCGTCGAGCGGATCATCCACGCATTCGAGAACCGCGCGATCGCGTTTCCGTCGTGCGACAGCGGCAACGTCGTCGCATTCGGCGCGCAAGGCGAAGAGATCGCCGTGCCGGTGACGGAGTTGCGCGAACGCGCCCGGGCCTTGAAGGACCGCACCGGCCTCGACCTCGGCCCGACCGTCGCCCGGCTCGAGCAGGCGGGCAGCCTGCCTGGCGGGCGGCTCATCCTGTAGCCGCGCCTGCGGTCGCTTCAGGCCCTCGTCCTGTCAGGCGGCGGCCGCTTCCGGCTCGGGCGCGATCCACAGGCAGGTGCCTTTCGTCGCTTTCGCGATGTCGTGAAGCACCCGGCCATGTTCAGCCAGCTCTTCGCCGCTCGCGCGGAGCACTTTCAGCGGGGGCCGATCGACGAGCACGCCGCCGGCTTCGGCGCTGCCCGGCACGGGCTCCTCGAGCGCCATGATCAGGCTCTCCTGGCCGCGCGTCATCGCCAGGTAGACTTCGGCGAGCAGCTCCGCGTCGAGCAGCGCGCCGTGCAGCGTCCGCGACGCATTGTCGATCTGGTGCCGGTCGCACAGCGCGTCGAGCGACGCCTTCTTGCCCGGGTTCTGCTCCTTCGCCATCTTCAGCGTGTCGATGACCCCCGCGCAAAGGCTGTCGAGCTTTCCCCGCCCGAGCCGCGACAGCTCGTGGTTCAGGAAGCCGACGTCGAAGTTCGCGTTATGGATGATCAGTTCCGCGTCACGGATGAAATCCTCGAACTCGGCCGCGATGGCGCTGAACGTCGGCTTGTCGGCGAGGAAGTCCTCGGTGATGCCGTGCACCGCGATCGCCTCGGCATCGATGCCGCGCTCCGGGTTGATATAGACGTGGTAATGCCGCCCCGTCAGGTTGCGGTTCAGCAGCTCGACGCAGCCGATTTCGATGACGCGGTCGCCGTTGCGCCAGTCGAGGCCGGTGGTTTCCGTGTCGAGGACGATCTGTCTCATGCGTTTTCCCCAATATTGTTCCAGGCGCCGCGAAGCTTCAGCCTGCGACGCTCGTGCCTTGCCGGCGCACCGCGTCGACGCCGCGGCGCGCGAGTTCGTCGGCGCGTTCGTTCTCGACATGGCCGGCATGGCCCCGGACCCAGATCCACTGGACCTGGTGACGGCTCGCGGCCTCATCGAGCGCGCGCCACAGGTCCTCGTTCTTCACCGGGGCTTTCGCCGCGGTCTTCCACCCGCGCGCCTTCCAGCCGTGGATCCACTCGGAGATGCCTTTCTGCACGTACTGGCTGTCGGTATGCACGCGGGCGACGACCGGACGCTTGAGCAGTTCGAGTGCCCGGATCACCGCGAGCAGCTCCATGCGGTTGTTCGTCGTGTGCGGTTCGCCACCCCAGATTTCCTTTTCGTGAGCCCCCGAGCGCAGGATCGCGCCCCAACCGCCGGGCCCCGGATTGCCGCTGCAGGCGCCGTCGGTGAATATCTCGATCTGATCGGTCATTTAGTCTTTTGTACTCCGCCCGTCACCTGCCGGCCGCGCTGGGCCACCGGCGAGAGCCGTTTCGCTGCGGCGCGACGATCGCGCCAGTTGGGGGTGATCAGGCGCATCCCCTGCACCCGCTTGATTCCCTGAATGATGTAGGTGCCGCCGAAGATCGGCCACCAGCGGTCCCCGGCCTTGTCGATGAATCGCCAGCGTTCCAGCCATTTTCCGCTCGTCACCGCCGGCGCGTAGCAGCCGAAACTGCCGGACTGGGTTTCGAACCCCAGCAGCGCGAGCCAATCCTTCGTGCGGCGCACGGACAGATACTGTCCACGCCACGGAAATGCCCCGTCGCCGCGAGCCAGCAGGCGGCGCAGGCCCCACAGGCTGAAGGGGTTGAAGCCGCTGATGATGACGCTGCCCTCGGGCACCAGTACGCGTTCGACCTCGCGCAGCACCTGATGAGGGTTCGGCGAAAACTCGAGCACGTGCGGCAGCAGCACCAGATCGAGCGTGGCGGTGGCGAACGGCAGCGCTTCCGCGTTGGACATCACTTCGGCCTCGCCCAGCCGGGCGCAACGGAAGCGGAACGGCATGCGGTTGCCGCGCAGGAACTCGTGCTCGGGCAGCCCGATCTGAACTGCGTTGTAGCCGAAAATATCGGCCACCATGACGTCGAACCTGGCCGATTCCCACTGCAGCAGGTATTGTCCCTGCGGGGTTTCAAGCCAGTCCGACAGACTGAGGATGGACATGAACGATCAGCACTCAAAAATCGGCAGCATCGAAATTATCCCTCTCCCGGCGTTCCGGGATAACTACCTGTGGCTGCTGCGTCGCGGCCAGCTTGCAGCAGTCGTCGACCCGGGTGACGCAGCAGTCGTCGAAGACGGCCTCGCGGCGCAGGGGCTGGATCTTTGCGCGATCCTGCTGACCCATCACCATGCAGACCACGTCGGTGGCGTCGCCGAGCTGATCGCCAGCCGCGACATCCCGGTGTTCGGCCCAGCTGCAGCCGACATCCAAGGTGTGAACCATCCTGTTGCGGAAGGCGACGAAGTCAGTCTCAACCCGCTCGGCATCCGCTTGCGCGTGCTCGAAGTGCCCGGCCATACCGCGAGCCACGTCGCCTATCTCGCGCCGGGCATCCTGTTTCCCGGCGACACCCTTTTCAGCGCCGGCTGCGGGCGGCTGCTCGGCGGCACTGCCGCGCAACTTCACGCTTCGCTGCGCCGCCTCGCAGATCTGCCCGGCGACACCGCCGTGTATTGCACCCATGAGTATACGCTCGCCAACCTCGCGTTTGCGCGTGTCGCCGACCCGGGGAATCCCGAGCGGGACGAGTGGCTCGTCGAATGCGAGGCGCGGCGCGATGCCGGGCGGCCGACCCTGCCGACCACCATCGAACGCGAGCGGCGCGTGAACCCCTTCCTGCGCACGGGCGAACCGGCAGTGATGGGCGTGATCGCCGACCGCACCGGCGTGCGTCCGCACGACTCGCTCGAATGCTTCACGGCATTGAGGGCCTGGAAGGACGTTTTCTGAGCGCCCCCAGGAAACGGCTTTGCCGTTTCCGCCCCCCGAGGGGGACAAGAAAACTTGGGGCGGCCCGGCGTTTTCTGAGGCGAAAAACCGCTGTCCGCGCCCCGTCATCGACACCGGTTTGACGCCCCCCCGCCCCTGCCCTAGAGTCCACCCTCTTTTTCCTCTCCCGGGGCGCCGGCTCGATGGCGATTCCTTTCGCAAGCCTCCTGTTTCTCGTGTTCCTGAGCATCGCACCGGGGTCTGTCCGGGCGTCGGCGGATTCGGCGGCGCCGACTCTCTTGCCGGAGCCGGGCGCGACCAGTCTCATCGTCGGCGATGACGCCGCTCCGGGCGGCCTGAAGGCTCCTCTCGGGCCGGTCCTCGAGCTGACGGATCCTCCGCTGCGCGTGCTCACGCTCGACCTCACCCGTGACGCCAATGACATATGGGACCGCATTCGCCGCGGTTTCGGCATGCCGGACCTGGACAGCGGGCTGGTCGCCGAACAGCAACTCTTCTACATCAACCGCCCGGGTTTCCTGAAAAAGGTTTTCGAGCGCGGCGGGCGCTATCTCTACCACATCGTCGACGAACTCGAACGCCGCGGCATGCCGACCGAGCTCGCGCTACTGCCGATGGTCGAAAGCAGCTACAACCCGATGGCCTATTCGCGCTCGCACGCGTCGGGGCTGTGGCAGTTCATCCCCTCGACGGGGCGGAACTACAACCTCACGCAGGACGCGTGGGTCGACGAGCGGCGCGACGTGATCGCTTCCACCGCAGCGGCGCTCGACTACCTGCAGGCGATCTACGACATGCACGGCGACTGGCATCTCGCGCTCGCCTCGTACAACTGGGGCGAAGGCGCGGTCGGCCGCGCGATCCAGCGCAACCTGGACGACGGGCTTCCGGCCGAATACAGCCATCTGCGCATGCCCGGGGAAACGCGCAACTATGTGCCGAAGCTGCAGGCGCTGAAGAACATCGTCGCGCAGCCCGAGCTGTACCGCTTCGAACTTCCATACGTGCCGAACAGCCCCCACTTCGTCACTGTCGATACTCCTGCGACGATCGAACTGGCCACCGCCGCCCGCCTTGCGGGGATGCCGCTCGACGAGTTCCTCGCCCTCAACCCCAGCCACAAACGTCCAGCCGTCACCGAAGGCAGTGCGCTTGTCGTGCCCGTCGATCGCGCCGAACAGTTCCAGCTGCGGCTCGCCGAACATCAACGCAACGGGACGCAGTGGCGCACCTACGAATTGCAGCGCGGCGAGACGCTCGCATCCGTGGCGCGGGATTTCGGCCTGTCGCTGAACCAGCTCTACCAGATCAACCGGCTCGATGCGCGCAGCCGTGTAAGCCCCGGCTACTCGCTGCTCGTCCCTGAGGGCGTCGATCCGGGCAATGCGCCCACCGATGCGCTCGAACAGGCGGGATCGCCGGGGCGCTCGATCGTCCCGCGGCTGGCTGGCGGCAAACCCGTCAAAATGGATGCCAAGGGCACGGAAAAGCCGACCGCGACGAAGGGCACGAAACCGGCGGCGAAGAAGGGGGTCAAGCGGCCTGCCGGCAAAAGCTCAGGGACTTCGGCGAGGAAAACTCCAACCACGTCGGCAGCAGCGAAAAAAATGAGCGGCCAGCCGGCGAAGCCGACGTCCGGCAAGAAGCAGCCGCAAAAAAACCAGCGCTGAGGCCAGAGTGGTCAAATCGTGCGCCTGCAACGGACATTGCGGGCGGCAAAGGCAAGTGCCGGGACGGGCGGGAGCCCGAATCCCTGACTGCTGTCCGCTCAGCGCGGCCAGTGGCAGCGGACGACCTGCCCTGCGCCACGGGCGGTCTCGCCCGGATACTGCGCCCGGCAGATGTCGGTCGCATGGGCACAGCGCGGATGGAAGTGACAGCCGGAGGGTGGATCGAGCGGCGACGGCAAGTCGTCGCCCGGCGGCGCTGACCGGACGCCTGGCGCTTCGTCATCGATGCGCAGCACCGCCGCGAGCAAGGCCCGGGTATACGGATGGGCGGGCGCGGCGAGCACGCGTTCGACCGGGCCGCGCTCGACGATCCGTCCGAGATACATCACCGCGACGTCGTGCGCAAGCCAGCTCACGACCCCCAGGTTATGGGTGATGAAAAGATACGCGAGGTCGAACTCGCCCTGCAGCTCGCGCATCAGGTTGAGGATCTGGGCCTGCACCGAGACGTCCAGCGCGCTCGTCGGCTCGTCGCAGACGAGCAGCCGCGGTGACACTGCCAGCGCGCGGGCGATGGCGATGCGCTGGCGCTGACCGCCGGAAAACTCGTGCGGATAGCGCAGCTTCATCGCCGGGGTGAGTCCGACCCGCTGCAGCAGGTCGTCGATGCGCCGCGCGCGCGCTGGGCCGTCGGGTTCGACGCCGAGCGCGAGCATGCCTTCTTCGATGATCTGGCCGACGCGCATGCGCGGGTTCAGCGACGCGAACGGATCCTGGAACACCATCTGGAACGAACGGCGCAATGGCCGCAGCGCTGAGCGCGACAGGCCGGTGATCGGCGAACCGTCGAGAAAAACCTGGCCGGCGCTCGGCGCGACGAGCTGCAGGATCGCCTTGCCGGCCGTCGTCTTGCCGCAGCCGGACTCGCCGACCAGCGCCAGCGTTCGGCCCGGGGCCAGCGTCAGGCTGACGCCGTCGACCGCCTTGATGCTTCCGACCTGGCGTCGCAAAAGGCCTTTTCGCACGGGAAAATGCACTTTCAGGTCGCGCACGTCGAGCAGCAGCGCGGGTGTCGGGCGGTGCGGGGTGGCGGTGAATGGGACCGCTACGGGCGTCGCTGCGGCGGCCGCGGTCCGGCCAGCCGAATAAAGATGACAGCGCACCGCCTGCCCGTCGCGCCTCTCCCAGACGGGTGCTTCGCGGCGGCACACGTCGAAGGCTTCGGGACAGCGGTCGGCGAAACGGCAGCCGACGAAGTCGCGGTCGAGCGCCGGGACGTTGCCGCCGAGCGCCGCGAGCGGACGCTGGCGCTGCGCGTCGGTCGGCAGCGCCGCGAACAGCTTGCGCGAATATGGGTGCAACGGGCGGCGAAAAAAATCGCTGCGATTTCCCGTTTCGACCAGTTCGCCCGCATACATCACGCCGATTCGCTGCGCCATCCGCGCCACCACGCCGAGATCATGCGTGATCAACAGCATTCCCATGCCGCGCTCGGCCTGCAGGCGGGCGAGGAGATCGAGCACCTGCGCCTGGATCGTGACATCGAGCGCAGTGGTCGGCTCGTCGGCGACCAGGAGTTCCGGCTCGCCGGCGAGTGCGATGGCGATCATGACCCGCTGCTTCATGCCGCCGGAAAACTGGAAAGGGTAATCGTCGAGACGCCGTCCCGCGTCCGGGATCCCGACTGATTCAAGCAGCCGGCGCGCTTCGGCGCGCGCGGATGCACCATCGAGGCCGCGATGGTGCGCGAGCACCTCACCGATCTGGCTCATGACCGTCATCACGGGGTTGAGGCTCGTCGAAGGCTCCTGGAAGATCATCGCGATCTGCCCGCCGCGCACTTCGCGCATGCGCGCCTCCGTCAGGCGCAGCAGGTCGCGCCCGGCAAAGCGTACCTCGCCGCTCGCGATGCGCCCGCCGTCGGGCAGCAGGCGCAGCAGCGCCAGCGCCGTCATCGATTTGCCGCAGCCCGATTCGCCGAGCAGCGCAAAGGTCTCGCCGCCTGCGATCGAGAACCCCACGCCGTCGACCGGCCGTACCGGACTTTCGTCCGGCCCGATCAGCACGCGCAGCTCGCTCACCTCCAGCAGCGGGGCCTGCAGTTCGCGCGGCGGTTCGGCACCAGGGCGGCCGGTTTTATCGATCGTTTCGGTCATCGCCGTAGGATAACGGAGCAGACAGGAAAAGGGCCGCTTGCGCGGCCCCCTTGGTGCGGGATCAACCGATCATCAGTGGTGGTGTCCGCCGGCCCCGTGAACGTGACCATGCGAGAGTTCTTCGGCGGTTGCCGGACGCACCCCTGCGACGGTGACCTCGAACACGAGGGCCGTGCCGGCGAGCGGATGATTGCCATCGACGACGACCTTGCCTTCGGCGATGTCGGTGATGCGGTAGATCATTTCCTCTTCGCCGTCGTCGCTGACGCGCTCGAACGACATGCCGACTTCGATGTTGTCGGGGAACTGGCCCACTTCCTCGACCAGCACCAGCTCTTCGTCGTAGTCGCCAAAGGCGTCTTCGGGCTGCAGCTTGATCTTGAGCTGGTCGCCGACCTTCTTGCCGTGCAGCGCTTCTTCCAGCGCCGGGAAGATGCCGTCGTAGCCGCCGTGGAGGTAAACCAGCGGTTGCTGACCGTCGTCGATCATGGTGCCGTCGGGATCGACGACGGTGTAGTTAAGCGTTACCACGCTGTTCTTGACGATTTCCATGTGCATTCTCTGTTTGCAGTTTCCTGACCAGTTCGAAAACCCCCGCCACGTGGCCGCGGGGTGAAACGTCGTGGAGCATGTGGCGGATGACGCCTTCCTTGTCGATCACAAAAGTCGTCCGCATCACCCCCATCTTCTTCACACCGTCGACTTCCCTCGGCTGCCACACGTGGTAGAGCCGGCAGACCTCCCTCTCGACGTCCGAGAGCAGACGTACCGACAACCCGTGCTGGTCGCGAAACTCGGCGTGGGTCAGGCAATCGTCGGGACTCACACCGACCACGATGCAGTCGTGACGGCCGAACTCGTCTTCATGATCGCTGAAGTCGGCCGCCTGACGCGTGCATCCGGGGGTGTTGTCGCGCGGATAAAAGTAGAGGACCACATGATGCCTGCCGCGTTCCGCGGAGAGGTCGAAAACCTCCATCTCCGCATCCGGCAATGAAAACGCTGGCGCCATCTCACCGATCTGCAGCATGTGATCCCCCTGACGTGCGAAAGATTCTAACGGAGAGCCGAAGCGAACTCTACCGGTAACCGGAGCGGACTGCAGCGCCCTGAAAAGTCTTTTCAACGGGTGCTGCGACGCCAGGTGGCAGGCGGCAGGCCGACCAGGCGCTTGAAAGCGCGCGAGAACGCGGCTTCCGATTCGTAGCCGACATCGAGCGCGATCGAGGCAACGGTGCGGCCGGTTTCGCGCAGCAAGCGCGAACCGACCTGGATGCGCCAATTCGCGAGGTAGTGCATCGGCGGTTCGCCGAGGAACTGCACGAACCGCTCATGCAGCGCGGAGCGGGATAGCCCGACCTGCTGGCCGAGTTCATCGATCGTCCACGGACGCTCGGGGTATTCATGCAGGAGAGCAAGAGCGCGGCCGACGTAGCGGTCGCGCAAACCGGCCAGCCAGCCGGTCGCGTCTTCCGGCAGGCCGTCGAGATAGCGCCGCGCGGTGTCGACGAACATCATCTCGGCCAGGCGTTCGAGCACTGCATCTGCACCGGGACGGCGCTGCGTGGACTCCTGCGCCGCCTGGTCGATGACGCGTGCGATGGCCCCTCCAGCTCGCGCCGCCGGCAGGTGCAGCAGGCGTGGCAAGGCCGCCACCAGCGGGTTGAACGGCCGCAGGTCGCAACCGAGGAATCCGCACACCAGGATGGTGTCGGCGTCGGCGATCGGTGCCGCAGAGCCGGGTTCCCTGACGCCCCGGTGGTAGGCGACGGGCATCGGCCGGGGTTCGTGCCGCGTGGCGAAGACCCAGTCGGCGCCCAGCCGTGCGGGCTCCACGCCCGGGGCGCTGGACATGACGTGGGCGTCGCCGTGGGGAAACATGACGATATCGCCGACCCCGAGCCGGACCGGCGCAAACCCGCTGACAGCCGCCCAGCCGGCGCCCTTGGCGACCATGTGGAACTCCATGACGTGCTCGGCGCCGGGCAGCACTGCCGCCGCGATCTCCCGTGCGGGAGGCGCTTCGGCGGCCCAGTCCTCCCAGCAGCTGACGTAGTAGAAGACCGCGCCACGCAGGCGAACGGCACGCAACAGATCGGACAGCGTATCTCGGCTCATGGCGTTGTTCCGGCCGGCAATGCTTGGGCTCCGCAGTGCCTTCGGATCGACAGGCGGTCAACCGCGGACGCACGAGCAAATTTGCCCGACTCTCAGTGAAGCATCAAACGCGGCGCGGCGAAAGAATGACTGCGTCGGAAGGTGATGTTTGCCACGCCGACCCGGGCCCGCAGAGGACCGGCTTTCCCCGATCGACAGGAGACCATCATGAACGCACCCATCGCCCTGTGCCCCTCCGGCCAGTCCATTGCGGTTCCGCCGTCACCCGACCTCGAAGCGATCAAGCTGCGCCAGCAAGCGACCTGGGCAAGCGGAGATTACGGATTCATCGGCACGCGCCTGCAGATCGTCGGCGAATCGCTGGCCGAGGCCGCCGACCTGCGCGCGGGCGAGCGCGTGCTCGACGTAGCCGCCGGCAATGGCAACGCAACGCTGGCTGCGGCTCGGCGCTTCGCCGAAGTGACCTCGACCGATTATGTGCCGCACCTCCTCGACCAGGCTGCCACGCGTGCACGCGCCGAGGGTCTGGCGGTGGATTTCCGTGTCGCCGACGCCGAGGCCCTGCCCTTTGCCAACGGCAGCTTCGACGTCGCGCTGTCAACGTTTGGCGTGATGTTTACGCCCGACCACGACCGCAGCGCCGGCGAATTGCTGCGCGTGGTTCGCCACGGCGGGCGCATCGGCCTCGCCGCCTGGACTCCAGCCGGATTCATCGGCGAACTGTTCCGCGTGATCGGCGCCCACGTTCCACCCCCGGCAGGCGTCCGCTCGCCGCTGCGGTGGGGCGACGAGCCGTACCTCGTCGAGTTGTTCGGCCGTCACGCCATCGACATCCGCTGCGGGCGCCGGTCGTTCAACTTCCGCTTCCGCTCCCCCGCGCACTGGATCGAAGTCTTCCGCACCTGTTACGGCCCGACGCACAAGGCCTTCGCGGCGCTGGACGGCGACGGGCAGGCGCGGCTCCACGCCGATCTGCTGCAACTGCTCGAATCCCGAAATACGGGCGGGGTGGACTCGCTGGTGATCCCGGGCGAATACCTCGAAGCGGTGATCACGCGGCAGTAGCGCAGCGGCGGAAAACACGCCCGTCCCGCGTTTCGCCCGATGCCCGGCGCGATCTGCGCCAGTCATCGAGGGGCCGTGACAAGGGACGGGAAACGAGGACCGGGCCGGCGAGACGGCAACGAACAGGAAACGAGCCGGAGCGAATTCAATGGCTCTTGTGATCGAGCCTTTTCCGGCTGCGCAGGAAGTCCACAACCTGGTCGGGGGGCAGCGGCCGGCTGATCAGGTAGCCCTGCAGCTCGTTGCATTTGAACAGGCGCAGGAACTTCGCCTGTTCCTCCTCCTCGACGCCCTCGGCGATCACCTTGAGATCCAGCGAATGGGCAAGCGAGATGATCGTCGCCACGATCGTCATGCTCTCGGGCGTCGTCGCCATGGTCTCGATGAAGGACTTGTCGATCTTCAGGGCGCCGACCGGCAGCTTCGCGAGGTAGCCCAGAGACGAGTACCCGGTGCCGAAATCGTCGATCGCGATATCTCCGCCCATGAGCCGGATCTCGGTCAGCTTCGCGATGTTTTCCTGCATCTCCGTCATCACCATGCTCTCGGTGATCTCGAGATCCACATGCCGCGCATCGCCATTGGCTTCCTCGATCGCGCAGCGCACGGATTCGACGAAGTTCTTCTGCTGCAACTGGATCGCGGACACGTTGACGGCAATGCGAGGCGGTTCGATCCCCGTTTTCCGCCAGTCATGCGCGTCAGCCAGCGCCTTGCGGATCGCCCATAGCCCCACCTGCAGGATCATGCCGGTCTCTTCAAGGATCGGAATGAACTTGTCCGGCTGCACCAGGCCGACCGTCGGGTCGTTCCACCGCATCAGGGCTTCGAGTCCGGTGACGAGGCCGGTTGCCCCGGACACTTTCGGCTGGTAATGGAGCACGAATTCGTCGCGCTCGAGGGCCTGGCGCAGGCGGTTTTCGAGCATCAGCGATTCGGCCACGCGGGCGTTCATTTCCGGCCCGTAGAACAGGTAATTCATCCCCGAACCCTTGGCCTTGCGCAACGCCGCCTCGGCATTCCTGAGCACGGTATCGGCGTCCTGGTCTTCGTCGGTCGCGACCGCGATCCCGGCCGACGCGGCCACGCGCAATTCGTGCTCGCCGACGACGATCGAGCTGCTGAACACGTCGACGGCGAGCTGTTCGATCAGGTGCGCGATTTCGGTGACCTGCCGGTTGTCGCTGACGATGCCGGCGAAGTGGTCGACGGCGATGCGGGCGACGTCCATCGGATTGGGCCAGGCTGCGCTCAGCCGCTGCCCGACCTCGCGCAGCACCGCGTCGCCGATCTGGCGGCCGAAGGTTTCATTGATGTTGCGGAAGCGGTGAATGTTCCACACCACGACCGCGACGCGCTCGCCCGGGTGCTGCCGGACACTTTGCAGCGCCTGGGTCAGGTGTTCGAGCAGATGGGCGCGATTCGGCATGCCGGTGAGGAGATCGTGGTACGCGACGAATGCGAGACGGTCCTTCTTCGCGATGAATTCGAGCGCGAACGACACGTCGCCGGCGAGCTCTCCGAGGAGCTGCAGTTCGTCGCCGGCGAAAAAGCCGGGCTCCGGGGCATAAAGCACCAGCACCGCCGCGACCTTCCCTTCGGAAAAAAGCGGCAGCGCGATTTTCGAGCGGTATCCGTAGCGCTGCGCTTCGGACAATCCTGTCATGCTCACACCTGATGCCGGTATGTCGTTGATGAACACCGGAACCCCGGCGCGCACCGCCTCTCCGACCGGATCGCGGGTTTCTCCCGCAGTGGAGGCGGCGAGTTCCCGGGCCGCAACCGCGTCGTCGCCTCCAGCCCACGCCACCGGAGTGACTTGCATCGTCGCCGGGTCGAGTTCGCCGATCCACGCGATGCCGAACTCCCCGGCATCGACGGCGATGCGGCAAGCCTCATCGAACAGCGCGTCGCGGCTGTGAATGCGCACGATCGCGGAGTTGATGCCGCTCAGGACGGCATACACGCGCGTGAGGCGGCGAATGCGCTGTTGCTGCTCGCTGCGTTCGAGAAACTGCCCGATCTGGCCGCCCAGCGAAGCCAGCGTATCGGTCAGCCGCGAATCTTCATCCTGATATTCGCGGCTGAAGACTTCGAGCACCCCCGCGACCTCCCCGCGCACGACGATCGGAAACGCGCCTCCCGAGCGCAGCCCCGCGTCGAGTGCCTCGAGGGACCAGGTGCAACCGAGACTCGGTTCGATTCGCGCACGCCACAGCGGCCGACGCGACGACCAGACGTTGCCGGGAGCCCCCCTGTCCGGTTCGAGCACCATCCGGCATGTCTTCGCCACCCATTCGCCGCACAGTTCCGTTGGCTGGCACCACGCCCCAAAGCAGCGCAGTAAGCCCGCGCGTTCATCCACCTTCCACAACGCGCCCGCCGCGAACTCGAGCTTTGCGCAGATCGCCTGCAATACCTTCAGCGCGACTTCGTCGAAGCTCACCGCTTCACCGAGGATGCGCGCCACCTCGTATTGCGCGCTCAAATGCCGCTGCGCGCGTTCTCGCGCCACGATCTCCACTTCGAGTTCGAGGGCATGCCGGCTTACCTGCCGGTACAGGCTGCCGTTCTCGTAGATCCGTCCGACCTGCGCGGCGAGGATGCGCAGCAATTTCTCGTCGTCCGCGGTGAAACCGCCCTCCCCCTGCTTGTTGCCGAGGCATAGCCAGCCGTAAACCTTGGTCAGCGACGTGAGCGGTGCGGCGAGGACGGAACGCAGTGGCGGATACTCTGCCGGCAGGCCGGTTTCCACGCCGCGCTCGGCGGGAAATTCGTAACGCTCGGCCTGTTGCTCGCGATAGACCCGGCCGAGCAGGCCCTCATCCAGTTGCGCCGCTCCCATCGTCGCGACAACTTCCGGCGAAATGCCGGAATGAACGGTGTAGGCCAGCGCCTCGCTGTCCGTACAGCGTGCGACGAGGCTCCCATAGTCCGCGCCGATGAGCTGCCGGGCCCGCTTGCAGACGTGGTCGAGCAGTTGAGCCAGATCGCGCTGCGACGCGAGTTGCAGATTGAGCTCGATCAGCGCCTCGAGCTTGGCGCTTGCCGCCTGCAGCTCCGCGACTTTCTCTGCGAGCTTGCCAGTCATCAGGTGCAGGTGCCGGCGATCGAACTCGGGCTCCGGGAGCGTCACGGCCAGCATGCTGGCCGGCTGTTCGAGGGCTTTCGTCACAACCCGGATGACATCTTCCGGGTCGGACGGCTTGGTCAGGATATCGACGACTCCGCACGCCTTCGCGAGCCGTTGCGCGTCGTCCTCGAGATAGTAGGCGGTGTAGAAGATCACCGGCGTCTCGGTGATCGCCGCATCGGCGCGCAACTGCCGCACAAATTCATAGCCATCCACCTTCGGCATCAGGATGTCGCAAATCACCAATGCAGGCTTTTCCTCACGCACCAGTCGAAGCGCCTCCGCGCCGTCCGCTGCCTCGATGACGCGATGATTCAAGGCCTTGAGAATCGTCGCTAGCAACTCCCGGTTGTCAGGCATGTCATCGACGACGGCGATAGTAGCCATGCTCGAGTACCGTCCTCCAATCACCGGCCGCCATGCTGCTTGCGCAGCGACAGCGGCAGATACTGTTCGATCAGTGCGACGAACTCTTCCGGCTCGATCGGTTTCGACAGATAACCGTCGAACCCCGCGGCAAGCACCTGCTCCCGGTCTCCGATCATCGAAAACGCGGTAACTGCGACCACCGGGATGGCCGACAGGGCGGGCTCGCTCTTGAGCTGCCTCACCACTTCATAGCCGTTCTTCTTCGGCATCTGGAGGTCGCAGATGATCAGGTCCGGCGTGTCGCGGCGCGCGAGATCGAGCGCCGCCTCCCCGTCCTCGGCCGAAAGGATGTCGTAACCGTTTGCCGCGAGAAGGTAGCGCAGCAGTTCCAGGCTGGCAGGATGATCTTCCGCGATCAGTATTCGTGCAGTCACTTTTCAGGGCTCCGGCAAAGTCAGGGTGAAGACGCTGCCTGTACCCAGCGTGCTCGTACAATTCAGCTCGCCCCCGAGCAGCGCGGCGAGCTTGCGACTCAGATGCAGTCCGAGACCGGTGCCTTCGACTCCCTTTGTCCGCGACGCCTGCCCCTGGACGAAGGCTTCGAACAACGAGGAAAGCTCCTGCTCTCCGATTCCCGGTCCGGTATCGCTGACCAACAGCACAAGCCTGCGCTTTTCGCCCGAATCGTCGAGCGCCAGGTCGATCCGGACGCTGCCGTGCAGGGTGAACTTTATGGCGTTGCCAACGAGATTAATAATAATTTGACTCAGGGTGCGCCGATCGGTTTCGAAGACGATCGCTTCGACCGGCATCGCGACGATCAGTTCGAGCCCCTTTGACAGCGCCTGCGGGCGCAGCGAAGCAGCGATTTCGCCGACCAGCGCGCCGCAGTCGGTCGGCTCGAAATTGAGTTCGACCTTGCCGGCCTCGATCTTCGCGAGATTCAGCAAATCGTTGATCAGCGCCAGCAAGTGGCGCGCGTTGTTGCGGACGATCTCGAGCTGACGGGTCTGTTCGGAATTGAGCTCGCCCGGCAGCTTCATCAGCAGCGTGCCGGTGAAGCCGATGACGGCGTTGAGCGGCGTGCGCAGCTCATGGCTCATGCTGGCAAGGAAGCGGTCCTTCGCGCGGTTGGCCGCGAGTAGTTCGAGATTCTTTTCCTGCAGCGCCTGCTCGAAACCCCTGCGCTCGCTGACGTCGCGGATCGCACTCATGACGACCGGCGTTTCCTCGGTCTTCAGCGGGCTCAGGCTGATCTCGACGGGAAATTCCGCTCCGTCCTTGCGCAAGCCGTACAGTTCCAGCCCCGCGCCCATCGCCCGGGTGCGGGGAGCCGAAAAATAATGCGACCGGTGGCCCTTGTGCGCGGCGCGAAAACGCTGCGGCAGGAGGTCCTCGATCGGGCGCGCGCGCAGTTCGTTGGGATCGTAGCCGAAGAGCCGCTCGGCCTGCCTGTTCGCGATCAGGATGTGGCCCGTAGGATTGACGATGAGGATGCCGTCGGGCATCGAATCGAGCAGTTCCCGGAACTTCGATTCGAGCGACTTGCTGTCGCGTTGCACTTTCAGCTGTGTGACGTCTTTTTCCGAGAATAGCAGGTACAGTTCGCCCGGCGCCCCCTGCCCGACCTTGCCTGAAATGACGACGTACATTAGCGTGCCGTCGTTGCGCCGGCGCAAGGCCTCGAAGGTGCCGCGCCCGCGTTCGCTCGTTTCGGCGATGAAATGGTCTTGCTCCGCATCGCTGCCCGGCACTGTCACGAGCTCGTGGATCCTCGTGCCGATAGCTTCTGTGCGCGAGTAGCCGAACATCCGTTCGGCGCCGTCGTTCCACTCCAGCACCTTGCCCGCGTGATCGAGCATCATCAGCGCATCGGGGTCATCCGCGATCCATCTGTAATCGACCTGGTCGGGCATTGCTCCCTCCAAAAGGTGGCACGCCGGCCGCGAGGGGACCCCCTGCTGGAAAGCGAACCGCGGCCGTGGTGCACAGCTTATTCAGAAACGGGACGGCAGACCGTAACAAATCACCGCCCCGCGGATGAGGTGAGGCGAGGCGCGAGCGATCGTCAGCCTTCGAGTTCGCGAGCGCGGTCGATCGCCTCCTCGATGCGATCGACCGCGATCACCCGCATGTCGCCGAGCGGCTGACGCGGAGCGTTCGCCTTGGGGATGATCGCGGCGGTGAAGCCGAGCTTCGCCGCTTCCCGGAGCCGCTCCTGGCCGCGCGGCGCGGGACGGATTTCGCCCGCCAGCCCGACCTCGCCGAATACCACCAGTTCGCGCGGCAGCGGGCGGTTGCGCAGCGACGACACGATCGCCAGCAATACCGCCAGATCCGCGGCAGGCTCGGCGATTTTCACCCCACCCACCGCGTTGACGAACACGTCCTGATCGAAGCACACGACCCCGGCGTGCCGGTGCAGCACGGCGAGGAGCATCGCCAGCCGGTTCTGTTCGAGGCCGACCGACAGCCGGCGCGGATTCGGGCTGTGCGCCCCGTCGACGAGCGCCTGGATCTCGACGAGCAGCGGACGCGTGCCTTCCTGCGTGACCAGCACGCAGCTGCCCGACACCTGCTGGCTATGCTGCGACAGGAAAAGCGCCGATGGATTGCTGACGCCGCGCAGCCCGCGCTCGGTCATCGCGAACACGCCCAGTTCATTGACCGCGCCAAAGCGATTCTTGAACGCGCGCACCAGGCGAAAGCTCGAATGGGTGTCGCCTTCGAAGTACAGCACGGTGTCGACCATATGCTCGAGCACGCGCGGGCCGGCAAGGGTGCCGTCCTTCGTCACGTGGCCGACCATGATCATGCAGGTGCCGCTCTGCTTCGCGTGGCGGGTCAGCTGCGCGGCGCATTCGCGCACCTGCGCGACCGAGCCGGGCGCCGACTGCAGCACTTCGGAATACACCGTCTGGATCGAGTCGATCACCACGATGCGCGGGCGTTCGTCCCGTAGCATCGCCAGGATCCGCTCCAGGTTGATCTCCGCGAGCAGTTGCAACCCAGCGGGATCGAGTTGCAGGCGCTGCGCGCGCAGCGCCACCTGTTCGCCCGACTCCTCGCCGCTGACGTAGATCGCCTTGTGCCGGGCGGCCAGCACCGACAGCGCCTGCAGCAGCAGCGTCGATTTGCCAATGCCGGGGTCGCCGCCGATCAGCACGACGCCGCCCGCCACCAGCCCGCCGCCCAGCACCCGGTCGAACTCGTCGATCCCGGTAGGGGTGCGCGGCTCTTCGCGCGGCTCGAGATCGGCCAGCGTCTGCAGTTGCGCAGTACTGCCGGCCAGCGCCGCAAAACGACTGCCACCGCCGCCGGCTTCGGCCACGGTTTCGACGAGCGTGTTCCACGCCTTGCACTGCGGGCACTGCCCCTGCCAGCGCGGCGCCTGCGCGCCGCATTCGGTGCAGCTGAAGACCGTCTTCGCTTTTGCCATCACTCGCGTCCGGGCAAGGCTCTGGCCATCGCGGAGAGCTCCGCGACGGCGTGTTCCGCAAACGTCGTGATGAGGCTCGAGCGGAACTTGTCCTTCGGGATGATCACTTCGAGCGGCGTGTACTGCTTCGGTTCAAGCGGCACGGAAACCAGCCGCCCTTCCCCGATGTCGCGCTGGATCGCGGCAAACGACGCGATCGCAAAGCCGATGCCTTCGGCAGCCAGATATTTGACGGTCGCAAGGCTGCCGAGCTCGGCGCAGATATTGACTTCGTCGAGGCCGATTCCGGCTGCGGCGAAGAACTGCTCGGCCAGTTCGCGGATCGCGTTGCCCGGATCCCGCGTAATGAAAGCATGGTCGAGCAGATCGTGCGCGGTGAGCCGCGTCTTCGACGCGAGCGGGTGTCCCGGGCGGCAGATCACGAACAATTCGTCGTGCGCGGCGGTAAAGCGTTCGATCGCCGGCTGTTCCGCCACGATCTCGATCAGCCCGAGGTCGAGCTCCCGCGCCGCGACCCGGTCCTCCGTGAGCTGCGAATTGCCCACCACGACCCGTGGAATCACGCGCGGATATTTATGCTTGAAGCGCTCGAGCAGCTTCGGCAGCCAGTACGCGGCGATCGTCGTGCTGGTGCCGATGCTCAGCGTTCCGCCCAGTTCGTCGGTCAGCTCCGACACGCGCGACTCGAGCTCCTCCGACAGATCGAGGATCCGGTCGGCATACGCGAGCACGACTTCGCCGGCCGTCGTAAGGGTGACCTTGCCGTGCCCGCGTTCCAGCAGGCGGGTGTTGAAGTGTTCCTCGAGCTGCTTGATCTGGAACGTGACCGCCGGCTGGGTCATGAAAAGATGTTCGGCTGCGCGGGTAAATGAACCGTGCTTGGCCACCGCGCTGAATACCTGCAGCCTGCGATCTGCCATCCCCGCCTCTCCATAAGTCATGTTTATATACTGTATTAAACCACATGCCACCGCCCCGCTGGCTACCCTACCTGGTTGCGCCCGATCTCCGAACAGGGCAGGCCTTGTTTCGAATCAAAACAATTCAGCCCTGTCGTGATATAAACCGCCCTTTACTCGCGTGACGGCGCCTCCCTCCGATGCCGCTCGGCTTCTACATCATCATGGCAGCGCAGTTTTTTTCCGCGCTGGCCGACAATGCCTTGCTGATCGTTGCAATCGCGCTTCTCCGTGAAATGGCGGCCCCGGAACAATTCGAGCCGCTGCTGAAACTGTTCTTCACGGTTTCCTATGTCGCCCTCGCCGCATTCGTCGGCGCCTTCGCGGATTCGATGCCGAAGTGGCGCGTGATGCTGATCAGCAACACGATCAAGATCGGCGGGTGCCTGATGCTGTTCCTGGGTGCGCATCCGCTGCTCGCGTACGCGGTGATCGGTCTGGGCGCGGCGGCCTACTCGCCGGCGAAGTACGGCATCCTTACCGAATATCTCCCGCACCGGCTGCTGGTCGTGGCCAACGGCTGGATCGAAGGCCTGACCGTCGGCGCGATCATCCTCGGCACCGTGCTCGGCGGCCTCCTCATTCGCCCCGATGCATCGGCCTGGCTCGCGAGCCTGGACCTGCCGCTGGTCAACGGCACATTCAGCGCCACGATCGCGGTGATCGGCCTGTTCTACGTGGCGGGCGGAATCTTCAATTTCTATATTCCCGACACCGGCGTCGACCACAAGCCGCTCAAGAACAATCCGGTCTACCTGATCCATGATTTCAACCATTGCCTGAAGCTCCTGTGGCGCGACAAGCTCGGCCAGATCTCGCTCGCGGTCACGACGCTATTCTGGGGCGCCGGGGCGACGCTCCAGTTCATCGTCATCAAGTGGGCCGAACATAACCTGGGGTTCAATCTCTCGCAGGCCTCGATGCTGCAGGGCGTGGTCGCGATCGGGGTGGCGCTGGGGGCGGTGATGGCGGCGAAGATGATCAGCCTGCGTCGTTCCGTCAGCGTGATTCCGCTGGGAATCGCGATGGGACTCGTGGTGATGGCGATGGTCACCGTCACCCACGCGACGCTCGCGATGCTGCTGATGGTGCTCGTCGGCGCCCTCGCCGGATTTTTCGTCGTGCCGATGAATGCGCTGCTGCAGCACCGCGGCCATATCCTGATGGGCGCCGGGCACTCGATCGCGGTGCAGAACTTCAACGAGAATCTGTCGATCCTGGTGATGACCGGCCTTTATGCGGTGCTGATCATGTCGGGACTGTCGATCCACATCGTCATCGTGATGTTCGGGCTGTTCGTCGCGGGAATGATGCTGCTGGTCAAGTGCCACCACGAACGGAACCAGCGCGAATTCGATTCAGTCGCGCTGCTCGACGAACACAAGCACTGAGCAAGCCCTCCGCGACTGTTTTCGTCAGGCCGGCGTCGTTTTTTCCATCAGCTCCCGGGCAAAGCACAAGTCTTCCCAGACTTTCGCCTTGTCCCGCTGATTGCGCAGCAGGTAGGCCGGGTGGTAGGTCACGACCACCGGTGTCCCGCGATACCTGAAAACCTGTCCGCGTGCCGCGCCGATTGCCACATCGACGCCGAGCAGCGCGCGCGCCGCCGGACGACCCAGCGCAACCAGCAGGCGCGGCTGCACCAGTGCGATCTGCCTGGCGAGATAGGGCGCGCAGGCCTCGATCTCGTCGTTTCCCGGGGTGCGGTTGTGCGGCGGCCGGCACTTGACCGCGTTCGCGATATATACCCCTTCGCCCCGCTTCAATCCGATCGCCGCCAGCATCGCGTCGAGGAGCTTGCCGGCAACGCCGACGAACGGTTCGCCGCGCAGGTCTTCTTCCGCCCCGGGCCCCTCGCCGACGAACATCCAGTCCGCCAGCCGATCGCCGACACCCGGCACCGCCTGGCGACGCCGCTCGCACAGGCGGCATGCCGTGCACGCACGGATGTCGGCCTCGAGCGCTTCCCAGTCCAGGGTTTCGATCCGCCCGGCGCGCTCGTCCGTGGAATCGGCCGCATGGGCGACCGCAACGGGCGCCGGCTGCGGCGCAGGGACCGGCTGCGGCCGATGCGAGGCCTGTCGTTCCCGCGTGGAGACGTCGCCGGCTTCCCTCGCGGGCGGGCGCGCCGCAGCCGGTTCTTCCGGCACTGCTTCCGGCTCGTCCGCCTGCAGCGCCTGCGACGTTCCGCGCCGCCGCCACAGCGGCGCGAGGCCCATTTCGCGCAGTACCGCATCCCGACGCTCGTTCATAGTTCGAGCCGCATCACGATCGCGTCCTCGCGACCGCCCTCGCGGAGCGCGTAGTAGCCCTTGCGCCGTCCGATCGGCTGAAAGCCGTGCGAGCGATAAAGCGCGAGAGCCGCTGAATTCGAGGGGCGCACTTCGAGAAAGAACTGTGACGCACCGCATCGCCGCGCTTCGGCAAAAAGATGCCGCAGGAGGGCCGTGCCGAGCCTCGCGCCCTGAAACTCGCGCGCCACGCTGATGTTGAGCAGGTGCGCTTCATCCAGCACCATCAACATGACGGCATACGCAACGGGGGATCCGCCCACGCGCATCACCCATGCGCTATGCCCGGCAGCCAGCGAGTCAACGAAGTTTCCGCGGGACCACGGGAAAGTGTGAAGTACGGCTTCGTGGTCGACGACCCAATCGAGATCGCGATCGGTCATCGGGGAAAAATCGGACGCCGCGGCGTTCAAGCGCGTCCTCCCCGTGCGAGGCGTTCGGCCGTCGTGAGCGCGACTTTGTCGCGCACGTACAGGGGGACGGCGTATTCGGGCGCCAGCAGCCGGCCTTCGCGGACCTCGCGAGCCGCCAGCCGGGCAACATCCGCTGCCTGGGGAACGGCCGTCGAATTGCGGCCCCACAAGCGGGCGATGACGGACGCCGGAATGCCTGCCTCATGCACGCGCAGCGCCGAGCCGATGCCGAACCACAGTTCGCCGGCAGGCAAAGCCAGTTGCTGCGGCGGTGAGCAGACGGGAACCTGCACCTCGATCGCCCGTTCGTCGTCTATGCGGTATGCCGCCGAATACACTTCGCCCATGCGGGCATCGGTTGCGACGAAAACCGTGCTCCCTTCACCCTGCAACGCCAGCGCCGCGAGGCTGCATATCGGCACCACCCCGATCCCGGCTCCCATCCCGAGACCCTGCGCGACCCCGCACGCCAGCCTCAAACCGGTGAAGGCACCGGGTCCCGCGCCGAATGCGATCGCATCGAGTGTGGCGATCGGTAATCCGGCCTCCCCGAGCAGCGCCCGAAGCGTCGGCAGCAGGTACTCCGAATGATTGGCATGCCCTTCGAGGCGGCGTTCGACGATGTCGTCGTCGACCAGCAGGGCGACGCTCGCGTGTTCACACGAGGTCTCGATGGCGAGGATTTTCATAGGCCGGCATTTTACCGGCAGCGGCGGCCGACAAGTGAAATGAGCGTCGACGGAAAGTGTCTATCGGGCGGCAGCCCTTCGGCTCTCATAGACGCCACGCATCGCCTCGCGTAATTCCCGGTTCAACGCCTCGCGTTCATTCTGGGACAAGGGCGGCCGCTCACGCTCTGCGCCGGGGAGGTCCGCGCCGCTGATCAATGCGCGTCTGAGTTCGGCCCGGCGCAGATCCTTCGGGCTTTGCAGGGTGGCCAGCGGCTCCTCCGCGAGCACCCCGGGCACGGCTTGTGCGAATACCGGATCCCACGCGCCGAACGCCACGGCCATGGCCAGGATCGACAGTGCTGGTCCACGCCCCCACGCGTGCAGGTGAACCGAAGCCCCAGCCCGACAACCGGATGTCGCGGGATCTGATGCCAATCTCGGATGTGTCATGATGATGATCTCCAGCCTCTTCACGGGGGCGACTTTTGCGTACCCGAAAAATACTAGGAATTACCCGTGCCGTGGGAGATGTCCGTGCGCGTTTCGGACCATGCTGTAACGGGGTGTTGCCTATTCCACACCACCTTACGAAGCGTTACTCCGGTACCCGGCATGGGCTGCCGAAGCGCTAGCATGCCAAATGTTCAAAGGATAGGATGCGACTTATGAACGCTAAAATCCGATATAGAGTGTTACTCGTCGACGACGACGCGCGGCTGCGCGATTTGTTGTCGAGATACCTGCAGGAGCAGGGTTTTACGGTCAAGGCGGTGGTCGACGCGCCGTCGATGGACCGGGCGCTGCATCGCGAGCATTTCGACCTGATGGTGCTCGACCTGATGCTTCCGGGCGAGGACGGCCTGGCGATCTGCCGGCGCCTGCGTGCCGATGAAAACGCCATGCCGATCATCATGCTCACGGCAAAGGGAGACGATGTCGATCGGATCATCGGGCTCGAAATGGGTGCCGACGACTACCTTGCCAAGCCCTTCAATCCGCGTGAACTGGTGGCCCGCATCCACGCGGTCATGCGCCGCCAGCCGCCGAGCCTGCCCGGTGCGCCGACGAGCGAGGATGAAATCGTCAGCTTCGGGCGTGTGCGCGTCAATCTCGGCGTGCGCTCGCTGACGCGTGACGACGACGAGATCGCACTCACGACGGGCGAATTCTCGCTGTTGAAGGTACTCCTCCAGCATCCGCGGCAACCCCTGTCGCGCGACAAGCTGATGGAACTCGCGCGCGGGCGGGAGTACGGCGTTTTCGATCGGGCGATCGACGTGCAGGTGAGCCGGCTGCGCAAGCTCGTCGAGGACGATCCGGCGAAACCTCGTTACATCCAGACGGTCTGGGGTTTCGGCTATGTATTCGTTCCCGATGATACAAAAGCTGCAAGCGAGAGCTGAACATCATTCGCGTCCGGCCGGGTGGACCGGCATTCGTGAGGCCATCAGCCAGGCGGTGAACGATCTTCCGCCGCGCACGCTGCTGTGGCAGACCTTTCTGCTTATTGCCCTCCTGCTGACGCTCGCGCTGGTGGCCTGGTCGCAGATCTTTCGCCATTTCGAGGAGCCGGTGCGCGCACGCGATCTTGCGCAGATGGCGACGAGCGTCGTGAACCTGACCCGCACCGCGCTGATCAACGCGGACGTCGAGCGCCGTACCGAATTGCTCATCGACCTGGCGGCGCTCGAGGGGATCCGGATCTACCCGGCCGAACCTTCCGACGAACTCCTTCCGCTGCCCGACAACCGCGCCATGCATCTGCTGACCGAAGAGATTCGCCGCCAGCTCGGCGCTCACACGCGGTTTGCCTCGCGGTGGAAAACGCTCGACGGTTTCTGGATCAGCTTCAGGCTCCACCCCGAAGACAAGGAAGATTTCTGGGTCATGCTTCCGTCCGAGCGGCTGCAACAGACCGAGGCGATCGAGTGGCTGACGTGGGGAGGCGGTGCGCTCCTCGTCGCGCTGCTGGGCGCCTACCTGATCGTTTCCCGGATCAGCGTCCCGCTGCGCAACCTCGCCCGCTCGGCGCGCGTCGTCGGCAGCGGTCGCACGCCGCCGCACTTGCCCGAAACAGGCCCGCAGGAAATTGCCGCAGTGGCGAAAGCCTTCAACCAGATGGCAGGGGATCTCGCCCGCACGGACGCAGATCGCGCGCTGATTCTCGCCGGCGTCTCCCACGATCTGCGTACGCCGCTGGCACGCCTGCGGCTCGGCGTCGAAATGTCGGGGGCGCCGGAAACCGAGGTCGCCGCAATGGTGGCCGACGTCGAGGAGATGGACCGGATCATCGGCCAGTTCCTGGATTTCGGGCGCGGAGAACCGCAGGAGCCGATGGAGGCGCTCGACCTGCCGGGCCTCGTACGGGACCTCGTGGAACCTTATCGGTTGCGCGGCATCGATATACGCGCGGACCTGCCCGAGAAGCTGGTCCTGCCCGCCCGAAGCCTGTCGCTGCGGCGGGCGATCGCCAACCTCATCGACAACGCCATCCGCTATGCGGGCGAGAACCATCCCATAGATATCAAAGTGAACAGCACCGAGGGAGAGGCGACGATCGAAGTCGCGGATCGCGGGCCGGGCATTCCGGAGAGCGAAATCGAGAGGATGCGCCACCCCTTCACGCGGCTCGAGAACGCGCGCTCGAACACCAAGGGCGCCGGCCTCGGCCTCGCGATCATCGAACGCATCATCCGCTCGCACAACGGGCGACTGGACCTGGGGCGCCGCCTCGGCGGCGGATTGCTCGCGGTCCTGCATCTTCCGCTGGAAAAACGCCGTCTCGGCACGAGGATGCGCGGGCCCGAGCCGGATGACACTCCGGCATGAGCCCCCGCGTCCGGTCGTCGCTATCGGTACCGGCTGTCGCCGCGGCACTGCCGTCCTGCCCGGCGATCGGCGTTGATCGGCCAGGAGTCCATCAACCCAAAGCTCAGCCGGGTACAACGGACAAGTGGCTATAATCCTGCCGCATGAAAATTCTCTTCGATCTGCTCCCGGTCATCCTCTTCTTCGTCGCCTACAAGATCGCCGGCGCGAACCAGCCCTTCGCGCACGAGCTCGCGTCGCGCTGGCTCGGCGACGGCATTGTCGTCACGCAGGCCCCGATCCTGCTGGCAACCGCGGTCGCGATCCTGGCTACGGTCGCCCAGATCGCCTGGGTATGGATGCGGCACCGCAAGGTCGACACGATGTTGTGGATCAGCCTGGCCATCATCGTGGTGTTCGGGGGTGCGACGCTGTTTTTCCACAACCCCACCTTCATCAAGTGGAAGCCGACCGCGCTGTACTGGCTGTTCGGCGGGACCTTGACGGTATCGGCCGTGATGTTCCACCGCAACCTGATCCGCAAGATGCTCGAAGCCCAGGTTCGGCTGCCGGACCCCGTCTGGGGACGCCTCAACCTCGCATGGGCCGGGTTTTTCATCCTCATGGGCTTTCTCAATCTGTACGTTGCATACAACTTTTCCGAAGAAACCTGGGTCAATTTCAAACTTTTCGGCGGCATGGGCCTGATGCTGCTGTTCGTTCTTGGCCAGGGCTTCTATCTGTCCCGACATATCCAGGAGGAAACCACCTGATGCTTTACGTACTTCTCGGCGAAGACGCGCCGGGTTCGCTTGAGGCGCGCATGAGCGCCCGTCCGGCCCATCTGGCCCGGCTGGAGGGATTGCGCGACGAAGGACGCCTGCTGATGGCAGGCCCGATGCCGGCGATAGACTCCCCGGATCCCGGCCCGGCCGGTTTCTTCGGCAGCCTCGTCGTCGCCGAGTTCGCCTCGCAGGGCGAGGCCGAGCGCTGGCTGGCCGACGATCCCTACGTGAAACAGGGCGTGTTCGCGCGGATCACCGTGAAACCCTTCAAGAAGGTGCTGCCTTGACCACGATTGACCAAATCCGCGAACGCCTTGCGGTGCTCGATCCGGTGTCGATCGAGATCGACGATGACAGCGCGTTGCACGCCGGCCATGCGGGAGCGAGAAGTGGCGGCGGCCATTATCGTCTGACCATCGTCGCCGAGTGTTTCAAGGGCAAGAACACTGTTGCCCGTCACCGCCTTGTCTATGACGCGCTCGGCGATCTGATGCGCACGCGCGTGCACGCGCTCGCCGTCCGCGCCCTGACGGCCGATGAAGCATGAATTCAACCCACCCGGAAGGAACCTTGATGAAACGTTTTCCCAGCCGCCTCGCCCTCGGTCTCACGGCCGCCCTGTTGGTCCACGCAGCGGGCGCGGCTACCCCGGTTGCGACCGTAAACGGCGCCCCGATCCCTTCGTCCCGCATGGACGTCATGATCAATGAGCAGCGTGCGCAAGGCGCCCCCGACGGCGCGGAACTGCGCGAGGCCGCTCGCGAGCAGCTCGTCCGCCTCGAAGTGCTTGCACAGGAAGCGGCAAAGAAAGGCCTCGACAAGAAGCCGGAAATCCAGGCTCAGATGGACCTCGCCCGCCAGGGTGTGCTGATCCGCGCGTACATGCAGGACTTCGTCAAGACCAATCCCGCCACCGATGCCGATCTCCGCAAGGAATACGAAAGCATCAAGGGCCAGATGGGTTCGAAGGAATACAAGCCGCGTCACATCCTCGTCGAAACCGAAGAGGAAGCGAAAGCGATCATCGGCAAGCTGCGCGCCGGCGAGAAGTTCGAGGCGCTCGCCAAGGCGTCGAAGGATCCCGGCTCGAAGGACAAGGGCGGCGAACTGGGCTGGAGCAACCCGGGGATGTTCGTCAAGCCGTTCTCGGAAGCGATGGTCAAACTCGAGAAGGGTCAATACAGTGCGACGCCGGTGAAGAGCGATTTCGGCTATCACGTGATCCAGCTCGACGACGTCCGCGACCTGAAAGCGCCTGCTTTCGAAGAGGTCAAGCCGCAACTCGAACAGCGCCTGCAGCAGAAGAAAATCGAGAAGCACGTCGCCGACCTGAGGGCCAAGGCGAAGGTCGAGTAACCACGACCGGGCGTGATAAGGGCCGGTTTCTGCACAGGCAGACCGGCCCTTTCGTTTCAAGGCGGGCGCGGCACAGCCGCGCCGCCATCAAGTCACGTTCAGAAGTGCGCTTCGTCGAGAGCCAGCGCGCCAGCGGCCCCGTTCACCACGGCGTACGCCAGCGCCGGAGCGAGCGACAGGACGTGGTCGGCGTAAAAACGCGCCGTCACGATCTTCGTCCGGTAGAACACATCGTCCGACCCGGCCGTGATTCTGGCCTGCGAGGCCAGCGCCGCGCGCGCCATTTGCCATCCGCCCCCGACGATGCCGAGCAGCTTCAGGAAAGGCACCGAGCCGACCGAAGCCGCCTTGATGTCGTTGTTGTACGTCGCGAGGATGTAGTCCACCGCCGCCTCGACCGCCGCGATGCCGGCGTCGAGCGATTTGCGGATCGCCGCAAACGCTTCGCCCTGCTGGTCGGCAAGTTGCGTCTGGACGGCACGCATGTCGCTGATCAGCGCTCTGATCGTCACGCCGTTCTCACGTGCGATCTTCCGCCCAATCAGATCGTTCGCCTGGATTGCCGTCGTGCCTTCGTAGATCGTCGTGATCCGTGCGTCGCGCAGATGCTGCGCCGCCCCGGCCTCTTCGATGAAGCCCATGCCGCCGTGCACCTGCACGCCCGTCGATGCGATGTCGATCGAATTCTCGGTGCACCATCCCTTGACGACCGGAATCATCAGGTCGACGAAAGCCTGCTTCTGTGCCCGCACCGCAGCGTCGGGATGCCGATGCGCGAGGTCGGTCGCCGCGCCGACGACGTAGGCAAGTGCCCGCATCGCCTCGGTCTGCGATTTCATCGACATCAGCATGCGGCGCACGTCGGGGTGATGGATGATCGACACCTTCGGTCCGCCGCGCACCCCCGCTTCGGGGCCCTGCACACGATCCTTCGCGTAGGCCAGGGCATGCTGGTAAGCGCGCTCGGACAACGCCAGGCCTTCCATGCCGACTGCAAAGCGCGCCTCGTTCATCATGATGAACATGTATTCGAGGCCGCGGTTCGCCTCGCCGACCAGCGTGCCGATGGCACCGCCGTTGTCGCCGAACGCGAGCACGCAGGTCGGGCTCGCGTGGATGCCGAGCTTGTGCTCGATCGAGACGCACTGCACGTCGTTGCGCGCGCCGGGCGTGCCGTCGGCATTGAGCAGGAACTTTGGCACGACAAAGAGCGAAATCCCCTTCACGCCTTCGGGCGCGTCGGGAAGGCGCGCAAGCACCAGGTGAATGATGTTGTCGGTCAGGTCGTGCTCACCATAGGTGATGAAGATCTTCTGCCCGAAGAGGCGGTACGTGCCGTCGCTCTGGGGTTCGGCGCGCGTGCGCACCGCAGCCAGATCGGAACCCGCCTGCGGCTCGGTGAGGTTCATCGTGCCGGTCCACTCGCCGCTGATCATCTTCGGCAGGTAAGCGGTCTTCTGCTCGTCGCTGCCGCGCAGCGCGATCGCCTCGATCGCACCGTTGGTCAGCATCGGGCACAGCGAGAAGGCCATGTTCGCCGCCTTCCACATTTCCATGACGACAGTCGAGAGCAGCTTCGGCAACCCCTGGCCGCCGTATTCCGGATCGCCTGCGACCGCAGTCCACCCGGCCTCCGAGAACTGGCGATAGGCCTCTCTCCAGCCGGGCGCCGTCGTGACCTTGCCATGATCCCACTTCGCACCCTCCTGGTCTCCGATCCGGTTCAGGGGCGCCAGAACGCCGCTGGCGAACTTGTTCGCTTCGTCCAGGATCGCATCGACCAGGTCGCTCGACACCTCTTCGCAGCCAGGAAGCTTTGCGACTTCTTGCAGTCCGGCCAGTTCGTGCATGACGAACTGCATGTCGCGAACAGGTGCAGTGTATTGGCTCATTTTTCTAACTCTCCAGTACTTTGTTGTAATTTGCGGCTCTTGCTGCCGCATCGGGTTACTTGTCGATCAGATAGCGGCGGTCATCGAACGCCACCACCCAGTCGGGCCGGTACACCACTATCAGCGTGATCGCCGCCCCGCTCATCCAGGCCTCCGCAAAACCGAGCAACAGGAGGTAAGGAAGATAATCGCTGGCCAGAAACGCAAATGAATAGGCACTGCCCGCTACCATCGCCGCGGCTGCAAGGACTCCCTGCAGCATCGCCGTGACCGCAGAGCCGATGAATGCCACGACGAAGATGAACACGAACAAATGCGCCGGCAGGCGACGTTCCACCGTGCGCAGCCACAGTTGCGCGGCGAGCACCGGCGCTACGCCCATCAGCAGGAAATTGAGCGGCCAGGCTTGCCACTCGAGGGCCCCGTTCAGGGTAATCCCGGCCAGCGCCAGCCCCAGCGCGACGATCGCGAGCCGGGGACCCAGCGCGAGGGTGGTGGCCATTGCGCCGAGCAAATGGAGATTCAGGCCGGGCTTGACGCCGGCCCTCAGGCTCCACAACAGGATCAGGCTTACGACGAAGCCGAGCAGCAGGTTCAGCTGCGCCGGCGCTGCGAGGTGTTTCCATCGGATCGTCGTGGCGAGGTGATGGAACACGAACAGCGAAAGGATGAGCGAAATCCAGTGCCAGGAGGCGGGGAACAGCGAGACAGGGAGGTCCAATCTCGCTGCTCCCCGTGCGGGTCCGGGTCCGGATCCGGTTTCGCTCGCGCGGCGTCAGCCTACCGCGTTGGTCAGCTCGGGGACGATCTCGAACAGATCGCCAACGAGCCCGTAGTCGGCGACCTGGAAGATCGGCGCTTCCGGATCCTTGTTGATCGCGACGATGACCTTCGAGTCCTTCATGCCCGCCAGGTGCTGGATCGCGCCCGAGACGCCGACCGCGATGTAGAGCTGCGGCGCGACGATCTTGCCGGTCTGGCCGACCTGGTAGTCGTTCGGGGCGAAACCGGCATCGACCGCGGCGCGCGAGGCGCCGAGCGCGGCGCCGAGCTTGTCGGCGAGCGGCTCGAGCAGCTTGTGGTAGTTCTCGCCGCTGCCCAGACCCCGGCCGCCGGAGACGATGATCTTCGCCGCACCCAGTTCGGGGCGCGCGCTCTTCGTGAGCTCGCGCCCGACGAGCTTCGCCACACCCAGGTCGGGCCCCGCGACGAGTGCTTCGACCGCGGCGCCGCCCTCATTTGCCACTGCCGCCGCTTCGAAGGCGGTCGTGCGCACCGTCAGCACTTTCACGCGATCGGCGCTCTTGACGGTCGCCAGCGCGTTGCCGGCGTAGATCGGGCGCTGGAAAGTGTCGGCCGCTTCGATCGCGACGACGTCGGAGATTTGCGCGACGTCGAGGAGTGCCGCCACGCGCGGGGTCACGTTCTTGCCGTACGAGGTGCCGGGCGCGACAAGGTGCGAGTAGTCGCCGGCCTTATCGGCGATGAGAGCGACGACGAGCGCCGCGACGTTCTCGGCGGTCTGCGCGTCGTAGTGCGCGGCATCGGCGACACGCACCTTGGCCACGCCAGCGAGCTTCGCGGCTTCTGCCGCGGCCGCAGCGCAGTTCGCGCCCGCGACGAGGACATGCACTTCGCCTCCCGCCGCCTTGCCCAGCTCGGTGGCCGCGGCCACGGCGTTCAGGGTCGCGGCCTTCAGGCTCGCATTGTCGTGTTCAGCAATAACCAGAATCGCCATGTTCAGATCACCTTCGCTTCGTTCTTGAGCTTGTCGACGAGCTGCGCGACGTCGGCGACGCGCACGCCGGCGCTCCTCTTCGCCGGTTCGACGACTTTCAGCGTCGCCAGGCGCGGTGCGACATCGACGCCGAGTTCGGCGGGCTTGACCGTGTCGAGCGGCTTCTTCTTCGCTTTCATGATGTTCGGCAGCGTCGCATAGCGCGGCTCGTTCAGGCGCAGGTCGGTCGAGACAACCGCCGGCAGCTTGATTTCGAGGGTTTCGAGGCCGCCGTCGATCTCGCGCGTGACGGTCGCAGCACCATCGGCAACGACGAGCTTCGACGCGAAGGTAGCTTGCGGCCAGTTCATCAAGGCGGCCAGCATCTGGCCGGTCTGGTTCGAATCGTCGTCGATCGCCTGCTTGCCGCAGATCACCAGCTGCGGGGCTTCCTTGTCGCACAGCGCCTTCAAGAGCTTTGCGACGGCGAGCGGCTGCAGTTCAGCGTCGGTCTCGACGAGGATGCCGCGGTCCGCACCGATCGCCATCGCCGCGCGCAGCGTCTCCTGGCACGCGGCGACGCCGCAACTCACCGCCACCACTTCGGTCGCAATACCGGCTTCCTTCAGCCGCACCGCTTCTTCGATTGCAATCTCGTCGAACGGATTCATCGACATCTTCACGTTGGCGATATCCACGCCGGTGCCGTCGCTCTTGACGCGCACCTTGACGTTGTAATCGACCACGCGCTTAACGGGTACCAGGATCTTCAATGCCGCGCTCCTTAATCTATCTGGTCAGTGTTTTTATGGGTCCGGGCATTATGTCACTGCCCGAAATCGAATGACACCTTGACCGCCGCTCAAAAAAATCGTTCCATACGCATCGGTATGGATGCGTACGGTAGCGTATGGTCCAGGATTCGTCAATACTATCCCGTATGGAAAACGTCGTGAACAAACCCCGGGTTCAACTCGACCGCGATGCATGGGTCGTTGCCGCCACCGACGTGCTCGCCGAGGAAGGCATCGCCGGTCTGCGCGTCGAGGTGCTGGCCAAGCGCCTGAAAGTCACGAAAGGAAGCTTCTACTGGCATTTCCAGGATCGGCGCGACCTGTTGATGGCCGTGTTGCAGACCTGGCGCGACGGCCGGATCCGCGACATCGTCAAGCAGACCCGAGCGGACCCCGGGCGCGAGCTGGAGCAGATTTACTACGTCATCGACATCTACAGCACAAGCCGCAGCCGCCGCGGCGCGATGATCGAACTGGCGGTGCGGGACTGGGCGCGGCGCGATCCGGAAGCCGCGGCGATCGTCGCCGAAGTCGACGACATCCGCCTGCGCTGCGCGCGCGACCTGTTTCTCGCGTGCGGCGTGCCGATGGAAGAAGCGTCGAGCCGCTGCATGCTGCTCTATGCCTACGTATTCGGTATTTCGCTGATGATCTATGACAAGTTCGACAGCGACGTGGCGCGCGTCAAGCGCGACATCGCCGATCTCATCGCCCAGTCCGCAAACATGACGAAAAGGCAGTCGGCCTAAAGCCTTCCGGCAAACACCGAAACTGCGTTGCGGCCCGTTGCTGCAATCACCTCGCCGACCGGAATCCCCCTCAGGTCGGCGAGAATCCGGGCATAACGCAGCAGGTTATACGGTTCGTTGCGCCGCCCCTGCGCCCAAGCGGGGGACATGTCCGGCGCGTCCGTTTCGAGAACGACCGCGTCCAGGGGCAAGGTCGCCGCGAGTGCACGGATGCGCCGTGAGCCGTCGAAACTCATCGCCCCACCGAAACCCAGCTTGAAGCCCATCGCGATGAACGCGTCGGCCTGCTGCCGGCTGCCATTGAAGGCATGCGCGATGCCACCGCGCACCCCCCCGTGTCGCAAGTGCTTGAGGATTGCGTCGACCGCGCGTCGCACATGCAGGATCACCGGCAACTCGAAGCGGCGTGCGAGCTTCAGTTGCGCGACGTAGAACTGCTCCTGCCGGTCCCTGTTGCGCTCGTCGCCGGCAACGAGGAAATCGAGTCCGATCTCGCCCACGGCGATGGCGTCGCCCTTGCTCAGACGATCCTCGAGAATCGCCAGATCGTCAGGCCCTGCAGCGTCGACGTATAGCGGATGGATGCCGCACGCATACCGGATGTCGGGATGCGCCGCGGCGAGCGCCGCGACGCGATCGAAGTTCGCGACCTCGACGCCCGGGACGACAAAACGCGCTATGCCGGCCGACCGGGCCGACGCGAGCACGGCCTCGCGGTCGTGCTCGAATTCCTCGGCATCGAGGTGGATATGGGTGTCCACAAGCATCGGGGTGTCGACAGGCACCGGCACGCCCGTCGTCCGGGCGGGCTCAGCGCCCGCGCCACTGCGGCTTGCGCTTGGCAACGAAGGCATCGATGCCCTCCGCGGCGTCCTCGGTCATCATGTTGCAGGCCATCGTCTCGGCAGCCATCTGGTAAGCGGCCTCCATTCCCATCTCGAGCTGGCGGTAGAACATCTGCTTGCCCATCTGCACCGCGACGGGCGACTTTGCGCAGATCGACGCGGTGAGTTTCGCGATCTCGTCGTCGAGTTGCTCGAGCGGCACGACGCGATTGACCAGCCCGCGGCGCTGCGCTTCATGCGCATCGATGAAATCGCCGGTGACCAGCATCTCGAACGCCTCCTTGCGCCCCATGTTGCGCGACAAACCCACGCTGGGTGTCGCGCAGAACAGGCCGACGTTGATGCCCGACACGGCGAACCGCGCGACGTCGGCGGCCACCGCGAGGTCGCACATCGACACCAGCTGGCACCCGGCTGCGGTCGCGATGCCGTGCACCCGCGCGATCACCGGCTGCGGCATCTCGGTCAGCTTCACCATGAACCGGCCGCACAGGCGAAACAGCGCCTGCTGGAACTCGAGCGCGGGGTTGCCGCGCATCTCCTTGAGGTCGTGGCCGGCGCAAAACGCCTTGCCTTCGCCGGACAGGACGACCACGCGCACGCTGGCGTCTGCTGCAATGGCGTCGATCTCGGCGATCAGCGCTTCGAGCATCGCCTGCGACAGCGAATTGAACTGGCCGGGCCGGTTCAGTACAAGGTACGCCACGCCGCCTTCATCGCGGCGCAGCAGCAGGGTTTCGGCATCGGATTGCGGGACTGCGCTCATTTCTGTTCCTCCCCGTGGGTCTATTCGAAGGACTGGGTCGATTTCGCCTGCTCGCGCAGCACGAACTTCTGGATCTTGCCGGTCGAAGTTTTCGGCAACGGCCCGAAGATGACTTTCTTCGGCGACTTGAAGCCGGCGAGATGCTCGCGGCAGTGCGTGATCAGCTCCGCTTCGGTCACCGTCGCCCCGTCGCGCAGCTCGACGAAAGCTGCCGGCACTTCACCCCACTTCGGATCGGGCAGCGCGACGACCGCCGCTGCCATCACCGCCGGATGCTTGTACAGCGCATCCTCGACTTCGATCGACGAGATGTTCTCGCCGCCGGAGATGATCACGTCCTTCGAGCGATCCTTGATTTTGACGTAGCCGTCGGCCTGCATCACCGCCAGGTCGCCGGTGTGATACCAGCCGCCGCGAAACGACTCCTCGGTCGCGTCGGGGTTCTTCAGGTAACCCTTCATCACGAGGTTGCCGCGGAACATGATCTCGCCCATCGTCTGGTTGTCCCAGGACACAGGCTCCATCGTCTGCGGATCGAGCACCGTGATGCCCTCCTGCGCGTGATAGCGCACGCCCTGACGCCCGTTCAGCGCGACCTGCTCGGCCAGCGGGAGATCCTTCCACTCGTCGTGCTTCGCGCAGACCGCAGCGGGACCGTAGGTTTCGGTGAGGCCGTACACGTGGGTCAGGTCGATGCCGATCTTCGCCATGCCTTCGATCACCGCGGCAGGCGGCGGCGCGGCCGCGACGAGGCCGTACACCTTGTGGTCGATGCCTTCGCGCCAGGATTCAGGCGCATTTGCGAGCAGCGAATGGACGATCGGCGCGCCGCAGTAATGCGTGACGCCGTGCTCGCGGATCGCCTCGAAGATCAGGCGCGCATCAACCCGGCGCAGGCACACGTTGGTGCCGGCGTTGGCCGCCATCGTCCACGCGAAGCACCAGCCGTTGCAGTGGAACATCGGCAGCGTCCACAGATACACCGAATGCGACGGCATGCCCCAGCTGACGATGTTGCTCATCGCGTTGAGGTACGCGCCGCGGTGATGATAGACGACGCCTTTCGGATTGCCGGTGGTGCCGGACGTGTAGTTCAGCGAGATCGCGTGCCATTCGTCGGCGGGTTGCTCGAAGGCGAAGTCCGGGCTGCCCGTCTCGAGCAGCGCCTCGTATTCGAGCGTGCCGACGCGCTCCCCCGGCCCGCTGTATTCCGGATCGTCGACGTCGATGACGATCAGGTCCGGCCGGTTCGCGAGTTCGATCGCCTTCGCCACGACCCGGGCGAACTCGCGGTCCGTGATCAGCACCTTCGCTTCGGCATGGTTGAGCATGAACGCGACGGCTTCGGGCTCGAGGCGCGTGTTGATCGTGTTGAGTACCGCACCCGTCGCCGGCACGCCGAAATGGCATTCGAACATTTCCGGAGTGTTGTTGAGGACGACCGCGACGGTATCGCTCTTCCCGACGCCCAGCTGCTTCAGCGCCGATGCCAGACGACGGCTGCGCGTATAGCTTTCCAGCCACGTGTACCGGCGTGCGCCATGGATGACGGCGATCCGGTCCGGATAAATGTAGGCGCTGCGCTCGATGAACGTCAGCGGCGTGAGCGGGACGTAATTGGCGGCATTCTTCTCCAGACCAATATCGTAGGGTGACGATTCGCTTTCGGTCATTTCTGCTCCGCTGTCATGATTATTGCAGTGAGGTGGACGCTGGCCGCTAGCGCCTGCAGCGTCCTGGAGTATTCAATCCCTGTGCCCTTTCAGGGTCAAGGCTCGCCAGCCAGATCGAAACGTCATACGCCAGCCGCTGCACGGCCCGCCGGAAGGCGATCACGCCGCCGGCCGCATCCGGGGTTGGCGCCGGTTCGCTGACGACGAGCGTGCGATGCGACAGTTCGGCGTCGCTGCGCGGGACGAGGAGCGCAGCACGGGCGACAATCTTCGCGTGGCTGCTTTGTTCACTGTCGAACACCTGCACGAATTCGTCCAGCTCGACATGCAATCGACATTCACCGTCGGCGCTCCGGTTCGCCGTCAGGGCGCGGTCGAGTGCAACGCGCAGCATTTCGGCCGGCTCCGCGACCCAGCGCGTCTCGGAATACGCTTCCCGCTGCGCCGGTTGTCGATAATCGATCCGGTACTGCATCGCGCCGGTCGACAACCATGACGGCGCACGCACTTCGACGCGCGCCGGCGGGAATTCCAGCGCCGGCTCGACCGGCTCCGCGAGCCCCAGGTCGAAAAAAGTGAAGCGCTCGGCCGGCACGCCGAGGTTGCCGCATCCTCCCAGGGCCGCCGCGAGCGCCAGCACGAGCAGACCCGATCGTCCTGCCTTCATAGACATCAACATTGCGCAGTTTCCTGTCCGGTCATTTCCGTTCCGGTTCGAACCCGTCCTCGCCGGGGCCCGGAGGGCGGCGCGAGCGGCCGCTCAACAGCATCTGCGGCGACGCCTGGACCTCTTCGATCAGGCTTCCGAGCCGGCGCGAGGTTCCGGTCAGCTCTTTCAGCAGCGCATTGAGCTGGGGCAGCGTGTTGTCGATCAGCCCTTCGCCGGTCGCGGCCGTCGCCGCGTCGAGGTTCTCCGCTGTCGACTGCAGGCGCGCCATCAGCGCGCGCATTTCGGCGACCGCCGGCACGACGTCGCCGCTTGCCTGCTCGAGGTTCGCGAGTGTCGCGGCGAATTTCTTCAGATTGTCCTGGTTCAGTGCGGAGCGGATCGCCTCGAGCGTTGCGGGCGCGTCGGCAAAGGTGCGGTCGATCCCGGCCGCGGCCGAATCCAGACGCTGCAATGTGTTGCGCAGCCGTCCGAGGTTGTCGTCGCTGAGGAATTGCGCGAGCTGGTCGGCGATCATCGTCACCCGCCTCATCGCATCCAGCGTGCTGTCGGTCAGCTGCTCCATCAGGCCCGGCTCCAGCACCAGCCGGGGCGGGTCGCCGGTCAACGGCACCGGGTTCTCGCCGCTGTCGTCGAGCTGCACGTACGCGATCCCCGTCACGCCCTGGTAGCCCAGGCGCGCACGCGTGCCGCGGGTGATCGGCAGATCCTCGCGGATGCGGATGTCAACGAGGATCTTTGAGGAGTCCTGCGGATCGATCCGGATATCGGTCACCTTGCCAGCCGGCATGCCGCGATAGCGCACCTGTCCTTCGACGTTCAGGCCGGTGACGCTGCCGCGCGATTCGAGAACGTAATCCCGTGTCGGCTGCCGCCCGTCGGAGAACCACCACAGCGCGAGGACCAGTGCAGCACCGAGCAGCAGCGCGAACACTCCGGCGGCGAGCGCGTGAGCGCGGTTTTCCATCAGGTTCCCCCCCTGCTCCGTGCGATTGCCCGCCTGCCGAATTCGCCACGGAAAAAGCTCGCGACGAAAGGATGATCAAGTTCCATCGTTTTCTCCTGTGAGGCGTAGCTGAGAATGCGCCGTTCCGCGAGGATCGCCACCTTCGACGACAGTGCCGCCAGGGTGTCGATGTCGTGCGTCACCAGCACCACCGTCAGCCCAAGCTGGGCCTGCAGCGAGCGGACGAGTTCGACGAACGCCGCGCTCCGGTCCGGATCGAGCCCGGCGGTAGGCTCGTCGAGCAGCAGCAATTCGGGTTCCAGCGCCAGCGCACGGGCGAGCGCGACGCGCTTCACCATGCCGCCCGACAGTTCGGCGGGCATCAATAGCGCGGTCGACGGTTCGAGCTCGACCATCGCGAGCTTCAGCGCAACCAGATCGCGGATCTCCTTCGGCGTCACAACATGCAGTTCGCGCAGCGGAAACCCGATGTTCTCGGCGACGTTCAGCGCCGAGAACAGCGCCCCGTGCTGGAACAGCACGCCGAAGCGCCGCCGCCGCGCCCGCTGCTCGCGAAGGCTGCCCGAGAACAGCGGCTCGCCGAACAGCGAAACCTCCCCGCGCGCCGGGCGCGTCAGCCCGATCATGTGCCGCAGCAGCGTCGTCTTGCCGCTGCCGGACCCGCCGACGAGAGCCACGACTTCGCCGCGGGCCACTGACAGGTTGATTCCGTCGTGCACGAGATTGCTCCCGAAGCGGGTGACGATGCCGCGCAGCTCGATGACTGGTGCGCCGCTCATCCGGGCACTCCGATCGAACGCGTCGCAATCGCGAACACCGCGTCGATGAGGATCACGACGGTGATCGCCGAGACCACCGACGCGGTCGTGTTGGCCGACAGGCTCTCCGTATTCGGCCGCACGCGCAGGCCGAAATGACAGGCCACGAGCGCGATGGACAAGCCGAAAACCGCGCCCTTCGCGAGTCCGATGTAGAGGTTCGCAACGGGTACGACGCGCGGCAGCGTGTCGAGGAAAAAACCAAAGCCGAGATCGAGTTGCACCCATGCCGACACCATACCGCCGAACAGCGCGACGGCCGATGTCCACAGCACGAGCAAGGGCATCGCCACCGTCAGCGCGACCACTTTCGGCAAGACCAGGCGCACCGTGCGCGAAATGCCCATCGCCGACAGCGCATCGAGCTCCTCGGTCACGCGCATCACGCCGAGCTGTGCGGTCATCGCCGACCCCGAGCGCCCGGCCACCAGCACCGAAACGAGGACCGGTCCGAGTTCGCGGACAATGCCGAGGCCGAGGATGTTGACGATGTAGATGTCCGCGCCGAAAGCCCGCAGTTGCAGCGCCGAAAGGTAAGACAACACCACGCCGATCAGAAAGCCGACGAGCGCTGCGACCGGCGTGGCCTTGGCGCCGACCTTGTAGAGATTCGCCGAAATTTCGCGCAGCGGCCAGTCGCTCGGGTGGCGCAGCAGATACGCGATGTCCAGGCACAGCTGTCCCGCCAGTCGCACGAATCCGGCGAGATGATTGGCAAAACCCAGGAGCGCCGCGCCGAGCGCGACGATGGCGTCGGTCAGCGTGAAGGCCCGCGCTTCGGGCAAGGGCTCGGCGGCCGTCGCCGCGATGCGGCCGATCACCGCGCGCAGCTCGTCGTCCGCGCTCAGATCCTCGGGCCACTGTTCGCGCCACGCGTGCCACAACAGCGTCGCGCCGAAGCTGTCGAGGCGCGTTACGCCGTCGAGTTTCCAGCTGGCGCCCTGCCCGGCACGGGCAAGCAGGCGGCGGAATTCGTCGGCGCGCGGTGCGAGCGCGCGCAGCGTCCAGTCACCCTCCAGCCGGCACTCGGGCCTCGCACCACTTCCGGCCGACGGCCCGCAGCTTGCGGTGGGCGCGCGCACGATCCGGCGTCAGGCGACCAGCGCCCGGCCGGGCGGCGTGCGCAGCACGAGGCTGCGTCCGACCGACAGCCACTGCCGCTGCTCTTCCTCGATCGCAGCCGCGGTCAGCGGTAGCTTCTGCAGCCAGCCGTCGCGAGCGGTGACGATGAAGCCGCGCCCGTCGCGTTCAATGTCGATCGGCGGGATGCCGCGTCCGTCGCGGGCGCGATGGACGATCACCGCGAGGCGCAGGCACACGATCAGCAGCCAGTCGCGGCTTTCGGGATCGATCGCCGCCACCCGTTCCAGTTTTCCGCGATGCGCTAGCACGATCCGCGCCAGGCGGCCCTGATCCATGCGCGAGAAGCCCGGCATGTCGGCATTAGCGAGGATATAGGCGCTGTGCTTGTGGTAGCTGGAGTGCGCGACCGAAACCCCGACTTCGTGGAGCATCGCCGCCCAGCGCAGGAAGCGGCGGTCCGGGTGGTCGCTTTCGGCAGCTTCGGGAACCAGGCGCGACAGCAGGTGGGAAGCAGTGTCGGCAACGCTGGCACCCTGCTTGCGATCCGTTCCATAACGAGTCACGAACGCGTTGACGGTCGCATCGCGCAAGTCGTGGTGGTGGTAGCGGCCGAGCAGATCGTAGAGCACGCCCAGACGCAACGCCCCTTCCGAAAACACCATGTGCTCGAGGTCGAACTCCTTGAACACCGCCGACATGATCGAGAGCCCGCCGAGCAGCACCGGCAGGCGATCGCCCTTGAGGCCCGCCAGATCGGCGCGATCGATGCTGCCGGCCCGCAGCATCGCCGCTTTCAGCCGCTCCAGTCCGTCGCGCGTGATCCCGCTTTCCGAGAATCCGTTCTGCTCGAGAATCTCGACGAGCGCCTTGGCCGATCCGCTCGACCCGACGGCCACTTCCCATCCGGTCTCGCGGTACGAATGGGCGATCGCCTGGAGCTCGCGCCGGGCCGCCAGTTCGGCTTCCCGCAAGCCGCGCTTGTCGATCCGCCCGCCCGGAAAGTACTGCAGGCTGAAGCTCACGCAGCCCATGTAGAGGGACTCGAGATGGATCGGCTCGAAGCTCTTGCCGATGATGAATTCGGTCGACCCGCCGCCGATATCGACGACGAGCTGCTGGCGGTGCGGGTCGGGCAGCGTATGCGCGACCCCGACGTAGATCAGGCGTGCTTCTTCGCGCCCCGCGATCACCTCGATCGGCACCCCGAGCGCCGCTTCGGCACGAAGGAGGAACTCGGGCGAGTTCTTCGCCACTCGCAGCGTGTTGGTCGCCACCGCCCGTACCGCGTCGGGCGGAAAACCGCGCAGACGCTCGTTGAAGCGTTGCAGCGCGATCAGACCGCGCTGCTGGGCCGCGACATCGAGCAGCTTGTCTGCCGACAGGCCGGCGGCGAGGCGGACCGCTTCCTTGAGTCCGTCGAGCGGATAGATCTGATCATTGACGATCCGGCCCACCTGGAGCCGGAAACTGTTGGAACCGAGGTCGATCGCTGCGATCAGTTCTTGCATCATCGTGTAGGCACGCAATCGCGCAGGTCGAAGTGGCCGACATTCTACCACCCGGCCCCGCGGCACAAGCTGCGCCCGATGCGGGCGAGGGTTCCGCGTGAATTCGCGATTGTCATGGCTGCCGGCGCACGTTCATGCATTTGCAACACATTTGTCACATAATCGCGGCAGGCACACCCCCAGCCATAATGAGACCCATGCACAGGCCCCCACTAAGCCAGCTTTTCCCCACCGAGCATTTCATCAATCGGGAGCTGTCTCTTCTCCAGTTCCAGCGCCGGGTGCTGGCCCAGGCGGCCGATCACACCGTTCCGCTGCTCGAGCGCTTGCGCTTCCTGTGCATCGTCTCGAGCAATCTCGACGAATTCTTCGAAATCCGGGTGTCCGGCATCAAGGAACAGATCCGCCTCGGCAGCCGTACCGCGGGCAATGACGGCCTGCTGCCGACCGAGTTGCTCGACCGCGTCAGCCTCGAGGTCCACAGCATCATCGCCCAGCAGTACGAACTGCTCAACGAAGACATCCTGCCGGCGCTCGAAGCCGAAAGCATCGTGTTCCCGCGCCGGCACCTGTGGACCGACGCCCAGCGCGCGTGGGTGCGCGATTATTTCCTGCGCGAAGTGATTCCGGTACTCACTCCGATCGGCCTCGATCCGGCGCATCCGTTTCCGCGCGTGCTCAACAAGAGCCTGAATTTCGCCGTCGAACTCGAAGGGCTCGACGCCTTCGGCCGCGATTCCGGCACGGCGATCGTCCAGGCGCCGCGCGCGTTACCGCGGGTGATCCGGCTGCCGCGCGAAATCTGCGAGCACGAATACACCTTCGTCTTCCTGTCGTCGGTCCTGCATGCGCATGTCGGCGAGCTGTTCTCCGGGATGCGCGTGCTGGGCTGCTATCAGTTCCGCGTCACGCGCAACTCCGACCTGTTCGTCGACGAAGAAGAAGTCAAGGACCTGCGCGTATCGCTGAAAGGCGAACTGCAGCAGCGTCACTTCGGCGACGCCGTGCGGCTGGAGATTGCCGACAACTGCTCGGAAAAAATGGCGGCGTTCCTGCTGCAGCACTTCCGGCTCGGCCCCAAGGATCTCTACAGCATGCCGGGCATCGTCAACCTGGTGCGCCTGATGCAGGTGACGGACTGGGTGAACCGTCCCGACCTGAATTACCCGCCTTTCCTGCCGGGCCTGCCGAAAACGCTCGAAAAAGGCCGCGAGATCTTCGACGCGATCCGCAAGCAGGACGTGCTGCTGCACCACCCGTTCCAGAGCTTCACGCCGGTGATCGACCTGCTGCGGGCAGCGGCCGACGACCCGCAGGTGCTGGCGATCAAGATGACGGTGTATCGCACCGGGACCGATTCCGTGCTGATGGAACATCTCGTGCGCGCCGCGCAGAAAGGCAAGGAAGTAACCGTCGTGCTCGAACTGATGGCACGCTTCGACGAAGAGGCGAACATCAACTGGGCAAATCGCCTTGAAGAAGTCGGTGCTCACGTCGTCTACGGCGTGTTTGGCTACAAGACCCACGCAAAACTGCTGATGCTGGTCCGCCGGGAAGAAGACGGGCTGCGCCGCTACGTGCACATGGGCACCGGCAATTACCATCCACGCACGACACGCTTCTACACCGACTTCGGCCTGCTCACGTGCAACGAGGAGATCGGCCAGGACGTCGCCGAAGTCTTCAAGCAGCTTACCGGGCTGGGCAAGGCGAGCACGCTGAAGCATCTGTGGCAGGCGCCGTTCGCGCTGCAGTCGAACGTCGTCGCCGCGATCAACGCCGAGGCAGAACTCGCGCGGGCGGGTCGCCGCGCCCACATCATGGTGAAGATGAACGCGCTGCTCGAACCGGAAACGATCGAGGCGCTCTATGCCGCCTCGCAGGCCGGCGTCGACATCGACCTGATCGTGCGCGGGCCGTGCGCGCTGCGGCCGGGCGTCGCCGGGCTGTCTGAGAATATCCGCGTGCGCTCGGTCATCGGCCGCTTCCTCGAACACCATCGGATTTTCTATTTCCGCGCCGATGGCGAAGACCAGGTTTACCTGTCGAGTGCCGACTGGATGGACCGCAATTTCTTCGGTCGCATCGAGATCGCGTTTCCGGTGCTCGACCAGCGCCTGAAACGGCGCGTGATCAAGGAAGGCCTGCGCGCCTACCTCGGCGACAACTGCCAGGCCTGGGAGATGCTCGAAGACGGGCGCTATCGCCGCAAGACGCCGCGCGGCGTGCGCCGGGCCGCGCAGATGATCCTGCTCACGGAACTGTCGGCAAGCCGCTGACGCGCCGCTTTGCGAGTCAAGCGAGGTAATGAAAACGTATGCACTACGTTATTACCTGAGGACAGGAGACCCGATCATGTCGGAAGAAGTCCTTCTGCTGACCTCGTGGCTTAAGGCGTTGTCCGGCCGAATTAGCACGTTTCTCTGCGCGGCGAGCTCGCAACTGGGCTTCAAAGCCTCAAGACTTCTCGCAGAAAAGGATAAGACTCAAAAGCCGCGCGCGAAGTAGGGCGCGTTCCGTCTCAGCCCAACGGTCGCTCAGGGCAATTACTAAAAAGTCTGATGGAGCAGCCGATTGCTCATGAGGCGCCAATCCGGCGAAGAGCGAGCGTCGGCTCGTCGCCGAGCGCCTTATCAAAGATGGGTTGGCGACACCGCGTTCGAGCAGCGAAACATAGGTCCGATCGACGCTCAGCGCGAATGCCTCCTGCGAAAGAGTAGAGCGAATTGACTAACCCTCACTTGCATCAGAACGGCACATCCAATTCGTCGAATACGCCGAAATCGGGCTTGTTACGCGGGGCCTTGGGCGCCGCTACGCGCGAGGAGGCTGCCGTCTCCTTCCTTGGTTCCTGATTGTCACCCCCTTGCGCTGCCCGACCGAGCATCTTCATCTCCTGTCCGACAACTTCAGTCGTGTAGCGGTCCTGCCCGCCCGCGTCCTGCCACTTGCGCGTTCTGACGCTGCCCTCGACAAACACTGCCGCGCCCTTGCGCAGATACTCGCCGGCGACTTCGGCCAGGCGCCCGAATAGCGCCACCCGGTGCCACTCCGTCGCCTCCTTCTGCTCCCCGTTGCGGTCCCGGTACCGCTCTGTCGTCGCCAATCGCAGCGTGCACACCGCCTCGCCGCCTGCGCTAAGCCTAAGCTCCGGGTCTGCGCCGAGTTTGCCGACCAACAACACCTTGTTCACTGACGCCATATCCATCCCCTTCCGTTCCTGCCAATCATCCTGTCGCTGAGCAGAATCTATGTGCATAATCGAAAAGGGGTAACGAAAACCGTAGGGGAAAAATGCGCATCGCCCGTGAAGTCATGGCCCAATGGCAGTCGACCGCCGAAAGCACGCCGCTGACGGTCGGTCTGATTCCGCCGCGCGACTACACCGGGATAAGCACGCAGGATGCCCAGCTGCGCATCTGGCTACCGGACCCGGCGCGGCAGGCGCTTTCGGAGATCTGCGAACGGATGGGAGTGTCGATGACGGTATATCTCACCGAGTTCTTCGCGACCTACCTGTTCGGCATTCACGAACTGATCCGCATGCAGGACGCGCAGGAAGGGCTATACAAGCCGCAGCCGGTACCGCGTGGCAGCGCGATGACTGTAGTGGGCGATGTCGGTGAGTCCGACGAGCCGGGGCCCGAGTTCGACGAGCCAGTACCCGAAATGGGGAAGAACATCTTTGCCTTGAAGCTGTTTCTGCCAGCCAAAATCAAGGACGGGCTGCAGCGCCGGGCAGATCATGCGCAGGTACCGTTGGGGCGGTTTACACGGGCGATGATCTGCGCGCATCTGTTCGGCCGGGATATGGGGGCGAGGCGGATTATGGAGTGGGAGGGTGCGTGATGTCTGTTGCGGCACCAGTCTGAATTGCCGGTCGTGTTGCGCCCCCTACTCGTGCCGTGAACGCGACAGATGATCTCGTAGAGGCGGTTCCTTCAATGCATTCCATTACACACAACTCAATCGTCATCATGATCGCCGCGCGCGTATTTGAGCCCTGCCGCGAAGTCCATGACGCGCTGAAGGCCGGTCCAGATCGTCTTCACGCCGGGCTCGCCATCGCCCTTGCGCGCGAGAAAGCCGCCGAGCATCGCCACCAGCCGGATCACTTCGTTGAGCGGCGGCGGCGTTTCGGGCGGACGGCGCTTGTTGAGGATGAAGGCAGCCTCCCATTCGTCGCGTTCGAACAGCAACTCGGCTTCCAGCTCGGGGCACGTGCGCCCCAGCCCCATCAGCCGGGCGATGCGCCACGACACCACCATGAACAGCGTCAGCGCCCGCTCCAGGCGCGGCATCGTCGCCAGTTGCAGCGCCTCGACCTTGCAGCCGTTCTTGAGCACGTGGAAGAACAACTCGATCTCCCACCGCGCCCGATACCAGTCGATCAGTTCAGTCGCCGCTTCGAAGCCGGCCGCCTCGCGATTGCTCAGCAGCCGCCACTCGATCGGCTTCACGCCCGCTGGTGCGCCGATCTCAAAGGCGATGACGCAGGTCGCCTCGACGCGACCTTCCCCCGCTTTCAACGTGACGCGCGACGACCACACCTGCTGTCGCACCGCGCGCGCCTTCTGCCCTTTGCGAGAAGGGATCGTGAAGCGGATTTCACCGAGCGGCTCACCGGCCCTGACGCTGGCCCAGAGTTTGTCGCCGCCGGGCAGCGCACGGTTGTGCTGCGAACGCAGCAGCCAGTCGGCCGGACAGCCGAGATCGCGGGCACGCATCATCAAGGCGATGATATCGGCCTCACGATCCGCGACATACACCAAGCGGGTGTCGGGCAACTCGGCCGCCCGTTCGGCGATGCGCTCGTAGCCTTCGATCCAGCGCACGCTCTCGGTGATGCCGCCGCGTGGGCCATCGTCGGCCTTGGGTTCGCGCGCCCACATCCACGCGTCGAGCACGCCCAAGGGCTCGCGCGCAGGCGACACGGCGTAGGTCGGGTGCAGATACATCCCGCGCTGCGCTTCAAACGACAGCGGTCCCAGTCCTTCGATCGCCTGGCCATTGAAGTCGAGTTCGGTCGTGTCCTGGATGCACAACACGACCGGGTGGGCCGCCATGCGCGCGTGGGTTTGCGTCAGATGCGGCGCCAGGATGTCGGCCCATTCGATGTCGTCATCCGACAGCAACCGGTACGCCGCCTGCGTCTCCGCCCAGCCGCCACAGGCCGCAGGAATGCTGGCCGTCGGCTGCGCCGCCAGCCGTTCGGCCAGCAACACGGCACGTCGGTTCAGGCGTTGGTCGCCCAGGTCGATGGTTTCAAATTCGTCGGCAGCCCAGCTCATGATTCGTGTCGTCAGATCGGAACGGAACGGAACGGAACGGAACGGAACGGAACGGAACGGAACGGAACGGAACGGAACGGTCAGGAGCTTACGCAATGACGTTCGCGTTGTGTGTAATGGAATGCCTTCAATGGGGTACGCCGTATGGACCAAGAAAAACATGCAAGACTTTTTGCCGAACTTAAGCTCGCCTTGTCCCGTACGGGCTCCAGTGATCTTCAAGCGTGGGGAAAGGTTTCAGCCGCGCGTCTCCCCACGATTGGCAAGCGCCGTCTGAAGAACCTTGGGAGTCTCCTTACCCAGGTTGCCGATTCGGCCGGGGACGAGTTACGTGGCGCGATGATCGCGTGGCAACAGGGGCGCTTGAGTGGTCACCTTGAGCATCGGGTTGCATCGGGAATCGACGGAACACTCGATCTTTGCAGAAGCGCTTGGTGTACCGTCGGAACCCTCGGCCGGGCCCTGCTCGACGACCCAAAGAACAACGCGCCTGGGGTATTAGCACTCTCCCTCGGCTTTCTCGCAGGTTCGGGGGGCGCGGATGGCAACGGCGGCATCCCCGACACGGACATCGCAATGTTCGGCATCGGCGACCACCGCTCGCTGTTCACCCACTCCATCATTGCCGGCATCGTTGTGGAGGGCGCGATCCTTTCGCTCGCTGACCTCGCTGATGTGGTTTGCGACAAACTCCCAGTTGGCCAGCGCAGCTCTTTTTGGGACCGTCTGACTGAAGTCAAGGGGCAGTTAGCGCATCAACTTGCGACTGGCGCGAGCGTGGGCATCGCCTACCATCTCACGGTCGACGCGACCCTTCAGCCCGCAGCCTACAAGGATTTACCGTTCTCAATGCCACTCGAGGCACATCAATTGTTGTTCGCGGTAAATGCTGCCGCGGAGGGGAAAGATGCAGCCATGCGTGTCGCGACGGTCGGAGAGCGTACGACGGGTGTGGTGGTGGATGGATTCGGCGCGCTGGGTGCTGGCGTTAAGGCACTTCTCGGCACGAAAACATAGCGGCGGGAGATTTTCCGATGGGAATCATTACTGACATTCTCGAAACGCTTGCGGTCGGGGCAGTCAAGGTGGCAATAGCTGGTGGCGGCGCACTGGCTCGCATCGGCGCACGTGTCATAGCTGAAGCTCGCCCCCGCATTGCCGCCGCGGTCAGAGCGGTTCGGGATGACTGGCAACGTCGTCAGGCGGATCGATGGGAAACATCGACCTCGTCAGCGGATGTCCGCGACGAACTTCGGGAAATCAATGACCGATTGGCACGACTGGCTATGAGGGCGCGGGGTTCGGGCCTTACTCCCGATGAACGTTCACAGAAGGAGAAATGGATCTATAGACGAGGTGATCTGCTGGCTGCTCTTCAAGGGAGTGACGAACAGCGAATCGCTGAGTCTATCGCCGACGACCATCGATCTGAGTACGATGCGCTGACCATTTCAGACCGGACCACGCACTTGCTGCAGTCGACTGTCGGCCAAACCCTCTACGGGAAAAAGTGCCCGAAATGTGGTTGGCCGATGCAATTGCAGTGGAATCGTCGCCTCGAGGCAATCGGCGCCCACGACATGGGATGGGGATGCACGGGTTGGTACTGGACTCGGAACGGTGTAGGCCATCGTTGCGAGCATTGGGAATCGTTGGCTCCTCAGGACTACGATGTCTTTGCTCGCGCACGACGCCCAGAATTTTCTGATCTGACTCCTGCACAGTTTTCAGGGCTTGTTTTAGGTCATTCAGATCAGGTCATTACCCGGATGGACGATGTTCGTAACGACAAAGCGTTGCGTGGGAATGTTGAAGCGTATCGTTGCCCGGTTCACGGCGAGCCGATGGTTCTACGGAAGAAGAATCAACATTTAGGGCGACTCATGGATATGTATTTTCTGGGTTGCCCGCGCTGGAAAATGGATGGTCACGGGTGCGAATACATGGTCAAACTTAAGTCGCCTGCGCAACTTCATGCATATCTTGAGGCATCCACAGGCGAAGGGGTGATTTAAAACATTCTAGCATTAACAGTGCTGACTTGTTGCGTGATTGCAGCGAACTTAGTGTAATTGGTCATCGTAGGGAGGGCTAATGGAGTGGATTATTGGTTTATTTGTTGTGTGGCTCATCGGGGAGATGACAGGCGCTTCGTCGAAAGGAAAAAGAAGCGGTGAGGCGAGGGACAAAAATAATGCGGTAAAAGGTAATACTGAGCGTTCAGAAGAAGCAGAAAAGAAGAGTGCTATAGAGAGAGCACGAAGGCTAAAGGAGCTTGAGGAGGAGATTTCGAAGCCTGTTAGTCCTCCTACCCCACATGATTCGCAGCCAAATATACAGGTTCCTGATAGGCTGTTGCAATCTCATGTTGAGAAGCTTCCGCGAACAAAGGATTTAAAATGTTTTGAGGTTTCGGATGGAAATAGCGATTTAGAGTGTCAACCCAAGGAAGGTTCCAGCATCCGCTGCAAAGATCTTTCTGCCTCTGTTCAGTTGAACGGACCCGAAGGTGGGAGCAAACTCGATTTAAAAGAAACCGTCGCTTCACATTTTAGTGTGTTCGGAGTTTTCTCGCTGTGGCACATAACGCACCGCAATAATCTTAAAACAATTCTTAGTAGCGGAATTTTGAGCAACAGCGGGGCATTTTCTGAATTTCAACCAACTGATATCTCTAATCACGAAGTTCAAAAATGGAGAGATAGGGTTGACCCGTTTTACAATAGGGCCGTCCATGACTACGCTCCGCTGTATATAAATGTCAGAAATCCAATGCTGTATGTCAAAAAGCATGTGCAAAACGAGCTATGCCTGATTGAAGTGTCGCTTTCTCTGCTTGAGAGTAGTGAGTTCGTATTTACGGATGGAAATGCAGCTTCACGCGATACTAAATTCTATAAAGACGTTAAGGATCTCGCTTTTCTTCCTTGGGATGTGATAAGAGCGTCGTACTGGAACGACTTTCCAGATGGGAAGCGAAAACGCTGCTCCGAGGTTTTGGTATATCCGTACGTGGATCCAGCGCACATTGTGAGAATTCATTGCGCATCGATGGAGACGCTTGGGGTCGCAAAGAGCTACAACTGCGACGCAGTGATATCTAAGAATATGTTCTTTTAGGAAGATTATGGGCGTTATTGTAATAAGCGGAAATATATTCACAAGCAAATGCCAAACTATCGTAAACACGATTAATTGCGTCGGTGTAATGGGTGCTGGCATTGCGCTAGAGGTTAGACTGCGTTATCCGGATTTGTACGAGAAGTATGTAAAGTTGTGTACGGAAAAGAAAATAGATATCGGTTTGCTCTGGGTGTACAAGGCGCCGGATAGATGGGTTCTAAATTTTCCTACGAAGCGTCATTGGAAGTATCCGTCTAAGTTGGAGTATTTGCATGCGGGTTTGAAAAAGTTTGTTGAAACTTACGAGGACCGTGAGGTGAAGTCTATTGCATTCCCTTTGCTTGGAGCCGATAAGGGCGGCATAGCGCAAGATGTCAGTCTGGAGATAATGCTAGGTTATTTGAGCGAACTCAACATTGATATTGAGATATACAAATACGATGCATTGGCTAAGGATGACCTCTTTGAGAGGGTGAAGTCGTGGTTGCTGTCACAGGACCCGGGAGTAATTGCGGAGGTCGCAGGGGTACGAAGGAATTATGTAGAGAGGCTGATTGAGGCTGTTTGTGACCCGAAAATTGTTCAGCTAAATCAGATCGCAAAAATAGACGGAATTGGTATCAAGACCCTTGAGGGAGTATTCAAGTTGGCGCGAAGCGTGCCTATTGCGACTGAATCGGCTATGCCTGGTCAGCAGTCACTACTCTGAGAGAGCGCCTCCTCTTATTGAGGGTTGATGTAGTCTTCTCGGGTTTGACTGTGGGGCACCTCGAAAAAACTCGGTTCGTCCGCCCTTGGTAAAATTACATCGTCCTGAAACCTGCTCCAGCCCACTCCGATGAAACCGCGAAGCGCCATCAAGACCGATCTGTTCGCCGACGAACACCACCGCAAGAAGATCGACTCGCTGGGCGACCCACTGGTCGAGATTGAGCCGCACATCGACTTTGCAGCGTTGGCGGCCGAGGTTGATCAGGTGGCGCCGCGTCCGATGAGTGTGCAGGGCGGCCGTCCGCCGTACCCGACCGAAACGATGGTGCGCATACTGGTGTTGAAGCGCCTGTACAACCTCTCGGATGAGCAGATGGAGTACCAGTTGCTCGACCGCATGAGCTACAAGCGCTTTTGCGGACTGGCGAACGCGACGAACGTCCCGGACCGCACCACCGTGTGGATCCCGTCTATCGGAATCGCCCCAACCGGCTGCGCTGCTGGGCGCACTTGCTGCGCAAAGTGCGCGGCCTGGCCGAATCGACCGACCGACGCGCAGCGGGGATCGGCACCGAGATGGCCGGGATCCTGAAGCGATTGCAGGCAGCGGTGTACGCCGCACGGGCCACCTCGCCACCGCTCCCGCAATGTCATGCAGCCGACATTGCGCAGTTACGCCGGCTGTGTGAACGCCACCGCGACGACCCCCATGCGGTGGTGGGCAGTCTCGCCCGCGAATTCCTCAACGACTGGGACGTGATTCTGCGCCCGCTCGACGAGCCGCACCTGCCGCTGACGAACAACGCGGCCGAGCAGGCGCTGCGCCACTGGGTGATTGCACGCCGCATCAGCCACGGCACGCGATCGGCCACCGGCTCGCGCGCCTTTGCCCTGCTGGCCAGCGTGATCGACACCTGCCGACGCCGCGGGGCCTGCGCCTGGCGTTTCCTGGGGGCCGTCATTCACGCCGCACGTCGGGGTCTCGCACTGCCGTCCTTGCCGACGGCTGCGGCATAGGGGACTGAACGGTTACGGCGCGAAGGCCCTATTCGATGGCGTCTCGGCGCAGCTGCTCAAGAAGGGTTTCATCGCACGTGGCGGTCAGATCATCGACGCCACCTTGGTGCCTGCTCCCAAGCAGCATAACCGCCGCGGCGAGAAGGAACTGATCGAGCAAGGCGCGATGGCTGCCTCGTGGCGCCCGGCGAAGCGGCGCCAGAAGGACACCGACGCGACCTGGACGAAGAAGCACGGCAAGAGCCACTTCGGCTACAAGCTCTCGATCAACGTCGACAAGAAATACAAGATTATCCGCCGGATCGAGACCGACACCGCCCGCACGACAGCCAGCACTTTGACAACGTCTTCGACACGAGCAACACCAGCCGCGATGTCTATGCCGACCGGGGCTACCCGTCCGAGGGTCGTGAAGCGTGGTTGAAGGAGAACGGCTTCCGAAACCAGATCCAGAGGAAGGGCAAGCGCAACAAGCCGTTGTCCGAGTGCCAGCAGCGGCGCAACAAGCGCATCGCCAAGACGCGTGCGCGGGTCGAGCATGTGTTCGGAGCCATCGAGCAGATGGGCGGCAAAATGCTGCGCACCATCGGTCAGGCGCGGGCAAGCTTTGCGATGGCGATGATGGCGGCCTGCTACAACTTGAAGCGGCTGGTCTATTTCCAGGAGGCCGGAATCGAGGCCTTCTGACGCCAGAAATGGGCTGAATCGCTGGTAGCCGAGGTGATTCTAGGCAAAAACGGGGCAACGCCGCAGTGAAAAGCGGTGATTTGCTGAAGAAATTGAACCGAATTGGGTCGCGATCATCGTTGCGCGGCAGGATTCATTGAAAATCTCGGGTTATTCGAGGTGCCTACCAGTCTTGACTATATCTCTCTTCGTGCGAACGTGACTGAAATGCCTGATCAGGTCGACTGGAATACGCACGATTGCGCCTCACCAACATTTTCCGGATGGCGGCTGGTGACACGAGAGTTGGGTCTACCTGCGTTGCGCGTCGATGACGTCGGGCACTTCGCGGATCAGCGTGATCGCGCGCTGCACTTGCGCGACGCCGCCGACTTCCATCGTGAAGCGCATGTACGCCACCCCCTTCTTTGTCAGCGTATTGACCGCGATGACGTTGAGCTTTTCGCGCGACAGCACTTCGGAGATGTCGCGCAGCAAGCCCTGGCGGTCGGCCGCCTGCACGGCGATGTCGACCGGAAACACCGACTGGCGGTTGTTGTACGCCTGCTCGCCCCAGTCCGCCTTGATCACCCGCTCCGCGTGGCTCTTCGCGAGGCGCTGGAAATCGCGGCAATCGACGCGATGGATCGAGATGCCACGACCGCGCGTGACGAACCCTTCGATCGCGTCCGGCGGCGCCGGCTTGCAGCAGCGTCCGAGCGAAGTCAGGAGCTTGCCGACTCCGACGATCAGGATCTTGTCGCTCGAATCACCGGCGCGGCTCTGGCCGATCACCATGCCGGAATCGGCCGCCTCCGGCGCGGGCTCCCCGGTGTCGCGCAGCGCGAGATGGACCGCGCGCGGCCCCACTTCGCCGCGGCCGGCCGCGACGAACATCGACTCGGCGTTCTTGAAGCCGAGCTTGCCCGCAATCTCGTCGATGTTGGCCTGGGATTGCCCCTCGCGCTGCATTTCCTTCGTGATGACACTGCGCCCGCGCGCGAGCAGCTCGTTCTCTTCGAGCTGATTGAAGTACTGCTTGATCTTGGTGCGCGCGCGGCCCGTCGCGACATAGCCCTGCGTGGCGTTGAGCCAGTCGCGCGACGGACCGCCCTCCTTCGCCGCGGTGATCTCCACCGTCTGGCCGTTCTCGAGCCGCGTGTTGAGCGGCACCAGGTGCCCGTCGACCTTGGCGCCGCGACAGTGGTGGCCGAGGTCGGTGTGCAGGCGGTACGCGAAATCGATCGGCGTCGCACCGCGCGGCAGATCGACGACCTTGCCCTGCGGCGTCAGCACGTAGATCGCGTCGTCGAGCGAGGCGCGCTTGAACTTCTCGACCCAGTCGGCCGAATCTGCAATCTCGTCGCGCCACGACAGCAGGCTGCGCAGCAGTGCGATTTTCTCGTCGTAATCGCCGCCGTGCCCCTTGCCTTCCTTGTAGCGCCAGTGTGCCGCGACCCCGAGTTCAGCATGCTTGTGCATGTCGTGCGTGCGGATCTGCACTTCGACTGCGCGACCATCGCCGGCGAGCACCGCGGTGTGCAGCGACTGGTAGTTGTTGCCCTTCGGCTTCGTGATGTAGTCGTCGAACTCCTGGCCGATCGGCTGCCAGATCTGGTTCACGATGCCCAGCACCGTGTAACAGTCGCGCACGCTGTCGACCAGCACCCGCAGCGCGCGGATGTCGTACACCTGCGAGAAGTCGAGCCGCTTCGCGCGCATCTTGTTGTAGATGCTGTAGATGTGCTTCGGCCGCCCATACACCTCGGCCTTGATGCCGACCGCGGCGATTTCGCGCTTGAGCCGTTCGATCGCTTCCTGGATGAAGTTCTCGCGCTCGACGCGACGCTCGTCGAGCATCTTCGCGATCCGTTTGTAAGTCTCTGGCTCGAGGAAGCGGAACGACAGGTCTTCCAGCTCCCACTTCAGCTGCCACACGCCGAGCCGGTTCGCCAGCGGGGCATAGATGTCGAGGCTCTCGCGCGCGACGTCGGTGCGGACTTCGCCTTTCTGTTCGGTGAAATAACGCAGCGTCTGCGTGCGGGACGCAAGCCGCAGCAACACGACGCGGATGTCCTCGACCATCGCCAGCAGCATCTTGCGCAGCACTTCGGTCTGCGCGCGGATCTCCGGTGCCGTCGCGGTCGCCGTCATGCGTGTGAGCAGGCGCAGGCCGTTGAGTTTGCGCAGGCCCTCGACGAGACGCGCGACCCCCTCGCCGAAGCGCGCCGTCACCGTCTCGATCGGGTCCTCGACGTAGTCGCCGACGGCGAACAGTAATGCGGCCACGCGCGTTTCGACGTCGAGCCGCAGCGACGCGGCGATCAGCGCCATCCCTATCGCGTGGGTCCACACCGACTCGCCGGTGCCGAGCACGTGGTTTTCGTAGACGCCCTCGGCCAGTTCGAGGGCTTTTTCGATCAGTGCGCGATCGTCGGCGCCCAGACCATCGGCGAGCAACTCGACCGGCGGAACAGCGTCGTTCTGTGAAATGGCATGCGTGACGGAGACCATGGGCGGATTATCCCATATCGGCTCTCATCTTCGCCCGGCTGCAGACGATTCCGCGCTGTGCCATCATCACCGGCCTGCCACGGTGACAAGACCAATGAAAAAGCGCTTTGCCAGCCCCTATCTGCTCCTGACGCTGACTTCGCTGTTCTGGGCGGGCAACATGGTGATCGGCCGTGGCCTGCGCGAAGCCGTTCCGCCAATGACCCTCGCCTTCTGGCGCTGGACCATCGCATTCGCGCTGACGCTGCCGTTCGCGCTGCCCCATCTGCGCGCGCAATGGCCCCGCCTCAAGGCGCACTGGCGTGCGGTCGTCGTGCTCGGCTTCATCGGCGTCGGCTGCTACAACACCTTCGCGTACATCGCGCTTCAATACACCACCGCAACCAGCGCGACGCTGCTCAATTCGTTCACGCCGGTGGCGACGATTGCGCTGGCGTTCCTGCTGCTCGGCAAGCGGCTGACGCGCCTCGAAGCAGCCGGCGTCGTCGTGTCGCTCGTCGGCGTGATGATCATCGTCGCGCGCGGCAGCCTCGCGACGCTGCTCGGCTTCAGCCTCAACACCGGCGACCTGTGGATGCTGCTCGCGGTGCTGACCTGGGGCCTCTACACGGTCGGGCTGCAATGGCGGCCCGCCGGCATCGATCCGATGCTGATGCTCGCCGCCTTCACCGCCGTCGGCGTCGCGGGGCTCGCGCCGCTGTATGCGTGGGAGATCGCCGGGGGGAGGCTCATCGATCCGTCACCGGCAGCGTTCGCGGGCATTCTCTACACCGGCATCTTTCCCGGCTTTCTCGGCTACGTGTTCTTCAACGCCGGCGTTGCGGCAGTCGGGCCGAGCCGCGCGTCCCTGTTCATCCACCTGATGCCGGTGTTCACGGCGCTGCTCGCGGCGATCTTTCTCGGCGAGCGGCCGCAGCCGTTCCACTTCGCCGGAATCGCGCTGGTTTTCGCCGGCATTTTCCTGACGACGCGCAAACCCGCCGGCTGAACACGATGCTGAATTTCCTGCGCAAATGGCGGAAGGCACGCCGGCTGGCCGCGATACGGGTGCCGGACGCGTTATGGACCGGCGTCGAGAAGAAGCTGCCATTTCTCGACTATCTTGAACCTGCCGACTGCGAGCGCCTGCGGCAGCTCGCGCGCGAGTTCCTCGCGGAAAAGCAGTTCCACGGCGCCCACGGCATGGCACTCACCGACCAGGTGATGCTCGCGATCGCCCTCCAGGCCTGCCTGCCGATCCTGCACGTCGGTCTCGATGCCTACCGCGGCTGGGTCGGCGTCGTCGTCTATCCCGGCGATTTCGTGATTCCGCGGCATGAAACGGACGACGCCGGCGTCGTGCACGAATACGACGACGAAGTCCTCGGTGAAGCGTGGGAAGGCGGCCCGGTGCTCGTGTCGTGGCATCGCGAGGGCGAAGGGCCGGAAGGCGTAAACGTCGTCATCCACGAGTTCGCACACAAGCTGGACATGCAGAACGGCGACGTCGACGGCTTGCCGCTGCTGCCGCGAGGCATGAGCAGAGCGGCCTGGGCCAACGTGTTCACCGACGCCTACCGGCGTTTTTGCGGACAGGTCGACGCGGGCGAGGAAACGCTGCTCGACCCGTATGGCACCGACAGTCCGGGCGAGTTCTTCGCGGTCGCCTCCGAAGCGTTCTTCGAGACCCCCTGCCTTCTCGAGCAGGAACTTCCCCGCGTGTACGAACAGCTGTCGCGCTTCTACAGGCTGGACCTCGCCGCCGGCGAGCGCCGCGTCCGCGACGAACGGCGACGCCATTGCGGGGTCCAGCCACGCACCGTCGATGGGTCCGGTTCCGGTCGATCATGAACGCCCTCAAGCGCCTGCTCATCGTCTATCGCCCCCAGTCGGGCGACCGGTGGGGCGATGAGAACATTCTGACCGATCGGGCTCCGAAAATATTCCAAATGATTAATAAATAAATTCATTGGAATAGTACTCCTCCAGGACAGGCGTCATTGGCGGGCCCGGAGTGATCGGTTGACGCTCACAGCAAAATGCGTTTGCTACGTATCTGGCGTCCGTCTAAGCTGGAAGAGCCATAACCGGCAGACCACCCGATCTATCTTTCGGAGGACGATTCATGGTTATAACCTGGATACTGGTTGCCAATGCCAGCCTGGCGAAGCTCTATGCAAACCTCGGTCCGAACAAGGGACTCACACTGGTGAAGGAACTGATCCATCCGGAAAGCCGACAGAAGAATTCCGAACTTGTGACCGACCGTTCCGGCAGCATGGCGTCGGTAGGCAACGGGCAAGGTTCGAGACAGCCGCAAACCATCCCCAAAACCCACGAAGCAAAGGTGTTCGCGCAACAACTTGCGCAGGAACTGTACCTAGGGCGAGCCAAGAACGAGTTCAGCCGTGCAATCGTATTCGCGCCGCCCGCCTTCATGGGCATGCTCAATTCGGTGCTCGACACGCCGACAGCGCAGCTGATCACCGATCGTTTCGAAAAGGACTACACGAAGGAACCCGAGCCCGTGCTGCGCGAGCGGCTGGGGTCGTGCCTGTTTCTCTGAATTCCTGACCAAGCCTGATTCTTCGAACGTCTCTGTTCATGAGACGATGGGGTCGCACCATGCGTGACCTCGAAGAGCCGCGGGGCGCCTGGCGCCCCGCATTCATTCGGCTCGAAGGCGGCCGCTCAATGCCGCCAGTAATGCTCGCCGAACCGGATGTGCTTCGCCTCTTCCATCATCCTCATGAAATCCTCTCCACTCATCTGGATCAGCTTCTCGTGATCGCCACCCTCGAAGTAGATCTCCGGCTGCTCGGCCAAGGTGTCGTCGACGACCATCCGCATGCCATACGCGCTGCCGACGGGCGGGACCGCGCCCGGTTCGCAATCGGCGAACAGGGCGGACAGTTCGTCCTCGGACGCCAGGCGCAAGTTGCTCTGCATCGCCTTGCTGAGCCAGCCGAGCTGCACGTGCTGGGTGGACGGCAACACGGCCATCAGGAAGCCGTCATCGTCTTCGAGCACGACCGATTTCGCCAGGCAATTGCCGGGTACCCGCGCCAGCTGGGCGGTTTCCATGCTGTTGTGGGAATGCGGATGCGTCAGGACGTCGTACCGCAAGCCGTGTTCGCTCATGTACTCCTGGAGTTTTGATGCGATTGCCATGATGGTTCTCCTGGATTCAGGATCCGGGCAGCGGGTCTTGTTGTCGCCCTCGAATGGGACTTTCAACGCGCTCCGCCTACCCCCTGCGGCCCCTCATTTTCTGCCGATATTTCATTTTAGGACGCAACACGGCATCCTGCACTGCAGGCAGGCCGCCCATACGGTTGCCGGGCGGAGTCGCCCGCCGCAGGGGCGGGATGCGCAAGACGTTTGCAGGTCTCCAAAGCGTGGGAGGTTCGGAAATGGCTCTTTGTTTCTACTACGGCGCCGGTTCGCCTTATGCTTGGCGCGTCTGGCTGGCACTCGAACACAAGCATCTGCGGTACGAACTCAAGGCGTTGTCGTTCGATGCGGGAGACCTGAAAAAACCCGAGTACACGGCGATCAACCCGCGCCAGAAAGTACCGGCAATCGTCGATGACGGGCTCGCTCTCTATGAGTCGGCGGCGATCCTCGAATATCTCGACGAACGTTACGACGAAACGCCGCTGCTGTTTCCGGGCGACATCCGGCAACGCGCGCTGATCCGCCGCATGGTCCGCGAAGCCGACCAGTATCTGGCGAACCCGCTGGAAGAACTCGTCGCAAGTGTGCTCTATACGCCGAAAGCGGAATGGCAGCAGGAAACGATCGCACGCTCGCGCGACGCCTTCACGCGCGAACTCGGCCTGTGGGAAACGATGATCGCGGGCGACACGCTGGCGGGCGAACTGTCCGCGGCGGACTTCACGCTCTACCCGTTGATTGCGCTGGCGCTGCGAATCGAGAAGAGGAAGCCGGACGTGGAAATCGGCGCACGGATCGGCCCGCGGCTTGCAGCGTGGATGAAGCGGGTCGAAGCGCTGCCATACTTCGCTCGCACCTGGCCGGCCCACTGGGCCTGAAACGATCGCGGGAGCGGCGTCAGCCGCTTTTCCCGGCGCACCGGTCGCCCTCGCCCTCTCCGGCTCGCCATTCCCTGAGCGTCCGATAATGTGCGCCGGCGCTGGTCTGCAAGGACTCGACGAGGGCGAAGCCGCCCACGCGCCAGTCGATCGGTTCCACGCAGCGCGCGGAAACCTGCGTATGCGCCTTGCGCAGCAGCGTCACGTGCGGCGCGAACGGGCGCCGCTCGACGGCAAAACCGGCGGCTTCAAGCGCGCCGTTGAGTCGCTCGACGAGTCCGGCCAGCGGCGCGGGACAGATCTGCGCGCCGGCCCAGACGATGCGGTTGTGGCGCCAGCCACCGAGGCAGTCCAGCCGCAGCGTGAACGGGGTCGCCTCGACGCAATTCCCGACCGCGATCAGGTCGGCGAGGCGCTGCGGCGACACGTCGCCGATGAACGCGAGCGTCAGGTGCAGCGTCTCGCATCGCGTCCGGCGCCCGGCACATTCCGCGTGCGCCTCGGCGCCGAGTTCATGCAGGCGCCTCGCGACGCGGGCGCCCGGCCACAGCGCGAAGAATACGCGTGAAGTTTTTCCCGTCGCAGCGGGATCAGGTTTCATCGCCCTGTCGCATCAGCAGCGCGACGACCTGGGCCGCGATGCCCTCGCCGCGACCGGTGAAACCGAGCTTTTCGGTCGTCTTGCCCTTGATATTGACCGCCGCCGGGTCGATGCCCAGGTCGGCGGCGATGTTCGCGACCATCGCCGGCGCATGAGGGAGGATCCGGGGCGCCCGGCAGATCACCGTCGCGTCGACGTTCACGACGCCGAAACCCGCGGCCCGCACGGCCGCAAACGCTTCGCGCAGCAGCATGCGGCTGTCGGCGCCCGCGTGCGCCGCGTCGGTGTCGGGAAAGAGTCGCCCGATGTCGCCGAGGCCGGCGGCGCCGAGCAGCGCGTCGGTCAGCGCGTGCAGCAGGACGTCGGCGTCCGAATGCCCGAGCAGGCCGCGCTCGAACGGGATGTGCACGCCGCCGACGATCAGCGCCCGCCCCGGCACCAGCGCATGCACGTCGAACCCCTGGCCGATACGGAATGGAGCTTTCACTTCAGCCTTCCCGGTTCGTGAGGATCCACTCGGCCAGGTGCAGGTCGAGCGGATAAGTGACTTTCAGGTTCGTCGCGTCGCCCTCGACGAGTCGCGGATGCAGGCCCGCGGCCTCGATCGCGCTGGCCTCGTCCGTGACGTGCGTCGCCGCTTCCAGCGCGCGGCGCAGCATCACATGGCGGAACATCTGCGGCGTCTGCGCCTGCCACAGGTTTTCGCGCGGCACGGTGGCGAGCACCTGCCGGTGTTCGCCGGCGCGCTTCAGCGTATCGGCGACCGGCACGGCGAGCAGGCCGCCGACCTCGTCGCGCGCGAGTTCCCGGATCAGCTTCTCGATGTGCCACGGCGCAAGGCAGGGGCGCGCGGCGTCGTGCACCAGCACCCAGTCCGATGGCTCGACCTCATGGGCGGCCGCGCGCAGCCCTGCGAGCACGCTGTCGGCCCGCGTCGCGCCGCCGCAAAAAAGCGGCACCAGCTTCGGGCCGAGCGAGGACCAGTCGTGACGACGCCACTCGGCGTCGTCGACCGAAAGCACGACGAACACTTTGTCGATCGCCGGCGCGGCACACAACACGGCAAGCGAATGGAAAATCAGCGGCTTGCCGAGCAACGGAAGATACTGCTTCGGCCGGGACGCTGCCATGCGGCTGCCGTTGCCGGCCGCCGGGACGATTGCGAAATGACGAGGCTGAAAGTTCTGCATGGCGCGGATTCTACCCGCGCGATGCCGGCTCCCGCCAAGACAACCCCTCGCCCGGCGCCGGCGCCGCTGTTATTTCTGCGACAACCGCTTCACGCCGGCGACGAAGCGCGACAACGTGTCCGAAAGCACGCCGCGCGGGATGATCGCCTCGATCAACTGAAAACGTCCCCGCGTCGCCAGCGCATGGTCGAGCGCCGCCTTCAGTTCCGCGCGCGTACCGACCCGCACCCCGTCGCCGCCGAGCCCGTCCGCCATCGCCGCGAAGCCCCAGTCGTCGAGGTTGTTGAATGCCGATTCCGGCTGGAAAGTGCGCAGCATCTCCCAGGAAGAATTGTTGAACACGATCACGATCGGATCCCAGCCGTAGCGGCGGCAGTTGCCGAGTTCCCAGCCGGTCATCTGGAACGCGCCGTCCCCGACGAGGATCAGCGGCCGCTCACCGGATGCTGCCTGCAGCCCGAGGCCGGCGGGGACGCCGAATCCCATCGTCGCGTAGTAGCCCGGCGCGACGAGCGCGGTCGGCTCGATGTCCATCGCGGTGAACAGGCAGTCTCCGACATCGGCCGCGATCGGCATCCGGCCGTGGGCGTCCATCAGGTCGTTGATCGCCAGCGCGATGTCGTTCGGGGTGATCGACGCGTCGTCGGCCTGCAGCCCGCGCGGGTAGTGTGGCGGATCGAAACGCACCGCGGGGGCAGGCCCGTCGAGGCGCTCGAGCAGGGCGTCGACCAGCGCCGCGAGCGGCACCTCCGGATACGTGTGGTAGCCGAGTGTGACACGACGGTCGAGCGCCTGGATCGTCTTGCGCAGGTCGATCTGCTTCGACGACACGCCGAAATTCGTGTCCGAGATGATGACGCCGAGCAGCAGCAGCGCATCCGACTGCTCGACGAGATCGGTCACTTGCTGCTGTCCGGCAACGCCGAGGTAGGTGCCCACGAGCGGCGCATCCGTTCCGGCGAGCAGCCCGCGGCCGAGGATGCTGGTCACGACCGGCACTCCGAGCCGTCGCGCGAGCTCCGCCGCCTTGGCTTCAAGCCCGAAGCGGCGCACTTCGACCCCCACCATCAGCACCGGCGACGTGGCGCCGCGCAGGCGCACGAGAATCTCGTCCACGCATGCCGATAACACTTCACGGTCCGGCGCGGGAGGCACGAGCGGGATCACCGGCTCGCACGGCACGCCGACCATGTCGCGCGGCAGCTCGATGTAGACCGGCCGCGATTCGCGCAGACAGCTCGCCAGCACGCGCGCGATTTCGCGCGGAGCGCTGCGCGCATCGGTCAGACGCGCCTGGTCGCAGGTGATCTCGCGATAGATCTCGAACTGCGAGTCCAGCGTTTTGGCCTGATGATGAAGCAGCAGCCCGGAACGTGACTCGCCCGCGCCGGGCGCACCGGAAATGACGACGACAGGCGATTTTTCCGCATACGCACCGGCGACCGGGTTCACCATGTTCAGCGCACCCGCTCCGTAGGTCACCGCAGCGACGCCCAGGCAGCAGCGATAGCGCGCCGTCGCATCCGCCGCGAATCCCACGCCCGGCTCGTGGCTGAGCGTGTGCAGCGGCAGGATGCCGGACTCTTCGATGACCTTGAAGAACGGCAGCGCGAAGTCGCCGGGAATGCCGAATATCTCGCGTGCGCCGTGATCGCGCAGCGCGGTTAGCAGGGCCTGGGACAGGTTCATGACAGTCATCCGTATCGGGTTGGAGACGTCAGAATACGCGCGCTTGCCGAGCAGGGAATTTCGTTTTTTTGGGCTTTTGCGCAACTTCGTGTCGCGCACTACGCGGCGCCCCTCAGCCGAACCGCTCGCCCCAGTAATTCGCCACCTCCAGCATCCGGTTCGCGTAGCCCCATTCGTTGTCGAACCACAGCAGCAGGTTCGCGAGGCGCGGGCCGTTGATGCGCGTCTGGCTGCCGTCGACGATGACCGAGTGCGGGTTGTGGCTGAAGTCGATCGATGCGTGCGGATCGATGGAATAGGCGATCAGGCCCGGCTGCGCCGCTGCGGCTTCCGAGAGAAGCAGGTTGATTTCCCGGGATGTCGCGTCGCAGCCGAGTTCGACGACGACGTCGATCGCCGAGACGTTGAGGATCGGCACGCGGATCGCCTTGGCCTGCACCCGTCCCGCCAGTTGCGGCAGGAAGCGTTCGACGCCCTGGGCGAGCCCGGTCCCGACCGGAATCATCGACTGCATGGCCGAGCGCGTCCGCCGCAGATCCGAATGGTGATAACCATCGATGAGCGGCTGGTCGTTCATCACCGAATGCAGCGTCGTCAGGAAAACATGGCCGATGCCGAACGCGCGGTGCAACTGGTCGAGGACGGGTACGACCGCGTTCGTCGTGCACGAGGCGTTGGACACGATGCGCTGATGGCTGCCAAGCTCGCCGTGGTTGATGCCATACACGACCGTGAGATCGACGTCCTGCGCGCTGCGTCCGGGCTGCGAGATCAGCAGCCGTTCGCACCCCGCGTCGAGGAAGCGATCGAAATCATGGCGTTGCGTGTAGCAGCCCGAGCATTCGATCAGCAGGTCGACGCCGATCCCCTTCCAGTCGACCTCCTCGGGCACAGAGGCATGCGTGACGCCGATCTCGCGCCCGTCGACGATCAGGCAATCGGCTCCGGTCCCGATTTTTCCCGGGAAAACGCCGTGCGTGGAATCGAAGCGCGACAGGTAGGCAATGGTCGCGAGGTCGGCCGGCTCGTTGATCGACACGATCTGCAGCGTGTTCTTCAGCGGCGACTCGTACAGCGCGCGCAGGAAACAACGCCCGATCCGGCCATAACCGTTGATTGCGAGACGCAGCGAGTTGCTCATTTCGCGTCTCTCGCCAGCCAAAAAAATGAATCCACTCATGCTCCATTATGTCTGCTGAATTACGGCGAATCGACGAGGTCGGTGCGCGAACCGCCAGAATACACGTAACGATTCGGCCACGGCATCGTCGCGGGCCTCTGTCGCACGGCGCACCGTTTCACCGTCCGCATGAATCGAATAGAGTAACGAACCAGTCGGCATGCAATACCACGAAGACCTGCAAGAAAAACCGGGAGTGACGGCATGCCTTTCTCGAAGCCTTTCGACGCGGCACAGATTCAGGCTTTCCTGATCGCGATCGGGATCGGGCTGCTGATCGGCCTCGAGCGCGAGCGCGTCGCTTCGGCCCGCGCCGGCCTGCGCACGTTCGGACTGGTCGGCCTGCTCGGCGCGCTGATCGGCATGCTCGGCGAGCATTTCGACAGCGTCGCGCCTTTCGTATTCGGCCTCGCGATCGTCGGGGTGATGATCATCGCAGCCTATCTTCGCCATCCCGACGCGACCGATCCGGGCACCACCTCGGTCGCGGCCCTGCTGCTGTGCTACTGCCTCGGCACGGCGGTGTGGCTCGGCCATGCGACGATCGCGGTGATGCTCGCAGTGGCGACGACGATCCTGCTGTATTTCAAGGCCGAGCTGCGCGGCATCGCCACCCGGCTCGAGTCGAAGGACTGGATCTCGATCATCCAGTTCAGCGTGCTCTCGCTCGTGATCCTGCCGATCCTCCCGGACCGCCCGATCGATCCCCAGGGCGCAGTCAGCCCCCGCCAGGTGTGGTGGATGGTGGTGCTGATATCGGGACTCGGCTTCGCCGGCTACGCGATCCTCCGGCTTGTCGGCGCGCGCTATGGAGCGGCGCTGGTCGGCATCGCCGGCGGCCTCGCGTCGAGCACCGCGACGACGCTGATCCATGCCCGCAACAGTCGCGTCACGCCGGCCTCGGCCCCGGTGGCGGCGCTGGTGATCGTGCTCGCGAACGTCGTCATGATGATCCGGATCGCGCTGATCGCCGCAGTCGTTGCACCCGGGCTCCTCGCCAAGCTCGCGATCGTGGTCCTGCCGGGGCTGGTGCTCGGCATGGGAACGCTGATCTGGGATTGGCGGATTCCGGCCGGCAGCGAGGCGGTGCTCCCGCAGACGCGCAACCCCACCGAGCTGCGCGCGGCGCTCGGTTTTGGTGCGCTGTACGCGGTCATCCTGTTCGTTTCGGCGTGGCTGTCCGACATCGCCGGCACCCACGGCTTGTACGCGCTCGCTGCCGTGTCGGGCCTCGCCGACATGGACGCAATCGCGTTGTCGAGCATGCGCCTGTTTTCCCTCGAGAAACTCGCTGCCGACGCGGCAGCGATCGCGATCGGCGTGGCGATGATGGCCAATCTCGGCTTCAAGACGGTGCTCGCCGTCGTCCTCGGCGGACGCGAGCTGGGCAAGAGGATTTTCCGCGGCATGAGTGCAATCGGGTTCGGCCTCGCAGCCGGCACCGCCTGGCACGCGCTATCCGGCACCGGCCTATAATTGCAGCAGGTTCCTGTGCTCGCACCCCAACGAGGAATTCCATGGCCACTGCTTCGATTCGGCCGGCGGCGGTTGCCGGCTACTTTTATCCGGACGATCCGCACGCATTGCGCGCGCAGATCGGAGAAATGCTGGCGGCTGCCGTGCCGCTCGAAACGGTGTCCGCACCGAAAGCCCTCATCGTGCCCCATGCGGGCTACGTCTATTCGGGCCCCGTCGCGGCGTCGGCGTACGCGAATCTGGCCGGGCTGCGCGACGTGGTACGCCGCGTCGTGCTCCTGGGCCCGGCGCACCGCATGGCGGTCAGGGCGTTCGCCCTGCCGGCCGCGCAATTCTTCTCGACGCCGCTCGGGCAGATCCCCATGAGTCGCGGCGACTGGGAGGCGCTCCAGGCGCGCCCCGACGTCGTCGTCGACGATCGCCCGCACGCCGCCGAACATAGTCTCGAAGTCCAGCTGCCTTTCCTGCAGACGGTGCTCGACGCCTTCGAACTGGTTCCGCTGCTCGTCGGGAACGCCAGCACCGAAGCGGTAGCGGAGATCATCGAAACGCTGTGGGGCGGCCCCGAGACGCTGATCGTGATCAGCTCCGATCTGTCGCATTACCACCCGTACGGCCAGGCACAGAGCTGCGACCGCGCCACGGTCGACCAGATCCTGACGCTTCGCAGCGGAATCGACCACGAGCAGGCGTGCGGTGCGACGCCGGTCAACGGTTTGCTGCGCGCCGCGGCACAACACGGCCTGGAGCCGCACCTGCTCGACCTGCGCAACTCGGGCGATACCGCCGGCGACCGCTCCCGCGTCGTCGGCTACGCCAGCATCGCGTTTTCGCAGTCCCACGCTCATGCCCACGCTGCCCGACACTGAACTGGGCCGGACGCTGCTCGCCCACGCACGCCGCGCCCTCGAACGGCACTTCGGACTCACGGACGAACCGCTCGCCGACGACGCGCGGCTCGCGCAACGGGGCGCGACCTTCGTGACGCTCAAGCTCTACGACGCGTTGCGCGGCTGCATCGGCAGCCTGCGCCCGCAACGCGCCCTCGGCGAAGACGTCGCCGCCAACGCCGTGGCCGCCGCCACGCGGGACACGCGCTTTCTCCCGGTTTCGGCTGACGAATTGAACGACATCCGGATCGAAGTGTCTTTGCTATCGGAACCGCAGTTCCTCGAATTCACCGACGAAGCCGATCTGCTGCGCCAATTGCGGCCCGGCATCGACGGCCTGATTCTTTCCGGCGGCTGCCGCAGCGCGACTTTTTTGCCGCAGGTGTGGAACCAGCTTCCGGAGCCGCGCGAGTTCGTCGCGGCGCTCAAACGCAAGGCCGGACTGGCGCCGGATCACCCCACGGGCAATCTTCTGGCCGCGACCTACACCGTCCGTAAATGGTGCGAATGACGCGGCCGACAACCCGGTTGGGGAATCGAGACACGGGCGGCGGTGCGCTTTCACCTTTTGATGGCCGCGGCGGGCTGCGATGGCCGGCTGCGGCGGTGAGAATACGGATGAACCATCCAGGACGCCATTGGCACAAGCTCGACGACGGCCGCATCCAGTGCGATGTATGCCCGCGCTACTGCAAACTCCATGAAGGCCAGCGCGGCGCGTGCTTCGTGCGCATGCGCGAGTCCGACGCCATCGTATTGACCACCTACGGGCGCAGCTCCGGCTTCTGCATCGACCCGATCGAGAAGAAGCCGCTCAATCACTTCTATCCCGGCACCAGCGTGTTTTCGTTCGGCACCGCGGGCTGCAACCTCGCGTGCAAGTTCTGCCAGAACTGGGACATCTCGAAGTCGCGCGACATGGACCGGCTGATGGACCAGGCGTCTCCTGACGAGATCGCCCGGACCGCGGTCGAGTGGGGTTGCCGCAGCATCGCCTTCACGTACAACGACCCGGTGATCTTCGCCGAATACGCCGTGGACGTCGCCGATGCAGCGCACGCGCTCGGCCTCAAGGCCGTTGCCGTCACGGCCGGTTACGTCACCGAAGTCGCGCGCGGCGACCTTTTCTCGCACATGGACGCGGCCAACGTCGACCTCAAGGGTTTCACCGACGAGTTCTACGTCAAGCTGTGCGGCGCGCACCTGCAGCCGGTGCTCGACACGTTGAAATGGCTGGTCCATGAAACCGACGTGTGGGTCGAGATCACGACGCTGCTGATCCCTGGCGAGAACGATTCGGACGCCGAGCTGCAGGCGCTCTCGAACTGGGTCGCGAAGGAACTCGGGACCGAAGTGCCGCTGCATTTCACCGCCTTCCATCCGGATTTCAAGCTCACCGACACGCCGCCAACACCGCCCGCGACGCTGACGCGCGCGCGCCGCATTGCGCTCGCGCAGGGCCTGCGGCACGTCTATACCGGCAACGTGCATGACGTCGATGGCGGCACGACGCGCTGCACCGGATGCGGCAAGGCAGTCATCGAGCGCGACTGGTACGAGATTCTCGGCTATGCGCTCGACGACAGCGGCGCATGCCTGGCCTGCGGGACGCCACTGGCCGGCCGCTTCGCCCGTTTCGAGCAACCGTTCGGCTCGCGCCGGATTCCGGTCCCGATCCACCGCGTGGCCTGATAGCCGATGTTGCCGCGCTACCCGCACCGTGCCATGCTCGCCGCCTGCGCCCCGGCGTATTGACAGCCGTATTGACAGCCGTATTGACAGCCGTATTGACAGCATTCCCAGGCCCGAAGTGAAGCTGCGCCACACCACCATCAGCATTCCCGCCGAGCGCGTCTGGCTCGACGGCGAGCTGTCGCATGCGCCGACCGTGCGGGGCCTGGCGGTGATTCTTCGCCCGTCGGGAAGCACGCCGACCCAGTCGTGCGAAACGAAAGTCGCCGCCGCGCTGCAGGACGCCGGTTTCGCGACGCTGATCATCAACCTGCTGACGCGCTACGAAGAGACGCGGGACGCCGATGCGCGTTTCAATGTCCCGAAGCTGGCAAACCGCATCCTCGCCGTGGCCGACTGGATCGGCCACCAGCCGCCGCTCACCGGCCTCGCGATCGGGCTGGTCGCCTCCGGCACCGGCAGCGGCGCGGCGATCCGGGCGGCATGGAAAGGCCCCGGACGCTTCGCGGCGATCGTGTGCCGCGCCGGCCGCCCGGACCTTGCCGGCGCGACGCCGCTCGGCACGCTGACGGTGCCTGTGCGCATGATTATCGGCAGCGAAGATCTCCACCTCGGCATGATCCTGCGCGCCTGGGAGCACATCCGCGCCCCGCGCGACTGGAAACTCGTCGACGGTGCCGGCGAAGACTTTGCCGAACCGGGCGCACTCGACCGCTTCGCGCTGCTCGCGGCGGAGTGGTTGCGCACGAAGTTGCCGCCGCCCGTTGCCGATGAAATCGAGCGATCCGGCCAGTCGGACAAGCCCGCTTCGTCCCATCCCCTATAATTCCGCCCTTACCCGTCTCTCCGCGGTCTCGCCGCGCCCGTCCGATGTCCCGACCGCTCGACCCCCTGCTGCCCCAGCTCACGGCGCTTTCCCTTCCGAAGCCCGGCATGCGGCTCGATCTGCCCGCGCTCGCCGGTTCGTCCGACGCGCTGGCGATCGCCCAACTCGCGACGCGCGGCCCCTGCCTGCTGCTGGTGACCGCGAACCCGCTCGACGCCCAGCGCCTGCAGGACGAGATCGCATGGTTCGCGCCCGCGCTGCGCACGCACCTGCTGCCGGACTGGGAAACGCTGCCCTACGACAGCTTCTCACCGCACCAGGACCTGATCTCGGAACGCCTGTCGACGCTCTACGCGGTGAGCCGCGGCGAGGCCGACGTCGTGCTCGTGCCCGCTTCGACCGCGCTGTACCGCATGGCCCCGCCGGCCTTTCTCGCCGCCTACACCTTCTTCCTGAAGCAGGGTGCGAAGCTCGATGTCGACCAGTTGCGCACCCAGATGGCGGTCGCCGGCTACACGCACGTGACGCAGGTCGTCAGCCCGGGCGAGTTCTCGGTGCGCGGCGGGCTGATCGACCTGTTCCCGATGGGCGCGCCGCTGCCGTTTCGCATCGACCTCTTCGACGACGAGGTCGAGAGCATCAAGACCTTCGACCCGGACACGCAGCGCACCGTCTACCCGGTGCCGGAGATCCGCATGCTCCCGGCGCGCGAATTCCCGATGGACGACGCCGGCCGCACGCGCTTTCGCAGCCGCTTCCGCGAAGCGTTCGAAGGCGACCCGTCGCGCGTGTCGCTGTACAAGGATGTGTCGAACGGCATCGCACCGGCCGGTATCGAGTACTACCTGCCGCTGTTCTTCGACGAGACGGCGACGCTGTTCGACTACCTGCCAGCCGACGCGGCAATCGTGCTGCACCGCGATGTGCCGGCCGCGATCGACGAATTCTGGCGTGACACCCGCTCGCGCCACGATTTCCTCAAAGGCGACCGCACCCGCCCGGTGCTGCCGCCCGAGGCGTTGTTCCTCGGCCAGGAAAGCTTCTTCGCTGCGCTGAAGGACCGCCCGCGGATCCAGATTTCAGCCGAAGCCGCCCGCGAGGTGTCACCGGCCGCCACTCCCCTCCCCGACGTTTCCGTCGAACGCAAGGCGACCGATCCACTGCATCGCCTGAAGGATCTCCTCGTGGGCGACTGGGCGCGCGGCGGCGGCCGCGTCCTCGTGCTCGCCGACGCACCGGGACGGCGCGAGACGATTTCCGAGTTCTTCGGCGAATACGGCCTCCGGCCGGCAGCCAGCGCGGATTTCGCCGGCTTCCTCATATCCGGCGAGCCGCTCGCGCTTGGCGTCGGGCCGCTCGCGAACGGCTTCCTGCTGCCGGGCGCGAAGATCGCGATCGTCACCGAGTCCGAGCTTTACGCGACCACCGGCCGCACCCGCGTGCGCCGCGACGCGCGCAAGGCCGCGACGATGGAAGGCTGGCTGCGCGACCTGTCCGAACTGAAGCCCGGCGACCCGGTCGTGCACGTGTCGCACGGCATCGGCCGCTACCTCGGCCTGATCCACATGGACTTGGGTGAGGGTGAGACCGAGTTCCTGCATCTCGAATACGCCAACGGCGACAAGCTCTACGTGCCGGTGTCGCAGCTGCACGTCATCACCCGCTACGCCGGCGCCGACCCCGAAGCGGTCGACCTGCACCGCCTCGGCTCCGGCCAGTGGGAAAAGGCGAAGAAGAAAGCGGCGCTGCAGGTGCGCGACACCGCGGCCGAACTCCTCGCGCTGTACGCGCAGCGCGCCGCCCGCCCCGGCCATCGCTTCGACTTCAAGCAGCACGACCTCGACGCGTTCGCCGAAGGCTTCGGTTTCGAGACGACACCCGACCAGCAGGCGGCGATCGACGCGGTTGTCGCCGACATGAAATCCGGCCAGCCGATGGACCGGCTGGTGTGCGGCGACGTCGGCTTCGGCAAGACCGAAGTCGCGCTGCGCGCCGCGTTCGTTGCCGTCGCCGACGGCAAACAGGTGGTCGTGCTGACGCCGACGACGCTGCTCGCCGAACAGCACTACCAGACCTTCGCCGACCGCTTCGCCGACTTCGCGATCCGCATCGCCGAACTGTCGCGCTTCAAGAGCGCGAAGGAACAGGCCGACGCACTGAAACAGCTCGCCGAAGGCAAGGTCGACATCATCATCGGCACGCACCGACTGCTGCAGAAGGACGTCAAGTTCAAGCGCCTCGGCCTCGTCATCATCGACGAGGAACACCGCTTCGGCGTGCGCCAGAAAGAAATGCTGAAGCAGCTGCGCAGCGAGATCGACATCCTGACGCTGACCGCGACGCCGATTCCGCGCACGCTCGGCCTCGCGCTCGAAGGCCTGCGCGAGTTCTCGGTGATCGCGACCGCGCCGCAAAAGCGCCTCGCGATCAAGACTTTCGTCCACCGTCACAGCAAGGGAATCATCCGCGAAGCGGTGCTGCGCGAGTTCAAGCGTGGCGGACAGGTGTATTTCCTGCACAACGAGGTCGACACGATCGACAACGTGCGCGACGACCTCGCCGAACTGCTGCCCGAAGCGCGCATCGTCATCGGCCACGGCCAGCTGCCGGAACGCGAGCTCGAACGCGTGATGCGCACCTTCACGCAGCAGCGCGCGAACCTGCTGCTGTGCACGACGATCATCGAGACCGGCATCGACATCCCGACCGCCAACACCATCATCATCAACCGCGCCGACCGCTTCGGCCTCGCCCAGCTGCACCAGCTGCGCGGCCGCGTCGGCCGCAGCCACCACCAGGCCTACGCGTATCTCCTGACCGACGCCCACGCGAAGCCCACCGCGCTCGCGCAGAAGCGCCTCGAAGCGATCACGATGATGGAAGATCTCGGCTCCGGCTTCTACCTCGCGATGCACGACCTCGAGATCCGCGGCGCCGGCGAAGTGCTCGGCGAAAACCAGTCCGGCGAAATCCAGCAGGTCGGCTTCAGCCTGTACACCGAAATGCTCAAGCGCGCGGTGCGCGACCTGCAGGCCGGCAAGGAGCCGGACCTGACGCAGCCGCTCGACGTCGTCTCCGAGATCAACCTGCACACCCCGGCGCTGCTGCCGAACGACTACTGCCCCGACGTGCAGGAACGCCTGACGCTCTACAAGCGCCTCGCGAACTGCGAATCCGACGGCGACCTGCGCAACCTGCAGGAAGAACTCATCGACCGCTTCGGCGAGCTGCCGCCGCAGACCCAGGCGCTGATCGAGACCCACCGCCTGCGCCTGCTCGTCAAACCGTTCGGCGTCGCGAAGCTCGACGCGAGCGACGCGCAGATCAGCGTCCAGTTCGACTCCGACGCGCCGATCGACCCCGCAAAAGTCATCTTCCTGATCCAGAAGGACCGCAACACCAAGATGTCCGGTCCGGATCGGCTGATCCGCAAGGCGAGCCTGCCGAATCTCAAGCAGCGCGTGCAGGGGGTGAAGGAGCTGCTCGAGGCGGTGAAAGCGTAAAATGCCGTTCAGCACCACAGCCCTCGCGAGGAACGACAATGTTGACCGACGAATCGATCTCTAAGGCCGTGCGGAGGCTGGTAGGGGCGGCTCATGCGCCAACGCGAGTCATCGTCTTCGGTTCCTACGCTCGCGGCGACGCGACAGAGGAATCCGACCTCGACCTCATGATGATCGAGCGCGAAATCCCCGACGCCACCGCAGAATATATGTGTCTTCGCGACGCCCTCGGCAGCCTCGGCGTCGGCGTGGACCTCATGCTTCTGACCGAACCGGAATTCGCGCAGCGCAAGGATTGGTGGAGCACCCCAGTGTATTGGGCGGCGCGCGAAGGCCGGGTGCTTTATGAATCCGCACACTGAACAGGCGAATGAAATCTTTCGCGCAGCGGTGCGCGACCGGACGACCTTCCTGATACTCCGCAAGTCGGCCGAGTCGCCCCACGAGTCGATGCTGTTCCACGCGCAACAGGCGGCGGAAAAGTTCATCAAGGCAGTTCTCGTGCAACGGGGCGTGTTTTTCCGTCGCACCCACGATCTGCTCGAACTCGCCGCGCTCTCCGGGCAGAATCAGATTGATCTGCCTGTGTCACGCGACCTGCTCACGCGCCTGACCCCCTACGCCGTCGAGTTTCGTTACCTCGGCGTGCACGCTCCGAACGTTACAGCCGAAGAAGCCGAGTCAGCTGTCGTAGCTCTCGAACACTGGGCGGCCGCTTGCCTTCAGTGAGAGCGAAGACGTGCCACGAGTGAATTGAGCGTGCCTCATGGCGCTCCGCAGTTCGGGTCAATGCAGCAGGGACACGATCAGGTTCAGCGGATCGTCGGCCGCCGCGATTAGGCGCTGCACCTCGGCACGCAACAGCACCGACGGCAGACGCGCTGGCCGCTTCGCACGCGTCACCTCGTCGAGCCACGGCAGCGGCTGCTCGAGCACCTCGCGGTACAGAAACAGGATCGCCGACAGCGCCTGCCCCTGCGTCGCCGCGCTCACGTCGCGCTCGACCGCGAGCGACGTCAAAAACGCCTCGACCTCGCGCCTGCCCATGTTGGCGGGATGGCGCCGCCCGTGATGAATGATGTATCGTCTGATCCATCCCAGATACGCCTTTTCGGTACGCACGCTGTAATGCTTCAACCGTAGGCGCTCGCGCACGAGATCGAGCAGCCGCGGCGCCCCGGTTGCAACGGGCGAGGGGGACGGAGAGAGGGAGGACGGATTCTCCACGATATCGGACACCATGACATATGGGAGCCAGAATGCCACCTTGCAAAACAGCGGCTTGTCAGCGGCCGGCGGGATATCCGCAGTGTCCGATAGCACTTTTATCCCGACACTTGGTGTCGACCATACGTTAGGCATATAGAACCCATGTCTCCTGAACTAATCTTCGGTGCCGTAGTTGTTGCAGTGCTTGTGCTGTCTTTTGTAAGCAAGCTTCTTCCCAAACCTCAGCCCAAGGAGAAGCATTTTCAATGTGCACGCTGCGGGGCAATCTCACGACACACAGAGCGCACTATCGAGGCTTGGCGCAACAACAAAACCAAGTTTTTCTGCCAAACCTGTCATGGCAAGTGGCTTAAAAGTCAGCCCCCCCAAGCACGTGAGCAGTATTCATCTCGGGGCAACGGCGGCGCCCCTTCCGGCTGCCTTGGTGTGCTGGTACTTTTTGCAGTTGTCCCGCTTGCTGGGTATTTCTTGGTCCGCACATATGCCTAACATTCCGGTCAAGGCCGCTCCCTCCGGTCGCTGGACGCTGCGCGATAAAGCGTCGCGCAGCGCCCCTTACCTAGCACGTTAGGTTGCAATGACGCATCAATGTCCAATTTGCGGAAAAACCTTAGAAGCGGTCGCTCGCTATCCTCGCTATGTATGCGGAGGCTGCGCGGCAAGGGCCACATCAGCTGACGGCCGGCTCCTGGAGTTCTTTAATCTTGGTCTATCTGGCGGTTACGGCGCTGCTATTGCAGACAATAAAAGCAAATACGATAGCCATGACTGCTTCATAGACGGCCACCCATGCCGAGCCGATGAGGCGCACTTTGGAGGAATCGTGATCGAGCTCAATCAGCCAGAATCTCGCTGGTCAGGGCTCAGTGACAAAGAGCTCCTTTCAAATTATTGCTTGCTCATGTCAGCGCTCAAGGAGCGAGGCGTTATTCGCAGTTCAAATAATCCTGTTGCTGATTACACTGAATCCTTGGTATCAAAAGTACTCGGGCTTTCGCTTGTGGGTCAATCGCAAGCTGGCTTCGATGCTACTGATCCAAGTGGGCGTCGATACCAGATCAAAGGGCGTCGGCTCACAGCGCACAATACTTCGCCGCAGCTCAGCGCAATTCGCAACCTTGACCAAAGGCCATTTGACTTTTTGGCAGCGGTTGCATATGACACCAACCTCTCCGTTCTCTACGCAGCACTGATTCCCATTGAGGTCGTCGCTGAGTTGAGCCGCTTCTCAAAGCACAGCAATAGTCACGTGCTGATCTTTCGGCGCAACATACTGGATAACCCACGTGTCACAAACATCACTCAGTCGCTGGCAGCAGCCTAACGATTAAGGTTATGTCGTGATCGCGAAGCGAGCCACGACATGAACCGATTGTTGAACAAGCCCGGTCAACAACTGCTTACAGCGGACCGTCAAAATGCTGCACATTTTGCCGTCCGCTGAAGCGCCACGTTATGCCCCAGACATTACGTTGCGGAGTGAGTCTTGAGCCAGTCGCGTAGCGCCGCATTCATGCGTGTCTGCCAGCCGGGGCCACCCGAGTTCGACAGTTAATCTCGTAACTATCTGATTTAGTTAAGCACGATTTTCAAACGTGCCCCTACAACAGCGTCAGCTGCTGCGGTGCGACCGGTTTTTTCACCCGAAGGGCACTGAGGACCTCGTTCTGGTGTGCGTTGATGGAAGACACCCCGGTTACCGGCTCGGAGCCGCCGAGTCGGACGCGGTGATGCTGGATGCGATGCAGTTGCTCGAGCGCGCGCTCGGGGGTGAGGCTGGTGTGCGCCGCACGAAGGCGCGTGCGCATGATCCGGTGAAGGATGAGCGCCATGAAGCAGATCGAGGCGTGCGCGCGAATGCGCTCGGGCAGCCGGTGATAGACCGGCCCGATCTCGATCTCGGATTTCAGCACCTTGAAGCCGCGTTCGATGTCGGCGAGGGCCTTGTAGCGGGTGAGGACCTCGGCGGGGGCGAGCTCCTGCGCGTTGGTCACGAGCAGGAGCTTGCCGTCCATGAGTTTGGCCAGTCCGCGGGCCGTCTCATCGATCTCGTAGCAGAAGAGCTCGGCCTTGAGATCGACGCGGATGATCTTGGACAGATGCGCTTCGCACACCGCGTGGTAGAAGCGCGCCTTCGCGCCGCTGTCCGACAGCTTGCGCCCGCGGTGCTTGACCCCGCCGTCCTGCTCGACGAGCTTGCCCGCCCATTGCTCGCCTTGGCTGACGAGCGCGGCGATCTGCTCGTTGCGCCGCGCCGTCTGCTGCGCCGCTGTGGCCGGATCGTGGGCAATGATGAGCCGGCGCGCCTGCCAGGCGAGCTCGCCGGTCACCTCCTCGGCGGCCTGCGCGCAGTGCGCGCGCTGGAAGGGGTCGAGCAACTCGGCGAACTCGTGATAGCGCCGGCCCGGAACGGCGATGATGAATTCGAGCGGTGCGCCGTTCGCCAGTCGCACCGCCTCCAACGCCTCCAGGTTGTCCAGGCTCAGCAGCCCGCGGTCGGCCACGAGGATGAGCCGGCGCACTTCGGGGAAGCGCTCGAGCACGGTGGCGAGCGTGGGGAGCAGCGTCGTCGTCTCCGCGGCGTTGCCCGCGAACACCTCGTGGTAGATCGGAAGCCCGTCGGCCGTCTGTACCACGCCGAGCATGAACTGGCGGGCAATGAGCCCCTCTTTCGCCATGCCGAAGGCGCGCACGTCGCCGGCCACGGTCGTGAATCCCTCGGCGCGGATCGTGGTGAGATCGTAGAAGACGACCGACAGGTCCTGATCGACGAGCGGGCGCAGCAGGCCGGTCACCACCGCATCGACCGCCGCCTGGTGATCCATCAGCGCGTCCATGCTGCGCAGCAGTTGCTGATGCGTAACGGTTTTGACGTCGACCTCGGGCAGCGCCACCGTCTCGAGCCAGCGCAGCACGCCGAGCTTGGAGTCCGGATCGCACAGGCGGTTGAGCACCATCACGCGGATGAGCGCCTCGACATCGGTCGTGTGGCGCGTACGGCGAAACACGCGACGCAGCGCCCCGAAGCCCAACTCCTTCCACAGCTCGGTAAGGGCCCACACGTCGCCCAGCGCGCGGGCCGATTCGAACGCGACCGAAGGGGGTGCAGGGCGCTCACCCAGGGGTTCTCGGCCGGAGACCTTGAGCAGTCCGTTGATCACGGAATCAAGCTCACCGCCCACCTGGTCGAGTCGGCCAAGGGTCGCCACAGTGCGCTTCTTCACCCGGCCGGCATCATCCCGGTAGGACTCGACGAGTTGGACGTAGCGGCGGCCGCCGGAGGTGGTGATCTTGACGAACATGCCGCCACTTTAGCAGTACTGCATCCGCCGTCAAGAAAGGTAGTTTATGTTACAAACGTGCCACCACAAGACTTTTGGGAAAAACGGGCTGAAACCCGCATGACTACTGGGGCGGGTTTCTCAAAAACGGGCATTTTGGGCCTGAACTGTCGAACTCGGGGGGCCAGCGGCACGGAAGGCGGCGAGGACGTCTCGGTCGAAACGAATCGTAGTCGACTCTTTGTCACTTCCAGTGGGCCGCCCACGTTGCTTACGGTACGCCTCGATTCCGGCCTGCATTTCTTCACGTGTCAGCGGCCGTTCGTCCTCGTTCTTGCCGTCCCAGACATACGGCGTCCCGGCTCGTACTTTCGCCAAGTCGGTGTTGCTTTCGCCGCCTTTGCGAGTGGCGTGCATCTCATTGGTTGCCATTGAAGTCCTCTTCGAGCCAGCCATGGTAAGCGCTCCTTTCCTCTTCACTCGCTGGTCGGAAACTGACAATCCGCAGGGCATCTTCGCGAACCGTATGCACCACCGTCAGCACTGCCAGCACATCGAACGACTGTATCCGCTGTTCGCTGCTTCGCGCACTCTCCACATCGAGGCGATAGGGGCTCTCCGGCACCATCACTGCATCGACGAAGACCAACCCATGCTTGTTGAGGTTGGCTTGCCGCTTGGCTTCATCCCAAAGAATGTGCGTGCTCATCGGCTTTATTGTGGTAACAGTAATTGTGGAAGTCAAGAATTTGCGTTACTACGCAAACCGAGGCATAACCCTGCGGTCCACCCGCCGCTACGCGATAAAGCGGCGCAGCGCCGGTGACCTCCACATTCGACACCCCCATGCGACTCTGGTCATTGCATCCAAGGTATCTCGACCCGCAAGGCCTGGTCGCGCTGTGGCGGGAAGCGCTTCTCGCCCGTGCCGTGCTGCGGGGCGAGACGAAGGGCTACCGCAATCATCCGCAGTTGGACCGCTTCCGCAGCCATGCGGCCCCCGTCTGCGCCATCAGCACGTATCTCGCCGGGGTGTATAGCGAGGCCGTCGCGCGCGGCTATTCGTTCGACAGCAGCAAGATCGACAGCGTGCAAGCGTGCGTGCAGTTGCCAGTCACGGATGGGCAAATCTCATACGAGTGGCGGCACCTGCTGCAGAAGCTGTCCAGGCGCAGTCCTGCACTCTACGAACATTGGCGCAGTTGTCATGAGCCGGAATGTCACCCTCTCTTTGTCGTTCGTCAGGGGCAGATCGAGCCCTGGGAGCGGCAATCCGACCCTGCGGGGACGAACGCTCGATGAAGCAAGCGCCAGACAATCCGGCCCAGCGGACAAGCAGCCAGCTGCGCTGTCTGCCTACCTCTGACCTCCGTCGTTAGATTTCGGTGAGGGCGGATCGGAGGCCCAAGTGCTCGACAAACGGCTCAAAGTCCCTGTCGCTGTACAGCAAATCCAGCCCGCTTTCTATGCATCGGGTCGCAATCACGGCATCAATCGTTTTTCGCACCGTTACTCCCAGAGCTCGCAGCGAACGAAAGTTCCTGGCTGCTTGAATGGCAATTTCTTGCCCTCCCAGGTCAACCACGATCAGCGAAGTCATGAGTGCTCTGGCTTTATTGAAGTCGCGCTCGCTCGTGAAGCCCTGCAGCACCTCGGTCAGAATCAAGTCCCCTGTGGCAATGGGTTCTACCCCAAGCAACGAGTCCAGTTTTTCCGTTGGGGGCGTAACGGTTCCCCGGAAATAGTCGATCCAAACGCTGGAATCGACCAAAATCACTTGTCCGTCCTCATCGCGTCAAGATCTCCCTGCCAGTCGAGCTTTCCGCGAAACCGGCGAATCTCTTCCTGCTGTCGAAGGCGAAGCAGCGTCCGAAGGCCAAGCTCCACCGCTTCACGCTTGGTTTTCAGTCCTGTTGCGCGAAGTGTCTCGTTCATGAGCTTGTCGTCAATCACGATGTTGGTACGCATGATGTGTATCATTCCATTACTATATACACATCGTAGTCTTTGGCGGCCCTCTGCGCAACCTCGTTCGACAGTGCCAAGATCGACAGCGTACAAACGTGCGTGCAGCTGCCAGTCACGGGCATCGCCCCGTTTTCGCTTCGGATTGCGGGAAGCGGCGATTGCCCCGCGTGCGTTCATTCCTTGCGATTCCAGAAGCGCCGAGTAGTATTCCAACTGCACCTGCTGGAATGTGCATCACTCGGCGCGCCGCGCGCCCCAGGGTCCAAACGGCATAAGGAGTAGAGAACCATGAATCTGATGCAATATCCGATGATGCTCTTTTCGACCCATCGCGGTTGGGACGATGTGCAGCGCAGGCACCCGAGTCAGAGGAAGCTGTTCCTGATGCTCGTGTTGCCGTTGTCGATCCTTCCGCCGGTGATGATTTTGCAGGCGGCATCGGGCGTCGGCGCTACCGTCTTTCCGGGCGCACCGTTCGGCGCCTGGATGCTGGGTGCGCTGCTGTTCTTCATCGCGGAGCAGATCAGCGTTCCGCTGATGGCCGGAGTGATCCGCAGGGGCTGCGTCGCCAAGGGGGCAAGCGGCGATCTGGGCGGCGCGTATGCGGTGGCGGGGATCGCACCGGTGCCGCTGTGGCTTTCATCGCTGGCGCTGCTCGCCGGTGAAATCTGGGTTGTCGTGCTCATCGCGTTCGCAGCGCTTCTCGCATCGGGTGTCCTGATCCACCACGGTGTCGAACGGCTGCTCGGCGTCGAAGAGGACGTGAATGCCAGCGACGTCGCGGTCCAGGTCATCAGCCTCGGCGTGCTCGCGTGGGGGGCCCTGGTGTTGGTCGCAGCCACGCCGCTGCTCCTGTCGTAGGGGAGCCTGCCGGGTGTCAGCGACCGGCATATAGGATCCACTTTGTGATCGGCGTATAGGAGCCAGTGTCATCCAGTCCTCGTCACCGGTGGCCCCGGCAGCGGCAATACGACGATAGCCCTGGCAAAGGCCCAGCGCGTCATAGCAGTGGGCCTGCCGCCGGGCCAGACTATGCTGTTCTCAGTTTTTCGCGTGCTTTCCGCTCACCTTCCACTGTGACAGCGGCCTTCCCCGAATTGGAGGCGGGTCGGCTTCCGCAGTACTCTTTTTCGAGGCCTGCTCGGCGTTCACTCATGTTACGGCCTGCATGCTCGCCAAGTTCCTTACAGAACCCTCTGCACTGATGGCTTCAGCCGCTTCGTTACCTCATCAACGGCCATACTTTTTGGACATTCCGCTGATACCGTAGGCGATACCGTCAACATGCCGTCCGGCTGGGAGCGGAAGTCGAGACAAGTGCATCTCGCGCCAGCATCATCAAGTCAGCCCGCAACGGTCTCGGCAATCAGAACCTCGGCCGGAATGCCCAGGCCTTGGTGCAATCTACGGATCATGCCCAGTGTCAAGGGGCGCTTGTGGTTCAGGATTTCGTAGACACGGTTGCTCCGGCCGATGAACGGTTCCAGATCCTTCACCGACAGGCCGCTTTGCTCCATCCGGAACTTGATCGCTTCGACCGGATCCGGCGCGCCAATGGGAAAGTGCTTGGCCTCATAGGCTTGCACCAAGGTGGTCAGGATATCCAGGCGGTCTCCCTCCGGGGTACCCGGCTCGGGGTCGAACTCCATCAAGGCCGAAATTTCCTTCAGCGTCGCCTTGTAATCGACTTCGGTATGAATAGGGCGGATGTCCATGTGGTCCTCCATGGTCACTCAGACCATTTCAACGGTTTCTGCGTCCACTTCGTCGTATTCCTTGTGGGTACCGACGAATTTCACGTAGACGATCTGCAACCTGTAGGCGATCGCCACGATCAACCGGTAGTCGTTGCCTTTAATGTTGAAAACGACGCGCCGGTTCTTGAGGATGCTGGCGCTGCCGTACTGCGCTTTGATGTCCGATGGCTGAGTCCAGGACGCTTTGGTCGCTTCCTCAAACCAGGCCTTCAAAGGCTGCTCGGCGTCCGGATGAAGTTTCCAGAAGTCTCGAAGTGTGGAGACGGCTATCACTCGCATCAAAATCACTTTAGTCCCAATTTGGGACTGGCGCAAGTGGCACCGGGGTGTCAACCCGGTAGCGGGAACGCATATACTCGACAATCGCACGCATTGTTGCCAACATCGGACGAAGAAAACCCTCAGAATCCAATCCATGCTATTCACGGGCACATCGGCCGAGCTGTTCCGACACGTCAGTGCGGACAAGGCCGGCATCTACCGCAGCATCATGGAGAGCTTCGCCGCGGCAAAACGCCAGTTCAGGCTCCACATGCGACCTGACGAGGTGCTGGCCGAAGCCCGGTGGACCGATGGCGTACCGAAGCTCGAAGAGGTGCAGGTCGCGCTCGCCCAACTCGTCGATTGGGGCAACCTCGAATCGCAACCCGACACGGCACGCGTAGCGAGCATCGGCGACTTCTACCGGGCCCGCTTCCTCTACCGCCTGTCGCATGGTGGCGAGGCGGTCGAGACGGCGCTCGCCGCCTTCGCCAAGGCGCTCGGCCGGCGGGCCGAGTTGCAGACCATTGCGCTCGAAGACATCGCCAGCCGGCTGAAGACCCTGCTCGCACTCGCCGACGCGTCGACGCCCGATGCGGCGAAGGTGCACGAAACCTTGCGCGATCTGGTGCGTGTGTTCGAGAGTCTGGCCGACAACGCCCAGGCCTTCATGGCGGGCATGGCGCGCAGCATCGAGCTGCAGCAGGCCGATGCCACCGCGGTGGTGGCCTACAAGAAGCGGCTGATCGACTACCTCGAACGTTTCATCGGCGACCTGGTCGGGCGCTCCGGTGAGATCGCGCAGCACATCACCTTGCTCGACCTGCGGATCGATCCGCTGCTGTGGGCGGCCGCGCAACGCGAAGCGCGCGACGCGGCGCCCGGCGATTCACTGGCGCAGGCCGACGCGCTCGCGCAGCGCCAGCAGGCCTGGCGCGAACGCTGGAAGGGCCTGCGTGGCTGGTTCGTCAGCACGCAGCATGAACCGCCGCAGGCCGAGGTGCTGCGCTCGAAGGCGCGGGCGGCGATTCCGCAGCTGCTGGCGGCGGTCGCGGCGCTCAACGAGCGGCGCAGCGGGCGCAGCGATCGTTCGGCCGACTTCCGCGTGCTGGCCGGCTGGTTCGCGGCATGCGCCGACGATGACGAGGCGCACCGCCTGGGCCGCGCCGCGTTCGCCCTCAACCCGGCGCGGCATTTCTCGCTGAAGCCGGGCGCCGGCCACGAACTGCCCGCCACCACGCCGTGGGCCGAGGCGCCGCCGCTGCGCATTCATCCACGCTTGCGCGAGTACGGCGAGGCCGCCCCGCGCGGTCCGCTACCCAGGGTGCGCGAGCGCAACGAGGAACGCGCCCTGCTCGCCCGCCAACTGGACGAAGAGCACCGGCAGGTCGACGCCGCACGCGAGCGCCTGGCCACGGGCCGCAGGATGCGTCTGTCCGAGATCGGGCGGCTCGACCCGCACGCCTTTGCGCTGTTGCTGAGCCTGCTCGGCGAGGCCCTGACCGCGCAAGCCTCGCCCGACGACGTGGTCGAGCGCCAAACCGGCGACGGCCTGCTGCGCATTCGCCTCGAGCCGCTGGATGCGCACACGCATGCCGAAGTGGCCACCGATGCCGGCGTGTTCGCCGGCCGCGACCACCACATCACGATCACCGCCACGCCATGACGCCGATGAAGTTCGACAGCGCCGCGATCGGCGAGCAGCAGGCCCGCCACCAGCGCGAGGAGTTTACCGGTGCGCTGCGAGCCCTGCTGATGACGCCGCTGATGACGCCCGCGCAGGGCGGGTTCGCCGCCGTGCGCCGCCATGCCGACGCGCTGCGCGAGTGGTTCGTCCGCGAGGCCGGCTGGCCCCTGCACATCGAACGCGATGCGGCGCGCCTGTACAAGCGCCCCGCCGATCTCGACGACGCGACACGCGGGCTGCCCGGCTACGAGCGGCGCCGCTACGTGTTGCTGTGCCTCGCCTGCGCGGCGCTGGAGCGGGCCGATCCGCAGATCACGCTGCGGGTCCTCGGTGACCGGCTGCTCGCGCTGGCGGCTGACCCCGACCTCGCCGCGCTCGGCTTTACGTTCACGCTCCAGGCGCAGCACGAGCGGCGCGAACTGGTCGCCGTCTGCAAAACGCTGCTCGAACTCGGCGTACTGCAGCGCGTGGCCGGTGACGAAGAGGGCTTCGTGCGCGGCGGCGCGGAAGGATCGGACGCCTTGCACGACGCGCTCTACGACGTCCAGCGGCGCCTCCTCGCGGGGGTGCTCGCGGCATCGCGCGGCCCATCCACGTGGCCGGCGGACGAAGCGCCGGCGACCCTCGAAGCGCGGCTCGCCGCGCTGGTGGCGGAACACGTTCCCGACAGCGACGAAGGCCGGCGCACGGCCCTGCGCCACCACCTGGCGCGCCGGCTGCTCGACGACCCGGTGATCTACTTCGACCGCCTCGATGCCGAACTGCGCGCCTACTTCATGAACCAGCGCGGCACCATGGCCGCGCGCCTGTGCGAAGCCACCGGGCTGGTGGCCGAACAGCGTGCCGAAGGCCTCGCGCTGGCCGACGAAGACGGCGAGCTGACCGACGTGGCGATGCCGGCCGAAGGCACCGAAGCGCATGTCACCCTGCTGGTCGCAGAGTTCCTGACCGCACGCACGGCCACCAGCGTGAGCGAGGCCGAGGTCGCCGCGTTCATCGCCTCTGCCCGCCAACGCTTCGGTAGCTTCTGGCGCAAATCGGCCCGCGAAGCCGGCTCCGAGCACGAGCTGGCGGCGACGGCGCTCGCACGCCTGCAACGCCTGCAGCTGGTGATGCGCGACGGCACCCAGGTGCGAACGCTGCCGGCACTGGCGCGTTTTGCGGTCGGCGAGGCCGAGATCAAGCCGGCGGCACCCGCCACCACCGGCAACCTGTTCGATTGAGATGAGCCTCTTGCAAAAGTCCGACTTCGGAAATGTGAAAGTGAGGCGTTCGCTCGCCGGGAGCGCGATTTTCGCATTGGCGGCGTCGGCAGGGCTTTTCGGCTAGGTCATTGGCATGGTTTTGCGATTTTTTGACGCAGGGAGTCCTGCCTCATTGATGGCAGTGATGTCAGGGCAGGCGTTGCGGTGCGCAGTGTCATTGTCGCAATCGCATCAACTGGTCGGCGGACAGCGCCAGGACACCGAACATCAGGTGCCCCATGACCTTGGTGCCGCCCTTGACCCGGACGGAGTTACCGCCGAACTCATCCTTGAGCCGCGCATTGCTGCGCTCGGCGACAGTGCGTTCGTTGTAACGGATCGCGTCGGCCGGCTCGAACGCCTCTTTCTTGCCGCCGCGCGGATTGTGGTCAATCAATGGGACATGGCCCAGGCTGCGGCAGTGCTCATGCAACTCGAAGCTGCAATAGGCGGCATCCATGACGTCGTAGAGATTGGTGACACGCTGCGCGCTGATCAGCGACAAAGGAATGGCGGCGCGGCTGTCGTGCATCGAGGCCGACGACAGCAGCGCCGCAATCGGCACGCCACAGTCGGCGGTGTCCAGGTGCAGCTTGTAGCCGTTCCAGCTGACTTTGTACCCCTGGGCATTGCACTTGGTGCCGCGGTCGCACACCGCGGGGATGTCCTCGAGCATCTGCGTGAGGCTCTGCTGGCGTTGGCGCTGGATGGGCGAAACCTTGGCGGGGGCACGGACTTCGCCGCGCCGGGGGCGGCCGCGTTTCTTCGCGGGGACCGGGGGCGTTGGCGCGGGGGTTTCTTCCTCGGCCATCAGGGACCATTGGGCCGCAGGCGCCGGTGTCGCCGCCGCACCCCTGGTGTGGGCCGGGCGCTCGCGTGCTTCGATCGCGGTGCCGTCGCGGCTGAGGTGCCCGATCAGCGCCCCCCCGAGGTGTTCCTTGATGAGCGCCTCATGCACCCGTTCGGCCAGACACCTCTCGGCAAACTCGTCGAAGGCGCGCGAGAAGGTGGCTTCGGAGGGCAGCTTCCGGCACGGCGGGAAGCCACAGATGCGCCGCAGCACACGATCGACCATCAGGCGCTCGATCAGCCCCACCGTGGTCGTCAGTCCCAGCACCGCCTTCGCCACGAAAGCGTTTGCCAGCCAGGCCCGCTCACAGGGCGGGCGCCCCACGCCACACCACGTCGTCGCCGTGAATTCCTCGATGCGCACCCATTCCAGGGTGTGGATGACCCGCTCCAGCTTCGGCGTCAGCGCCCCCACCTCGTTCTGCAACTCGGGCAGCAGTTCGTGCTGAATCACGTTCCAGCGTTGCAGGATCAGTTTGCGTTGGGTAGCATGCATAGGGCGGGCGTTATGATGTTTGGCTTGGTAACCGCATCATGCCAGAAATGGCCGCCCGCCCTCTCCGCCTTTGCCTCCCGCCGCAAAAAATCCCCCACGCAGAGCTCCTTTTGCAAGAGGCTCAGATGAAACAACCCCCACGCTCACTTCGTTCGAGGAGGGTCGGCTTTGCACAGCCGACCCGTTCGGCAGGCACGGCGCATTGCGCCGCGAAACCCCTGCCTCACCCCCCCGAGGGGGCTTCAGTCTCCTTGAGGCGGCTCGGCGGAGACTGAAATGACCTGCCCCTTGGATTCTCCGGATACCCTGATCGACCTTGCGCCCGCTCTGCCGGCCGCCGCCGCCCGCCCGGCACTGCCGGTGCCTACGCTGGCCCGCTGGCAACCGCTGCGACTCGGCCTCGTCGAGCTCTTTCACTACGACAGCGAGGAATTCTGGTTCCGCGACGGCCACCTGCTGCTGCGCGGCAACAACGGCACCGGCAAGTCGAAGGTGCTGTCGCTGACCCTGCCGTTCCTGTTCGATGCCCAGCTCAAGCCCTCACGCATCGAGCCCGACGGCGATGCCGGCAAGAAGATGGCGTGGAACCTGCTGCTCGGCAAGCTCGACCGGCGCATCGGCTATGCGTGGATCGAATTCGGTCGGATCGCCGACGATGGCGAGCCCGACTATCTGACCCTCGGCTGCGGACTCTCTGCCGTGGCGGCGCGGGCACAGGTCGATGCGTGGTTCTTCATCCTCGAAAGGCGACGCATCGGCGAAGACCTGTGGCTCACCAGCCCAGCGCGCAACGTACTTACCCGCGAGCGGCTGAAGGAGTCCTTGCAGGATCACGGCCAGGTGTTCGATACCGCCACCGCCTACCGCCGCGCCGTCGACGAGCGGCTGTTCCAGCTCGGGGCCGCGCGCTATGCGGCCTTGATGGACACGCTGGTCCAGTTGCGCCAGCCGCAGCTCTCCAAGAAGCCCGACGAAGGCAACCTCTCCGATGCGCTGACCGAGGCGCTGCCGCCAATGTCGGCAGACCTGCTCACCGACGTCGCCGACGCGCTGAACCAGCTCGAGGAATACCGCCGCGAGTTGCAGGATTACGAACTCCTGGCGAAAGCGGTCGGAACGTTCAACCAGCGCTACCAGCGTTATGCCGCGACCAACGCGCGGCGCCAGTCCCGCGCCCTGCGCAGCGCGCAAACCGGCTACGACGGCGCCAGCCGCAACCTCAACGAAGCGCGTGCTGCCTGGCAGGTCGCGCGGGACGCCGAGAGTGAGGCGCGCAGCCGCGCCGAGGCCGCCGAAGCCGCACTGCAGGCCGGCCGCACCCGGCTCGAGCAGTTGCAGGCCGACCCGGCGATGAAGGACGCGAACCGCCTGGCCCAGGCCGAACGCGACGCCCAGGCACGCGCCGCCGACCTCGCCACCGCGACGCGCATGGCCGGTGAGGCGGCGACCCGCTTCGAGCGTGAAGGCCGCGCGCTGCAGGAACGCAGCACACGCCGGACGCTGGCCGAAAAATCCCTCGCCGCGACGCGCGAAGAGGCCGCCGCCGGCGCACTGGCCAGCGGCATCGGCGAGCCGTGGCAGCTCAATCCACTGGCGGCGCTGCCGGCAGCCGAGGTGGCGACGCTCGACACCCTGCCCTTCGACACCGCCCGCAACGATCTGCGCCGCGCCACGGCGACGCGGCGCGAGCAGCTCGCGCTGGTGCAGCGCCGCGTCGGCGACGCGGTGCAAACCGAGGCGGCGCATGCCCACCGGCAAGAAGCCCGCGACGAACGCTTGGACGAGACCGAAGCCGTCGCGGCCCGGCGCAGCGCGGCCGACGCCACGGTCGAGGCCGAAGGCAGCCGCCTGATCGAGGCCTGGCAGGCGCACTTCGCGAGCCTGGCCGAGTTGCAGGTCATTGATCCGCCCTTGCCCGCCCTGACGCTGTGGGTCGGCAGCCTGCAAGGCGACAATCCGGCCCGCGCCGTATTGCTGCAAGCCCAGCAGCGCGCCGCCGACGTACTGGCACAGCTGCGCGCCGGCCACCTCACCGCGCAGCAGACACTGCGCGATGAACAGGTCGCGCTGGATGCCGAGCGCGAGCGGCTGGTGCAGGGTGAAGATGCCACGCCGCCGGTGCCGCCTACCCGTGCTGCCGACGCACGAACGCAGCGCGCCGGTGCGCCGCTGTGGCAGTTGGTCGATTTTCGCGAGCACGTCGGCGCGGCCGAGCGGGCCGGCCTCGAAGCCGCGCTCGAAGCGGCGGGCCTGCTCGACGCCTGGGTCACCCCCGACGGCCGGCTGCAGTCCGCCGGCGGAGCGCCGCTGCACGACACCCAGTGGCTCGAGCGGCCGCGCCAGGGCGCTTCCCTCGCCGCGTGGCTGGCACCGGCCGCCGGCGCAGCACCCGCCGACGTCGATGCCGCGCTGCTGACACGCCTGCTCGAAGGCATCTCCTGCGCCGCCGATGACGACGGCCAGGCCGAAGGCTGGATCGCGCCCGACGGCCGCTTTCGCCTCGGCGCACTGGCCGGGGCCTGGCACAAGCCGCAGGCCGCCTACATTGGCTACGCCGCTCGTGCCGCGGCCCGCGCGCGGCGACTCGCCGAGATCGCGCTGCGTCTGCAGGAGATCGCCGAGGCATTGCGGGCGATTGACCTCGACCTCGCCGCGCTCGCGCAGCGCCAGACCCGGGCGGCCGCCGAATGGCAGGGCGCACCGTCTGACGAGGCCTTACGCACCGCCCACGCCGACGCCGCGGCGCGCGAACGCGAGTTCCAGGCCGCCCGCAGTCGGCTCGACGAGGCCGAACGCCAGCTGCGCATCGCGGCCGACGCCTTGCAAACCTGCCGCGACGCCCTGGCGGCGGACGCGGCGGACCTGCGCCTGCCGACGACCACCGCGGCGCTGGATGCTGTTGGCGTCGCACTCGCGCACTTCGGCGAAGCCCTGCACGCGCTCTTCCACGCGGCGCACGAACTGCGGCTGGCGGCGAGCGAACTGGCGCAGCAGCAGGCGCGCAGTGAGGAAGCCGAGGCCGATGCGCGCCAGCTCGCCGAGCAAGTCGCCGAGCGCCGCCTGCAGGCCTTTGATGCGCAGGTACGGCTCGCCACCTTGCGCGAATCGATCGGCGCCCAGGTGGACGAACTCCACCAGCGCCTGCGCGAGGCGCGCAACGCAGTGACCGCGGGCGAGAGCCAGTCGAAAGCCGCCGGCGAAGCCTGGCGCGCGGCCGGCGAAGCGCGCGCCCGCGGCGAGCAGAAGATGCAGGACGCCGACGCCACCTTGCAGGAGCGCGCCGATGCACGCCAGCGCGCCATCGCACAGTTGCAGGGCTTCGCCGCCACCGGCTTGCTGTCCGCGGCGCTGCCCGATGCCGAACTGCCCGGCCTGGCTACACCGTGGACGATCGAGCCGGCGCTCACCCTCGCCCGCCGCACCGAGCAGGCGCTGGCGCACGTGGCCGACGACGACGAGGCGTGGACGCGCATCCAGAGCCAGATCTCGCACGATTACGGCGAACTCGGTCGCGCGCTGACCGCGCTCGGCCAGCAGGCGCAGGCCGACACCAGCGACTACGGCATGGTCGTCAGCGTCGTCTATCAGAACCGCCCGCAGCGCCCCGACCAGCTCACCGCCCGACTCGACGCCGAGATCGCCCAGCGTCGCGAACTGCTGACGGCGCGCGAGCGCACGCTGCTCGAAAACCACTTGCAGGCGGAGATCGCCGCCGAAGTACAGCGGCTCATGCAGGCGGCCGAGCGCCAGGTCGACGCGATCAACAAGGAACTGCACAAGCGCCCCACATCGACCGGCGTCAAGTTCCGCCTGCTGTGGCAGCCGCTGCCGGAGGGCGGCGAAGGCGCACCGGTCGGCCTCGAGGCTGCGCGCAAGCGGCTGCTCAACACCAGCACCGATCTGTGGTCGGCCGAAGACCGGCGGGTGGTCGGCGAGATGCTGCAGCAACGCATCGCCGCCGAACGCATGCGGGCCGACGCGACCGGCGGCAGCCTGCTCGAACAGCTCGCCCAGGCCCTCGACTACCGGCGCTGGCACCGCTTTCGCGTCCAGCGCTGGCAGGACGGCGAGTGGCGCCCACTCTCCGGCCCGGCCTCGAGCGGCGAACGCGCGCTCGGCCTGACGGTGCCGCTCTTCGCCGCGGTGTCGAGCTACTACAGCCAGGGGGGTTATGCCTTCGCGCCGCGCCTGGTGCTGCTCGACGAGGCCTTCGCCGGCATCGACGATGCCGCCCGCGCGCACTGCATGGGCCTGATCCACGAGTTCGACCTCGATTTCGTCATCACCAGCGAGCGCGAGTGGGCCTGCTACGCGGAGCTGCCGGGCGTGGCGATCTGCCAGCTGCAGCGGCGCGAAGGGGTCGATGCGGTGCATGTTTCCCGCTGGACCTGGGATGGTCGCGCCCGGCGGCGTGAAGACGACCCGGATCGACGCTTTCCGCCTGAATGACCATGGACGCCCGCCTGCAACGGCTGCTCGGCGGCGAAACCCTCGCGGGGCTGCGCAAGCGGCTGCGCCAACGCTATGAGCGCGGCGCACCGGCCGACATCTTGCGTCTGGGCGCGCTGAGCGAAGCCGAACATGCCGCCCTCGCGGCGCTCGCCGGCCGCCCGGCGCGCCATGTGCGGTCGATGCAGATCGACGTGGCGCGGATCGACGCCGCGCTCGCCCGGGCGGGTCTCGCCTTGTCCTTGCGCGATGCCCTCGAGCAGCTCGACGGACCGATCATCGACACGGCGGCCCAACGCCTGCGGGTTCGCTCGCAATGGCAGCAGGTGGTCGAGGGCTGCGAACACCCCGGCTTGCGTTCGGCGCTCCAGACATCCATCGGGCTCGGACTCTTGAAGCGCTTGTGTGCCAGCCTGTCCGAGGCCGGCACCCGCCTGGTCCTCGACGCCGATCAAGTGTTGCGGCGGCTGCCCGCAGCGGGCATGCCGCGGGCGCAGCTGGCCGTTGCCGCGCTCGGTGATGCGCACGCACTCGACGCCGGCAGCCCGGTCGGCACGCTGGTCCTCGCGGCGCTACGCCATGGGGCCGCAGCCCCTAACGACAAGGACGGCGACGGCGAACGGGCACGGGACCTGTGGGCCGCGGCCGGCGTGCTGGTCAACGAACTGGCACGACCGGCGCTGGCCCTCAACCTCCCCGGGCCGACGTGCGCCGGATCGGGCGAACCGGCCTATCTCTCGCTGCGCTGCCTGGTACGATCGCCACCGGCTTGGGCTGTCATGGATCGCCCGGTCTTCGTCTGCGAGAACCCGAACCTGCTCGCGATCGCCGCTGACCAGCTGGGGCCGCGCTGTGCACCGCTGGTGTGCACCGACGGCATGCCGGCTGCAGCCCAGCGCACCCTGCTCACGCAATTGCGTGCCGCCGGAGCGATGCTGCATTACCACGGCGATTTCGACTGGCCGGGCCTGCGCATCGGCAACTACATGGTCCGCGAGCACGAAGCCCGGCCGTGGCGCTTTTCGACCGCCGACTATCTCGCCGCCGTCGTCGGCGCGCCACGCCCAGGTCGCACCCTCGACGACGCCGCCGTCAGCGCGCTGTGGGACGACACACTCGCGGGCGCGATGCTCACCAAACGGCTGGCGATCGACGAGGAAGGGCTCGCCGACGTGCTGCTCGACGACCTGCGCCACTGATTCCAGTTCGACGACGGTCTGCGCGGACAGGCCCGCAAACACCTCGTCGGTCGTGATCGGCATGTCGTCCATGACATCGGTCCTTCGGCGCACTCGGGGCTGGTCAGGCATGCTGCGGTCCAATGTCGCCGTTTCGCGGCCCGCCTGCCCGCTCTCTGGCCTGCTGGGGTGTTTCCCCTTTGGTCATCGGCTGACCCGGCTGCAAGGCCCGCCACACGTGGATCGTCTGGGGATCGTCGGTCACGCGGTGAGCCTCGAATCCGAGCTGGCCGGCAAACTTGAGCATCTTGTGGTTGGAGGCCAGAACGAAGCCTTCCATGCTCTTCAGCCCCCGCGCTCGCGCGGCGTCCATCAGTGCGAGCATCAGCACGCCCGCCACGCCGCTGCCTTGCCAGGCATCATCGACCGCTACGGCGAACTCGCAGCTGTCTGCGGTCGGTCCGACGACATAGCGGGCCACGCCGACCTCGACTTCGCAGCCGTCGCGGCGTACCACCGCCACCAGAGCGAGATGGTGCTCGTAGTCGATCTCCGTCAGGTATTTCAGCTTGCTGGCAGGCAGCTCCGTTAGGGTGACCATGAAGCGCGCGTAGCGCGAGTCGCGCGACAGGTGGCGCACGAAATCCTGCTCCATGGGTGTGTCCTCGCGACGGATCGGACGGATCGTGACCTGACTGCCATCGAAGAGGGTGCGCTCGTGAATCAGTTCGGCAGGATAGTCGGCCATGGTGTCTTACTCGTGGCGCGCCTGCGCCAGTCGGGCGCCCAGGTATGCGACGATCTCGTCCAGGCTCGTCAGCCGACCGTAATCGGCCTCGGGGATGTCCACGCCGAGCCGCTCGTGCAGCCCGGCAATCACGTTCAGCCAGTCCATTGAATCGAGGTCGAGCTGAACGCGCAGCGGGCGATCCGTCCGGATGCCGCCGGTGTCCAGATTGGGCGCAATGGTCTCGTGACTTGCCAGCACCGCAGCACGAATCTCTTCCGCTCTCATGGTCTCTCCTCGCATTGCAGGATAGACGGGCCGCCATTACTTGACATACTTTACATCACTGACCCGGCGCTCGAAATCGTGGGCAGACGAGCCGACCAGGCGATTGAGTCGGCGTGGTGGCAGCGGTCCCGGGCGCAAGCTACCGCATTGGCGGGGCCGCTCGAACGATGACTGGACGTACGCTCGGAGGGTGCTCGCATGAGGTCCGTGACAGGCAGAGATCTCGCCGCGCAGGCGCCGGAGCTGACCGCCTCGGCGCAGATGACTCTCCCGGAAGCCTTCGCGGCGCGCGTCCGTGCCACGCCGTCAGCGGATGCGTACATCCAGCACGATGCCGCTTCGGGCGTCTGGCGCACGTGGTCCTGGGCGGCCATTGGTGCAGAAATGGAGCGCTGGAGGCGCGCGCTCGCGGCGAAATCCATCCCCGCCGGCGAACGCGTGGCCGTGATGCTGCCCAATTGCATCGAATGGGTCTGTTTCGAGCAGGCAGCCCTGGCCCTGGGCCTGGTGGTGGTCCCGCTGTACCTCACCGACAATCCTGGCAACTCGGCCCATGTTCTGGCCGACTCGGGCGCGTGTCTCCTGCTGCTGGACAGCGCTGGCCAGTGGATGCGGCTAAGACCGCTTCGTGCCGGTTTCCCGATCCTGCAGCGGGTGCTCTGTCTTCAACACCGTCCGGGCGAGCTCGATGACAGCGATCGGACGCTGATTGGCTGCGAGCAGTGGTTGGCCGCGCATGAGGGCAGTCCACCTCCTCCGCCCGGAACGAGTGGCGCCGCGGCGCTTGCCACGCTGATCTACACGTCCGGCACGACCGGGCCCGCCAAGGGCGTGATGCTGAGCCACGCCAACATCCTCTCCAACGCCCTTGCCGTGCTCGAGGTCGTCCCGGTTGTACCCGCCGACCGCTTCCTCTCGTTTCTGCCGCTGTCGCACGCCTTCGAGCGGACCGTGGGCTACTACATTCCCATGCTTGCCGGAGCATGCGTCGCGTTCGCGCGATCACTGCAGGACCTTCCGGAGGACTTGGTCGGCATAAAGCCGACCGCGTTGACCTCGGTACCCCGGATCTACGAACGCATGTTCTCCCGCATTGAATGCGAGCTCGCGCAAAGGGGGCCGATCGCGCGAACGGTGTTTCATCGGGCGGAGATGGCTGGCTGGCGCCGCTTCGTTGCCAGCCAGCCATGGGGCGACGGCAGGGCGATGTTCGCGCGACTGGAATGGGCATTGGCCGGCCGCCATTTGGCGCGGAAGATCGCCGCCCGACTCGGCGGCCACGTGCGGGTGGCGGTGAGCGGGGGTGCGCCGCTGGCGCTGCCGGTCGCGCGCCGATTGCTCGCGCTGGGCGTCCCGCTGATCCAGGGCTACGGCCTGACGGAGGCGGCGCCCGTGGTGAGCGCCAACCGCCTCGACGACAACCTGCCCGAGTCCGTCGGCCGGCCTCTCCCGGGAGTCGAGATCAAGCTGGACGCCGGCGGCGAGCTGCTCGTTCGCGGCCCCAACGTCATGATGGGCTACTGGAACAATCCGACCGCCACCGCGGCGGCAGTGGACGGCGAGGGCTGGTTGCACACCCGAGACCTCGCACGGATCGAGGATGGCCGGGTGTTCATTCACGGGCGAGTGAAAGAGATCATCGTCATGTCCACCGGCGAGAAGGTCTCGCCCTCCGACATGGAGGCCGCCCTGGCCGGCGACGCGATGTTCGAGCAGACGTTGATCGTGGGCGAGCGGCGCCCCTTCCTGGTCGCCTTGCTGGTACTCAATCCCGTCATCTGGCGGTCGCTTGCGCGCACGCGAGCGATCGCCGATCCCGATGACCCGGCCGCGCTGCGAGAGCGGGCCGTGCTGTCCGCAATCTGCGACCAGGTCAACCACCGGCTGGCGGGATTTCCGGTGTGGGGACGGGTACGCAGGGTCCACCTGACCCTTGCGCCGTGGACCATCGAATCCGGTCTCGTTACGCCGACCATGAAGCCCAAACGGCGTGAGCTGGAGCAACGCTTCGCCGAGGAGATCGCGGCGCTGTATCGGCATCGTGCCATTTGATCTGCCGGTTCCTCACCTCGGGTCACCCGAGCCGAGAAGTGATCCGTGCCACCGGAAGACCGCTCGGAGGCGGCCCCATGCAAAGCGCGGCGCCATCCCAGGACATACCAAGACGTATGGCCGATTTCCCGCAACCACTTCACTCGCACCGCGGATAAGCCGTGAACGGACCCGGCAACAACGCCCCGGCCGTGGTGGCATGCTGCAGGCCTTGCAAGTTGGCAAGCAGTACCGGCAGTTGCGCCCCGCCCAGCTCGATCATTACCTGGCGGCACGCGCCACAAGGTGCGACCGGCTGCGCTGTGTCGGCAATCACCGCCATTTGGGCGAACTCGCCCGGTTTGACGCCGCCGGCGATAGCGGCGAACAAGGCGGTGCGTTCGGCACAATTAGTCAGGCCGTAGGAGGCGTTTTCGACGTTGCAGCCGTGGAACACGCGGCCGTCGTGCGTGGCCACGGCGGCGCCGACGCGGAAGTGCGAATACGGCGCATAGGCCCGCTCGCGCGCGAGGTGAGCGGCTTCGAGGAGCTTATCCGGACTCATGATCCTTTCCCCGTCGGGTGCGCCGGCGTGACGCGTCCCGCAATCGCGCTGGGCGCTCCTACGAGTTGCGTCGTGTCGGACAAGGTATAGGCGGCCTGCACCGCAGCGATCGCCGTTCGCGCAGCCTGTTCGCTGCGCGCGTGGACCAAGCCCAGGTGCGCACCGGGATCGAGCACTGCCCCCAACGGCGCGAGCTCACTCAAGCCCACCGCATGGTCGATGCGATCTTCGGCGCGACGCCGGCCTCCACCCAGCTCCAGCACCGCGAGGCCGAGCGCACGCGTGTCGATGCGCGCGACGCGCCTGTGGTTGGGGACGCGCACTCGCTCCGGTACGGGGACAGCACGCACGATCGGCGCCCGCTCGAGGTAGTGGTCCGTCCGCTCGAAAAGATCGCCGGGCCCCCCCAAGCCCTTCACCATGCGCGCGAAGCGCTCGGCGGCCTGGCCCGAGCGCAGCGCCTCGTCCAGCCGGCACCGCGCCTCGTCCTCGGTGACCGCCAAGCGCACCTGCAGCAGCAGCGTCGAGCCCAGCGCCCGCGTCACCTCATCCAGCCGTGCCGGCCGCGCGCGCCCGGCCAGGTAATCGAGCGCGGCACGCACCTCGATCGCGTTGCCGGCACAAGGTGCCAAGGGCTGGTCCATGTCGGTGAGCAGCGCCACGGTCGGCAAACCCGCGCCCGAGCCGACCTCGACAAGGGTCTCCGCCAGTCGCTGCGCCTGATCGAACCCGCGCATAAAGGCGCCCGAGCCGAATTTCACGTCCATCACCAGCGCATCGAGTCCCGCGGCGAGCTTCTTCGACAAGATCGAGGCGACAATCAGCGGAATCGATTCGACCGTGGCCGTCATGTCACGCACCGCGTAGAGCCGCCGGTCGGCCGGCGCCAGCTCGTCGGTCTGCCCGATGATCGCGACGCCGGCCTCGCACACGACCCGGCGCAGCAGCGCGATCGGTGGCGTGCTGGAATACCCGGGAATCGACTCGAGTTTGTCGAGCGTGCCGCCGGTGTGCCCCAGACCGCGACCGGAGATCATCGGCACGAACGCGCCACAGGCGGCGAGCATCGGCGCGAGAACGAGCGATACGGTGTCGCCCACCCCACCGGTGGAGTGCTTGTCCACCACCGGGCCCGCAAGGCCCGCTTCGCACCAATCGAGGACGCGGCCGGAGTCGCGCATCGCCAGCGTCAGCGCCACGCATTCGTCCGTACTCATGCCCCGCCAGCACACCGCCATGGCCAGGGCCGCGATCTGCGCATCGCTCACGCTCGATCGGGTGACCCCCTCGATGAACGCCCCGATCTCTTCCGCGCTCAAGACGGCGCCGTCGCGTTTGCGCCGAATGATCTCCTGTGGCAGCCAGGCGCCCATCGTGGTCATCTCGTGGTCACCTCGTGGGTCCGCGTCGCGCGGACGTCGGCGCGCCGTCGAGCACCGCGAGCAGGACCGGCAGCAGGCTCGATGCGCCGAAGCGCAGATGCCGCGGCGATAACCAAGCCGCACCACAGGCCCGTGCGGCCAGCGCCGCGTAGCACTCCACGTCTTCGATCGTGACCACGCCGCCGGAGACCTTCAGCCCGACCTGCCCTTCGCCGGCGCGGATCACCTCGAGCATGCACGCCACCGCCTCGGGTGTGGCGTTGATCGGCACCTTGCCGGTCGACGTCTTGAGGAAATCGGCGCCCGCCTCGATCGCGAGCTCCGCCGCGGTCCGAATCCAGCGGGGTTCGCGCAGCTCGCCGGTCTCCAGAATCGCCTTCAGCAATACGGGTGCGCCCCCCGCGTCGCAGGCTTGGCGGCAGCGTCGCAGCACGCGCATGGCGCGCGGCGCATCGCCCGCCAGCAGGGCGCGCCACGGCAGCACCGCGTCGATCTCGTCGGCGCCGTACGCGATGGCCTGGCGGACCTCGTCGGCCACCGCATCGGCCTCAGCCGTACCGTGCGGGAAGTTGACCACCGTCGCAACGCGCACACCGGTCGCCCCACGCCGCGCCAGCGCGCGCTTGGCCGCGGGCACGAAGCGCGGATAGACGCATAAGGCCGCCGGCACGCCATGCGGCGTCATCGCCTGCGCCGCCAAGGCTTCGATGCCGGCGTCGGTGTCGTCGGCCCTGAGCGAGGTCAGGTCGAGGCAGGAGAGCGCTAGTCGTGCGAGCTCCGGACGCGACAATGCTGGCTCCATCTCCCGCTCCTCGATGCAGATAATCGACGCGCAGGTCTATTGGATCAACGAGCGCGGCCGATGATGTCCAGGCTCTTCGGACCGCAATTCAGGAGCAGATCCAGAGCCGATAGGTTGTAGCGAAACTCGCCCCACAATTGCGGATAGACGGGCGGAGAGAAACGAGCCGATGCCAGAGCAATTCCGCCTCCCCGCAACTCGTCTGCATCGAGGAATTTCTCGACAAACGGCAGCGCGAGATAGGTATCCGCATTGAGCGCCTGGCAGATCGACACGAGCAAGCGGGTTGCCCTGCCTGAAACCCCGAGCTCCGACTGCAGCATAAGCTTGCCCGGGAGTCCCAAGGCGTTCCACAGGAAGCGGACGCGGACGAAAGCTACATTGAGATCGATGAGCCGCGTCCCACCGCGTGCGTGAATCGCTTCGATGGCCGGCAGATGCGCGTCCAGATACGGCGCATGGGCGTAATTCTGCCGAATGCCGAGCAGGTGCGTTCTGCGCCAGTCCGTTTCGTCGCAGACCTCGACGTCGCGGATGCGCTGCTTGCCCCTGCCCGTTCTTCGCACCGGTACCGTCAGCCACAGCTCCCCCTGCTCCGACTTCAGCCGGTTTCGATTCATCCAGCCGCGCCCGAGGGGAAACTGGACCTCGTCGAGCAGGACAGTGGTGTGGGCCTGCAACCCTTTGTAGAACAGGCCGGGCCACGGTAGGAAGATTGGCTGATGGGTTGTAACGACCATGACGCACGACTCCACGGCGAGTCCTTTTCACAGTATCGGCCAGAACCGACAGTCGGCCAATGGTGGTGTCCTTCGGCTTGCTGGCGGCTGATCCGGATCAATCCCGCGCTCGCACGGCTGCCGATAGAGATCCACGGCCCACGGTCGCGCACTTCAGGCCCTGAGCTTTGCCAGAAAGCGCGTCAACTGCGCCAGGGGCCGGGCATTGAGGACGTCTTTCGCCTCGATCCAGCCGCGGCGCGCCTGGCCCACGCCAAAGCGCAGATTGGCGAAATCGAGCGTGCTGTGGGCGTCCGAGTTGATCGCTATCAGCACGCCCGCTTCATTGGCGGCCCTGCATTGGGTGTCGAGCAGGTCCAGGCGCTCCGGGTGGGCGTTGACCTCCAGGGCGCAGCCACGCGCCTTCGCGTGCCGGATGATCCGCGTCATGTCGACGTCGTAGGGAGCACGCCGGTCGATCAGCCGTCCGGTCGGATGCGCCAGGATGCCGAAATATCGGTTGTCCATCGCGCGCAGGATGCGTTCGGTCTGCCGCGTGCGCGACAGATCGAACGCCGAGTGCACGGCGCCGATCACCACGTCGAGCTTCGCCAGGGCCGAGTCGGGCAGGTCCAGCTTGCCGTCGTCGAGAATGTCCACCTCGATGCCCTTGAGCAGGGTAATGCCCTTCAGCTCGCCATTCAGCTCGTCGATCTCGTCGCATTGGCGCAGCAGCCGGGCGGCGTCGAGACCCTTCGCCATGGCGAGGCGGCGCGAATGCTCCGTGATGGCGATGTACTTCAATCCCGCAGCTCGCGCCGCGTCGGCCATCTCGCGCAGGGTTCCCCGCCCGTCGGTGGCGACCGTGTGCACGTGCAGATCCCCCTGGAGATCCGACAATTCGACCAGCTTCGGCAAGGCACCGGCCCTTGCCGCCTCGATCTCGCCGCGGTCCTCGCGCAACTCGGGCGCAATGAAGGGCAGCCCGACCGTCCGATAGACGGATTCCTCGGTTTCGCCGGCAATGCGCTTCGAATCCCGGAACACGCCGTACTCGTTGATCTTCAGGCCCCGCTCCTGGGCGAGGCGCCGGATGTGGATGTTGTGCGCCTTGGAGCCGGTGAAGTAGCACAGGGCCGAGCCGTAGCTCGCCTCCTCCACCAGGCGGACATCCACCTGCAGCCCGTTGCGCAGCACCACGCTCGCGCGGGTTGGGCCGATGGACAGCACCTCGGCGACGTCCTCGTAGGCCTTGAGGCGCTCCATGACGTCGCTTCCCCGTCCTGCGGTGACGAGAACGTCCAGGTCGCCGACGGTCTCACGCATGCGTCGGAAGCTGCCTGCGATCTCCACGCGCCGGGCGGCGGCCGCGCTCTTTCTCAGGTAGGCCGTCAATGCTTCGGCGTACTGCCCGGCAACCGCCAGCCTGAATCGCCGCTCCGTCCCCATCCGGGCTTCGACCGCCTGGAGAATCTTGGCCTCGGTCTTATCGCCGAAGCCCGGCAGCTCCCGGATGCGACCGTCGAGGGCGGCGCGATGCAGTTGCTCCAGGGTCTGCACGTCGAGCGCGTGCCAGAGGGCGCTCACGCGTTTCGGGCCGAGGCCCGGCAAGTGCAGCAGCTCCGTGATCGCCGGCGGCAGCTGCCGGCGCAGCTCGTCGAGCAGCTGACACTTGCCGGTAACGGCGATCTCGCGGATCTTGGCGGCGAGGTCCGCGCCGATGCCCGGCAGGTGCGGGATCTCTTCGCCGGCCTCGGTCATGGACGCGAAGCTGCGCCCGTACTCGCCCACGCTGCGCGCGGCATTGCGGTAGGCGCGGATGCGGAACGGGTTGGCGTCCTGTATCTCGAGGAGATCGGCAATCTCCTCGAGCACGGCGGCGATGTCGGCGTTCTGGACGGGCATCGGGTGTCTGGAGGTCAGCGGTCGCGATAGTCCAGTGGCCAGCGCGGCATCAGGTAGTCGAGCACGTTACCGTCGAAGTGGGGGGAAAAGTAGCGCCACACGGCCGCTCCCTTCTGCAGCTTGCCCAAAGCCTGGGGCTTGATCGCCACTTCCCCGAAGGGCAATTCCATGTCGCGGTAGGCTTCGACCTCCCGGGCCGCGCTCGGATCCTCGGGAAAGAACAGCCACTCCTGGTCGAACACGTCCTGGAGCCGGTCCAATTCGGGGATCCAGTCCTGCGGCACCGGCAGCCCCTTGTCGAGCCCCGGCTTACGCTTCGAGTAATCGAAGCGCCAGCCGCCCTGGAGATCATTGCCATCGGTTGCGAGAAAGCCACCGGGGGCGGGTGAGTAGAACTTCTCCAGCTCAAAGAAGGCCGCCCGGTGTTGCGAATCCGTGGCACCGATGAACCAGCCGAAGACGTCTTGCCCCTCCACCACGTAGAACAAGGCACACAAGAGGCCGGCGCCGCGCGGCGCGAACGCGAGGAAGGTCTCAGGAGTTCCTCTCACGGTCCACCTCCTCGAGAGAACGGGTTCACTGTTTCATTCTGGTCGACTGCCGAGGAAACACAGGGCGAATCCTTCGGTGCCTTGATCTTCGTCAGCCGCAGGCTCCGCTCCCCCGCGCATTCGGGAGAAGTGACGCTCGTCGATCCTCGCGCGCTCGAGTCGGAGCGCGGCGTCGATGTGGTCGATGCCGGCGAGCGACTGTCGACCGGTGCCAGGCGCGAGGCGGCTACGCAAGCCTGAACGCCACTCTCACCTGCGCTTGCTGCACCCCGCGAGCCTCTCCTGCAGCAGCGCCACAAGCCGGATGCGGAGGATCGGGGCATCTTCGGTGACCGCCGGAAGTGCCTCGCCGAGGAGGATCGTTTCGGCCTGCCACGCGCCGTCGAGGGCGCACTCCACACACAGCTCCCAGCCGCGCTCCGCGTGCTCGACCGCGAACAGGAAGGCCTCCAGGCCCAGTTGTCGAGAAACGGAGGATGCCATGAACAAGCGCCGACTGACTATCACCCTGCGCCCGGACTGGCGCGCTGCGCTCCGAAAAGTCGGCGATGACCAGTTCTGCCCCAATCGGAACCTCGAAGGCTCGCTAAGGCTAGTCTTGGCTTCGAGCCGGCTACCGTAAGCGGCCATCATGATTCGGCGCCGGCCACCGGCCTCGTTTACCGTCAAATCGTCTCTGTTGGCAATATCTCGGATACCCTTGCCGCGACTGGGATTGCGCCGCGGTTACTGTCAAATATGACTAACAGATGATGACGGTAAACGAGCAATCACCGTACAAGCCGCGGGGTGTACCGTCAAAATTACCGTCAATTTGATCCGGCCTTCATCGACGGTCGACACCGTGCCAGAAAGCAAGAACCCCAGCGCTCGCTGGGGCTCCTGCTCGTTGATGATTCGTTCCGCATCATCAACTATATCGTCGTAAGACATTGATTTTTATCTATTTTTCATCCCATCCGTCATTCCCACTCGATTGTCGCCGGCGGCTTGCCAGAGATGTCGTACACGACGCGGTTAATGCCGCGGACCTCGTTGATGATGCGGTTGCTGACCTTGCCGAGGAGGCTGTGCGGCAGTTCCGCCCAGTGCGCAGTCATGAAGTCCTGCGTCTCCACCGCACGCAGCGCCACCACATATTCGTAGGTGCGGCCGTCACCCATTACGCCGACGCTCTTCACCGGCAGGAACACCGCAAAGGCCTGGCTGGTCTTGTCGTACCAGTCGGCGGCGCGCAGTTCGTCGATGAAGATCGCATCGGCGCGGCGCAGCAGGTCGGCAAATTCGTGCTTCACTTCGCCGAGAATGCGCACGCCGAGGCCGGGGCCGGGGAAGGGGTGGCGGTACACCATCTCGTGCGGCAAGCCGAGCGCGATGCCGAGTTCGCGGACCTCGTCCTTGAAGAGTTCGCGCAGCGGCTCGAGCAGCCTCAGGTTCAGCGTCTCGGGCAGGCCGCCGACGTTGTGGTGGCTCTTGATCGTATGCGCCTTGCCGGTCTTCGAGCCAGCCGATTCGATCACGTCCGGGTAGATCGTGCCCTGCGCGAGCCATTTCGCCTCAGCTCCGTTGGCTCGCAGCTTTTGCGCCTCGGCCTGGAACACCTCGACGAACTCGCGGCCGATGATCTTGCGCTTCGCTTCGGGGTCCGTCACGCCTTTCAGATGCCCCATGAACTGCTCGGTCGCATCGACATGGATGACCTTGACGCCGAGGTTGCGTGCGAAGGTCAGCATCACCTGCTCGGCCTCGTTGAGCCGCAGCAGGCCGTTGTCGACGAACACGCAAGTCAGCTGCTCGCCGATCGCTCGATGCAGCAGCGCCGCGACCACGGAAGAATCGACGCCGCCGGACAGGCCGAGGATGACCTCTTCCTGGCCGACCTGCGCGCGCACCTTCTCGATCGCCTCGTTCGCGTAGTCGGGCATGTTCCAGTCGTGCCCGCAGCCGCAGATCTCGTGCACGAATCGGGCGATCATCTCCTTGCCCTTGATCGTGTGCGTGACCTCCGGGTGGAACTGCACCGCATAGAACTTGCGCACCTCGTCGGCCATGCCGGCGACCGGGCAGGATTCGTTGCTGGCGATGACCTTGAAGCCCGGCGGCAGCGCCGTGACCTTGTCGCCGTGACTCATCCACACGTCGAGCAGGCCATGGCCTTCGTCGTTGGTGCGGTCCTCGATGCCGCGGAAGAGTTCGGAATGGCCGCGGGCACGGATCTCGGCGTAGCCGAACTCGCGCTTGCCCGAACTTTCAACGGTGCCGCCGAGTTGCTGGGCCATCGTCTGCATGCCGTAGCAGATGCCCAGCACCGGCACGCCCAGCTCGAAAACCGCTTGCGGCGCGTGCCAGCCGACCGCTTCATAGACCGAGTTCGGGCCGCCCGAGAGGATCACGCCGGCCGGCGCGAACTCGCGGACGAAGTCGTCGGAGACATCGAACGGATGGATCTCGCAATACACCTGCTGCTCGCGCACGCGCCGCGCGATGAGTTGGGTGACCTGGGAACCGAAATCGAGGATGAGGATTTTTTGGTGTGCCATGACGGGACCGGAAATGAGAAGGGCGGCCGCAGCCGCCCTGTGAACGTCTGAGCCGAATCAATCGACGTGGTAGTTCGGCGCTTCCTTCGTGATCTGCACGTCGTGCACATGCGATTCGCGAACGCCGGCGGAGGTGATCTCGACGAATTGCGCCCGCTCGTGCATCGCGGCGATGCTGTCGCAGCCGAGGTAGCCCATCGACGCGCGCAGCCCGCCGATCAGCTGGTGGATCACCGCGGTGACCGGGCCCTTGTACGGCACGCGACCTTCGATGCCTTCGGGCACGAGCTTGTCGGCGTTGCCGTCGGACTCCTGGAAATAGCGGTCGGCCGCCCCCTGCTGCATCGCGCCGAGCGAACCCATGCCGCGGTACGACTTGTATGAACGGCCCTGGTACAGCACCGTCTCGCCGGGCGCCTCTTCGGTGCCGGCGAACAGGCCGCCGAGCATCACGACGTTGGCCCCGGCGGCGATCGCCTTCGAGATGTCACCTGAATAGCGGATGCCGCCGTCGGCGATCAGCGGAACGCCCGTGCCGGCGAGCGCCGCCGCGACGTTGTCGATCGCGGTGACCTGCGGCACGCCGACGCCGGCGACGATGCGCGTCGTGCAGATCGAGCCGGGGCCGATGCCGACCTTGACCGCATCGGCACCGCAATCGACGAGCGCCTTCGCCGCCGCGGCGGTCGCGATGTTGCCGCCGATGACTTCAACGTCGGGGAAATTCTTCTTGACCCAGCGCACGCGATCGAGCACGCCCTGCGAGTGGCCGTGAGCGGTATCGACGACGACGACGTCGACGCCGGCCTCGACGAGTGCTTCGGCCCGCTCCTCGGTGCCGGCGCCGACGCCGAGCGCCGCGCCGACGCGCAGGCGACCGAGATCGTCTTTCGCCGCCAGCGGATGTTCGGTCGACTTCATCATGTCCTTGACGGTGATGAGCCCGCGCAGCTCGGCCGCGTCGTTGAGCACCAGCACGCGCTCAAGGCGGTGCTTGTGCATCAGGCGGCGCGCTTCCTCGAGGCTGTCGCCCTCCTTGACGGTGACGAGGCGCTCGAACGGCGTCATGATCGCCGACACCGGCTGGTCGAGATTGGTCTCGAAGCGCACGTCGCGGTTCGTCACGATGCCGACGACACGCCTGCCTTCGACGACCGGCAGGCCGGAGAACTTGTGCAGACGGGTCAGCGCCATCACGTCGCGCACGCTCATCGTCGGCGGAATCGTGATCGGGTCCTTCAGCACGCCGGACTCGAAACGCTTCACCTTCGCGACCATCGCGGCCTGCTGCTTCACGGCGAGATTCTTGTGCAGGATGCCGATGCCGCCTTCCTGCGCCAGCGCGATCGCGAGGCGGGATTCGGTCACCGTATCCATGGCGGCCGAAACGAGGGGAATGTTGATCCGGATGTTCCGCGTCAGTTGCGCCTTGAGGCTGACATCGCGCGGCAGAACGGTCGAGTGGGCGGGTACGAGAAGGACGTCGTCGAACGTCAGCGCCTTCTGAATCACTCGCATGGCTTCTTTCCTTTCGGCCAAATCCGTATTATACAGATCGCGCCCACACGTTGTAAGCGGCGCTTCCAGACGGAGTCCGACCGATGCGCCGCGCCAATCTCTTTGTCATCAGCCTGCTGGTGGCCCTGCCCGCCGCGGCCGAGATCTATCAGTGGCGGGATGCTCAGGGCCGCGTCCACTATTCCGACACGCCGCCCGCAGGCGAAAACGCGACGACACTGCGTCCGGCCGCCCCACCGGCCGTTCAGCCGGATGCCGTCGAACAAGCGGGCAAGGATGTGTCTGCCGCAACCGAAGTCGACCGGACCGCGACCGAAGCGGCAAGACCGAAGACGCTGGCCGAACGGGAACTGGAGTTCCGGCAACGCCGCGCCGCAGCGGCCGAAGCCCGCGCGAAAGCGGAACAGGAACGACAACGATCGACCGAGCGACAGCGCGATTGCGAGCAGGCGCGCAATCAGCTCACCGCGCTCGAATCCGGCCAGCGCCTCGCGCGCTTCAATCGCGACGGCGAACGCGAAGTGCTCGACGACGCCGGCCGCGTCGACGAGCTGGCGCGGACGCAGAAGTTCGTCGAATCAGCCTGCAGGTAACGCCCGGCGACCTCGGCGTTACTCCTCGCCTGCCGGCCCGCCGCCTTTTTTCATGACCTTGCCTTCCTCGGCGCGCTTCTTGCGCACTGCCTTCGGGTCGGCGATCAGCGGACGGTAGATTTCGACGCGGTCGCGGTCGCGCAACGGGGTGTCGAGCCGGGTCAGCTTGGCATAGACGCCCACCTTGTTCGGCCCGTCGAGGTCGATTTCCGGATGCTTGGCAAGAATCCCCGACGCTTCGATCGCATCGCGCACGGTCGCACCTTCCGGCACGCGCACTTTCAGTAATTCCTGCACCTGCGGCAACGCATAGGTGACTTCGACATTGATCAGATCGGCCATGCTCAGCTCTTTGGATAGACTTGGTGCGCCCGTTTCACGAACGAATCGACGAAAGTGTTCGCGATGTGATTGAACACCGGCCCGAGCGCCTTTTCCAGCAGCCGGTTCGAAAATTCGTAGTGCAGATTGAACTCGACCTTGCACGCGCTCTCGCCCAGCGGCGTGAAATGCCAGTTGCCGTCGAGATGCTTGAACGGACCGTCCCTGAGCCGGATCAGCATTTTCACCGGCGCGAGCTTTTCGTTCTGCGTGCTGAAATGCGCCTTGAGCCCGTGATAGTTGATATGCAGCGTCGCGACGGTAACTTTTTCGGTGCGCGCATGCACCTCCGTGCCGCCACACCACGGCAGGAATTGCGGGTAATCCTCGCAGCGGTCGACGAGTTCGAACATCTGCGCGGGGGTGAACTCGACCAGGACCAGCTTCTTGACGTCAGCCATTGGGGATAGGGACGGCCTCGGCGCCGAACTGCTAAAATCCGCGATTCTACCGCAAGCCGCGCGGCCGGCACCGGCCTGAAGTACACGCCAAGGATCCACGACAAACCCATGAGCATCATCGACAACCGCAAGGCCTTCCATGACTACTTCATCGAAGAGAAGTACGAGGCCGGGCTCGTCCTGGAAGGGTGGGAGGTCAAGGCGATCCGGGCCGGCCGCGCGAACATCAAGGAGGCGTACGTGATCCTGCGCGGCGGAGAGCTGTTCATCCTCGGCATGCACATCAGTGCGCTGCAAAGCGCCTCGACTCACGTCAAGACAGACCCGGTGCGCACACGCAAGCTGCTGATGCACGCGAAGGAGATCGCGAAGCTGATCGGCAAGGTCGAGCGCGCCGGCTTCACGCTGGTGCCGCTCGACCTGCACTATGAGAAGGGTCGCATCAAGGCGACGATCGGGCTGGCGAAAGGCAAGAAGCAATACGACAAGCGCGAATCCGAGAAGGAACGCGACTGGGAGCGCGACAAGGCGCGCCTGATGCGCGTGAAGACTTGAACGTCGCGCGCGTTTCGCGCACGACCGCACGACCGCCTTCATCGACAGCCACGGTGACGAGGCGGAACCGGGCCCGCACCATCATGAGCTACACGACAGCATCGAACAGCCGGCGCGGTTGCGCGCCCAGTCCGGACGCCTGGCGGCGAAGCGCTCGCGCCCCGGCTGCTCATCGTACGGGTGGCGCATGACGTCGAGCAGCTCGGAAATCAACGCATAGTTCCCCTGTTCGGCTGCATCGATGGCTTCCTGCGCAAGGTAATTTCGCAGTACAAAACGCGGATTGGCCGCGTTCATCCGTGCGCGGCGCTGATCGGCAGGCGTTCGGTCGTGCTTCGCCCGCCTCGCGTACGCAGCGAGCCAGCTGTTCATTTCAGCTTCGGCGGCGGCGGCTTTCTCGGCCGAATAGAACGCCTCCCGCACCGGATCGATCGATGGCGCCTCGAGGTCGAGCGACGCGAGGCCGCGGAAGAACATCGTCATGTCGACCTCGGCCCGCGTCAGCAGGCCGTGCAGCGTATCGACGAGCGCCACATCCTCGTCGCCGAGCGCCTCGAAGCCGAGCTTCGCGGCCAGCATGCGGCGGTTTTCTTCGTCGAAGACCTGCGCGTAGAGGTCCAGTCCGTTGTGCAGCGGTTCGACGGCGCCGAACACGGGATACAGCGCATTCGCCAGCTGGAGCAGGTTCCAGTGCGCGATGTGCGGCTGGTTGCCGAAACGGTAGCGCCGACCGCCGGCATCGGTCGTGTTCGGTGTCCAGCCCGGATCGAAATTGTCGATCCAGCCGTACGGGCCGTAATCGATCGTCACGCCGAGGATCGACATGTTGTCGGTGTTCATCACGCCGTGCACGAAACCGACGCGCATCCACTGGACGATCATTCGCGCCGTGCGTTCGCACACCGTGCGGAACCACTCGGCACGACGCGCCGCCGGTTCGCCGGCGAGCTCGGGAAAGTCGCGCGCGATCGTGAAATCGACGAGGCGCGTCAGCAGCGCCTCGTCGCCGCGCGACGTGAAGATCTCGAAATTGCCGAAGCGGATGAAGGACGGCGCGACGCGGCACACGACCGCTCCCGGCTCAGCTTTCGGCCGGCCGTCATAGAACATGTCCCGGACGACTTTTTCGCCGGTGCCGACGAGGCACAGCGCGCGCGTCGTCGGCACGCCCAGGTGGTGCATCGCTTCGCTGCAGAGGAATTCGCGGATCGACGAGCGCAGCACCGCGCGGCCGTCGGCGTGGCGCGAATACGGCGTGGGGCCGGCACCCTTGAGCTGCAGCTCCCAGCGCCCGGTGTGTCCGTCGCCCCGCGTAGTGACCGTTTCACCGAGCGTGATCGCGCGGCCGTCGCCAAGCTGGCCCGCCCAGTTGCCGAACTGGTGGCCGCCATAACAGGCGGCATACGGCTCCATTCCGGGCATCAGCGCGTTGCCGGCAAAGACCGCGGCGAATTCGGGCGAGCGCACGTCCGACTCGTCGAACCCCAGCAGCGCCGCGACTTCGGGCGACCATGCGATCAGATGCGGCGCGCTGACCGGCGTCGGCATCACGCGCGAGTAGCAGGCGCCGTGGACCTGGCGCACGCCCGGCGACGGGTTCGGATCACCGGGCAGTTCGTGGACGAAACGGTTGTCGAAGACGAGATTTTTCATGTAGCTGGCGGGTTCCGCGGGTGGTTTCAATCAGAGTCGCGTTGCTCCGCTTGGTTCGGTGTCTTGCGCGGCTACGGCGGCGTCTCGCCGAGCGCCTCCCACATCTTGTGGGTCAACATGAAGCGTTGCTTCGCATAATCGCGCCATGGATCCTCGCGCAGCCGTGCGAGCCGGTCCGCAACGGTGAGGATCGTGAACGCGCCGGGCTTCAGTTCCGGCCCGAGCTCGTCCCACGCGAGCGGGGTCGATACCGGAGCGCCGGGACGCGCCCGGGCAGCATACGCGCAGATCGCGGACGCGCCCGCCTCGTTGCGCAGGTAATCGACGAAGATCCGTCCGGCCCGGCGGTTCTTCGCCATGTTCGCGGTGAAGCGATCCGGCAGGATGCGTGCGAGGTGAGTCGCGACCGCTTTCGCAAAGCGCTTGACGTCGCCCCATTGGGGGCCACGGCGCAAGGGCACGACGACGTGCAGGCCCTTTCCGCCGGTCGTCTTCAGGAAACTCGCGAGCCCGAGCTCCCCGAGCAGCCCGCGCACCAGCTGCGCCGCTTCGGCGACCCGCTCCCACGCCAGCTCCGGCCCTGGGTCGAGGTCGATCGTGATCCGGTCCGGCCGGTCCGCGCGCGGCATCGTCGAGCCCCAGGTATGGAATTCGACGACGCCGCGCTGGACCATGCCGATCACCCCTTCGAGATCCGTCACGTACAGATAGCTGCGGCGGTCTTTCGCAGACGCTTCCCAGATGAAGCTTTCGACCCCACCCGGCCGCTCCTGCCCCATATGCCGCTGGAAAAAACACTCCGCCTCGCTGCCATCCGGGCAGCGCAGCAGGCTCAGCGGGCGGCTGACTACGTGCGGCAGCAGCCATGGCGCGATGTCCTCGTAGTAATGGGCGAGATCGGCTTTCGTCAGACCCGCATCCGGCCACACGACGCGCTCCGGGTGCGTGATGACGATGCCGGTAACGCGCACTTCACCCGACTCCGAAGACGCCCTCGGCTTCGCCGGCCCGCTGCGCTCCATGGACGGTTTTTTCTTCTGCCGTCGCGGCGACTTCGCCCGCGACGGCGGTTGTTCCGCTTGCGCTGCCACCTCCGGACTTAACGGGATCTCGTCTTGCACCGTATTGGCCGGCTTGTCCTCACGCAATCCGGCGAATGCCGCCTGGCGCAGCAGGTTGTCGCGCGTCCAGCCAGCGTATTCGACCTCGGCGACAAGCGTCGGACGCACCCAGTGCTGGCCCGCGCCACGCGGCTTGCGCGCGAACGGCGAGTCCTTGCGCGCGAGCGCGGCAAGCTGGCGGGCGAGCCGGTCGAGCGTTGCCCGATCGAAGCCCGTGCCGACCTTGCCGGCATAATTCAGGGCGCCGGCGTCGTCGTACAGCCCGACGAGCAGCGCGCCGAAGCCCTCCCGGGCGCCCCCCGGATCGGTGTAGCCGCCGATGACGAACTCCTGCCGCGGCCGGCATTTCAGCTTGATCCAGCTGCGACTGCGGCCCGACACGTAGCGGGCGTCGCCGCGCTTGCCGATCAGCCCTTCCAGACCAAGGCGACAGGCCTGCTCGAGCGCGGCACCGACATCGCCGGCGAAATGCTCGCTGTACACGATCGCCCCGCCCTCGCCACTGGCGAGCGCAGCGGCGAGCCGGCGCTTGCGCTCGGCGAGCGGCAGGGGCGCCAGCTCGTCTCCGGACAGCCACGGTGCGTCGAACACGTAATAGACGATGCGGCCGGACGAACCCTGTTCGAACACGTTCTGCAGTGCCTGGAAGTCCGGCAAACCATTGTCGCCATTGACGACGATCTCGCCGTCGAGCCAGCTGTCGTCGAGCTTCAGCGCAGCCAGCGCCTTGGCAAGCTGCGGCATGCGGTGCGTCCAGTCCTGGCCGGTGCGCGTGTAGAGCGTAACGGTTCCCGCCTGGAGACGCGCCATCACGCGATAGCCGTCGTACTTGATCTCGTAGACCCAGCCTTCCCCCGACGGCGGCTCGTCCACGAGGGTTGCGAGCTGTGGTGTGACGAAAGCGGGCAGCGCGGCGTCGCGGCGTTTTGCCGTTTTTCCTTCGGCTGCGGGTGCGCCTGCCCGGGGAGCTTTGCGCGTTCGTCGACTTTCGGCGGAGGTAGAGGCGGCTTTCGTTGTCCCCGCTTCGCGCCGCCCGGCCCGTTCGTCCACGTGCTTCACGCTGCCGGGCCGGGTCAGGGTGATCTCCGCCTCGTCGCCGACACGGGCCTCGTCGTCGTCCTCCTTGATCAGCAGCCAGTTGTGATGGCTTTCGCTGTCCTCTTCTCCCGCCCGCGCACGCATCCTCACGAGCGTCCAGCCCCCGTTCAGCTTCTCGCCGTCGAGATGGAACTTCAGCTTTCCGCGGGCAAGGTCCGCACCGACGTCGGGCGAGTCGGTCGACCAGTGCCCGCGATCCCACAGGACGACATCGCCTGCGCCGTACTGTTTGGCTGGAATCACGCCTTCGAAGTCGCCGTAGTCGAGCGGATGGTCCTCGGTCTCGACGGCGAGCCGACGCTCGGATGGGTTGAGGCTCGGACCTTTCGGCACCGCCCAGCTCTTGAGCACGCCGTCGAGTTCGAGACGGAAATCGTAATGCAGGCGGCGCGCAGCGTGACGCTGGACCGTGAACGTCGGCCCGCCTCCGGCCTTGACCGCAACCGTATCGCCGCCCGGCTCCGGCGTCGTGCCGAAGTCCCGCATCGCGCGGTAGCGCGCGAGCGGATCACCTGCGCGGTCCTTGTCGGATTCGCTTCGCTTCATGCGCGCCGACGCCGGGTTTCAGCCGCCGGCCGACCTCCACCGTCCTTGCCCGGCTCGCCGGCGGGATTGCGGGACGTAGGCTTCCCGGCGCCAGTGCTCCGTCCGGGAGGCACCGGTTTCGTCGCCGACGCCCCGCTCCCGGCGGACTTGCGCGCAGCAGTGCGCGACGGTCGCGGCGCAGAATCCTCGTCGGCGCCCGCCCCCTCCTCTTCATTTTCGCTGCGCGCCTTGCCAGCGGCGCGCCTGGGGGAGCGTCCTTCGAGGCTGCGCTTGAGCAGCGCCATCAGGTCGACGACCTCCGCCCCGGCCTCGGCCGGCTCCTTCGCCCGCGTTTCCGCGAGGACGTGCGTGCGCCCGGATTCGATCTTGGCCTCGATGCGTGCCATCAGGTCATCGCGGTGGGTGTCGCGGTACTGTTCGGGCGCCCAGTCCTCGACCATGTCTTCAACTAGGCGCTCGGCCATCTCGAGCTCCCGTGCGGTCACGCCGAGCTTCTTCAGGCTCTCGTCCGGCAGTTTCAGTTCGTCCATCGAGCGGATCTCGTCGGCGAAGCGCAGCGTGTTCATCAGCAGCACCGCGCCGACCGGGATCACTGCCGCCAGATGCTGGCGGCTGCGGATCACGACCAGCGCAAGCGCGACTCGGCGGGTCGCACGCATGGTCTCGCGCAACAGCGCATACCCTTTCTCGCCACGGCGCCCGGGCTCGAGGTAGTACGGCGTGTCGAAGTAGTAAGGCGGGATGTCGTCCTGCGACACAAAGCCGACGATCTCGACTGTCTGCGTCGCTTCGACGTTCGCCTCGCGGAAGTCCTCGTCGGTGACGACGACGTACTGGCCGTCCTCGTACTGGTAGCCCTTGACGATGTCCGACGGCGACACCGGCTCACCGGTACGCTTGTTGATGCGCTGGTAGCCGACCGGGGCGAAATCGCGGCGGTCGAGCAGGTCGAGGTCGAGCCGGTTTGCCGTGCTCGCGGGGTAAAGAGCGACCGGGACATGAACCAGACCGAAGGCGATGGCGCCTTTCCAGACCACCCTGGGCATGATTGCTCTCCTGCATGCGGCGAGCGCGTGCGGCCGTAGGCCGGATTGCACGCGCCGGGATCGGGAATACAACGGAGCAATCGACGTTCCCCGGAAGCCTGGATCACCGCGGCGTTGGCGAGAAGAACGGGGCGGCGCTGCGAACTTCAGCCGCGCTGCGAACCTCAGCCGCGCTGCGAACCTCAGCCGCGCTGCGAACCTCAGCCGCGACGCGGATCGAACGCGTCGCGCACGACGTCGGCGAACAGGTTCGCCGACAGCACGAGCACGAACATGAACGCGAACGCCGCGAGCAGCGACCACCACACCATCGGCTCGCGGGCGAGCTCGGCGCGCGCCATGTTGATCATCGTGCCGAAGCTGATCGTGCCCGGGTCGACGCCGATGCCGACGTAGGACAGCACCGCCTCGGCGAGCACCAGCCCGGAGAAATCCATCACGAGCGCGATCATCACGATGTGCATGACGTTCGGCATGATGTGGCGGCGCAGGATCGCCGCCGTGCCGACGCCGAACGCGCGCGCGGCATGCACGTAGTCGAGCTCGCGCAGCTTCAGCGTCTCGCCGCGCAGCAGCCGGCACAGCCCGGTCCAGCTGGTGATGCCGAGGATCAGGCACAGCGCCAGCAGCCGCGCATCGGCGCGCTCGGCGGCGGTCGCGAACCACTGCGGGTTGGTGTCGATGACGACCTGCATCATCAGCACCGCCGCAGCGATCAGCAGCACGCCGGGGATCGCGTTGAGCACCGTGTAGAGGTACTGGATGACGTCGTCGACCCAGCCACCGAGGTAACCCGCCATGATGCCGAGCGCGACCGCGAACGGCAGCATAACCAGCGTCGTCAGCGTGCCGATGATCAGCGCCGTGCGCACGCTCTTCAGCGACAGGTAGAGCACGTCCTGACCGACCTTGTCGGTGCCGAACACGTGGTAGTGCGAGCCGAGCGCGACTGCCGCGCCGGCCACGAGCAGGATCGCACCGAGCGTGACGAGCGCGGCCCGCCATGCGAGCACGGTTTCGCCACGCACGAGCGCGGAAGTGGCTTCCGTCCAGCCTCGATCGCGACGGCGCGCGAGAGAGGCCGTCACCGCGATCACCGCGATCAGCCACAGGCCGAACGCGGCAGCGGCGCCGTTGCCGAGACGTGTGGCGATGTCCTGCGGGCGCTCGCTTTCGGGATCGTCCAGATGCGCCGCGCCGTATTTCAAACGGGGATGAATGCGCGTCTGTCCGCCATCCGGCAGCTCGACGGTTTCGCGTGCGTACAGTTCGCCGGCGAAGGGCGCCGAGTAGGTTTTTTCGAGGCGGGTGCGCAACGGTGCAAGCAGCGCATCGAGCGCGCTCAGGACTTCGGACGAATACGCGACGGCCTGGGAATCCGCCGCGGCGTCATCGTCATCGACGGTGGACGCCGGCAGCGACGCGCGGTAATGCAGGCTGTCGGCGAGCCCGATCGCGAGGAACGCCAGCAGGATCGTCGCCGTGGCCATCCCCGTCGCGCGGCTGCCGACCTTGCGCCACGCGGCGCGCAGGGGCTCGCTGCGCCGCACGTACACGATCGTCACGAGTCCCAGCGCAAGCAGCACGAAAAACAGCGCATCGGTCCACAACAGCACGAAACGAAAATCCATGCGCCTACTCCAGCCTTACGCGCGGATCGACGAGCGTGTAGGAAATGTCGGTCAGTAGCAGGCCGACGATGTACAGCACCGAACCGATGAACACCATCGCGCGCACGACGGCGAAGTCCTGCGCGTTGATCGCGTCGATCGTGTAGCTGCCCAGGCCTGGAATGCCGAAGAACGACTCGACGATCAGGCTCCCCATGAACAGCAACGGAATGACGACGACGACGCCGGTGAGGATCGGGATCATCGCGTTCTTCAGCACGTGGCGGAACAGCACCGCCAGTTCCGACAGGCCTTTGGCGCGGGCGGTGCGCACGTAGTCCTTCGAGATTTCCTCGAGGAAGATCGTGCGATACCAGCGTGCGTTCGCGCCGACACCGGCGACGATACTGATCAGAACCGGCAGCACGAGGAAGCGCGCCGCATCGAGCCCCGGCGCGTAGCCCGAGATCGGCACCAGCGCCCACACTTTCGACACCAGCCACTGCCCGCCGATGATATAGAACAGGCTCGATATCGACATCATCGCGACGCACAGCACGACGCCCCAGAAGTCGAGATAGCTCGCGCGGAAGAACACCAGCATCAGCGCGAACGACACCGAGACGAACAGCCCGAGGACGAAGGTCGGCAGCGCGATCGCGAGCGACGGGCGCATGCGGTCGCGGATCTCCTGCGCGATGTCGCGGCCGTCGTCGGCGCGGCCGAAGTCGAACGCGAACATGCGCAGCGACTCGTCGAAGAAGATCGTGTCGGTCAGCTTCTCGCGGCCACTCGCCTGCGTGTTGACGAACAGTGGCCGGTCGTAGCCGCGCTCGGCCTTCCAGCGTTCGATCGCCTCCGGCGTCACGCGCTTGACGCCCAGATGCATGCGCGCCATGTCGTCGGGCGAATTGACGACGAAGAACAGCGCAAAGGTGATAAGGTTCACGCCGATCAGGATCGGCAGCGCGTACAGCAGGCGGCGGACGATATACGCGAACATCAGGCGACGCCTCCGACGCCGGTCGCGCGTTCGCGCCGGCGGTAATGCAGGAATGCGGGCGCCACGATGACGACGAACAGCAGCGCGACGAGCCCGAGCGGCCACACGACGGGCTGGTTCCACTGCGCGCGCAGCGCCTGCCGGCGTTCGAGGTCGACGCGCTGATACTTCAGCGTGTTGCGGATCATGCTGCCCGGCTTGCGGTTCTTGACCCAGCCGTGCTGCAGCGAATAGGCCTTCGGGTGAAAGCCGAAGATCCACGGCGCGTCGTGCTGCAGGATCGCGACCATGCGGTCGATGATCTTCTGGCGCTCGGGTCCGTCGGGCATCCCCTTCATCTGCTCGAACAGTCTGTCGTACTCGCCGTTCTGGTAGTTCGCCGCGTTCTGCCCCGACTCCCTGACCTTGGCTTGCGGGCCGTGCAGCAGGAACAGCATGTTCTCCGGGTCGGGATAGTCGGCGTTCCAGCCGAAGAAGAAGAGCTGCGCATTGCCTTCGCGGATCTTGTCCTGGAAGCGGTTGTAGTCGGTCGGGCGGACGACGAACTGCACGCCGAGTTCACGGAACTGCTTCGCGAGCCAGTCCGAGCGCGCCTTGTCGCCGAGCCCGCCCGGCGTCGTGTCGAGGTTGATGATCAGCGGTTCGCCGGTCTTCGCGTCGCGCCCGTCCGGATAGCCGGCCTCGGCGAGCAGCCGCCGCGCGACGTCCTTGCTGCGGCGCACGGCCTTGCCGTCGCGCCATTCATAGACGACCGGGTTGATGCCCGCCTCGCCGTCGCGCGCGCCGAAAATGCCCGGCGGGATCGGATGCATCGCCGGCACGCCGCGGCCGTTGAGGAAGATCGACACGAACTCCTCCATGTCGAGCGCGATCGAGATCGCCTGGCGCAGCTTGCGCGCGCGCTCGCGCCCCGCCGCCGTGTCGCCGCCGCCGACGACCGGATCGAGCATGTTGAAGCCGAGGTAGAACACCGACGGCGACACCGAGGTCAGCAGCTCGATGCCGCGCTCGACCATATCGTCCGACAGCACCACTTCCCCCTGGCTGCTCATGTTGACGGCCTGGTCGAAGTTCTCCGACGACACGCCGGAGGCGTCGTAATAGCCCTGCAGAAACTTGTTCCAGTACGGGATTCCTTCGCGTTCGCGCGAAAACACGACCTTGTCGAGGAACGGCATCGGCTTGCCGCAATCGGCCAGCAGTCCCGCGTCGCGGTCTGCCGGATCACCCTCGCACGGGTAGGGATCGCCGCGGTAGTTCGGATTCCTGACCAGCACCATGCGCGCGTTCGGGTTGTTCTCGGCGAGCATGAACGGACCGGTGCCGATCGGCCACCAGTCGAGCGTCAGGTTGCGCTCGGCCATGCCCGGCTGACCGAAAAAGCGGTCCGCCTCGGGCGGCACGGGCGCGAAGAATGGCATCGACAACCAGTACAGGAACTGTGGGTAGGCGCCTTTCAGCGTGATGCGATAAGTGTGGCGATCGACGACTTCGACGCCCGGCAGCGCGTGCGCGGTAAGGTCGATCCAGCCCGGGTTGCGCTGTGCCTCGTCGGCAAGGCGCTTTTGCAGCACCTTCAGGCCGGGGATGTACTCGGCCATCAGCTCGAAGATCGGCGAATGCAGGCGCGGATGGGCGAGGCGCTTGATCTGGTGGACAAAGTCGCCCGCTTCGAGCTCGCGCGTGCCGGTTTCGGGAAAATCCCCGAGGTCGCGCACGCCTTCCAGCTCATCCGGGTCGAGCTCGAGGTAGCGCGGACTGCCGTCGTCGGCTTTGGCGAAAGCCGGGTGAGGCTGATAGAGAATGCCGGGCGCGATGCGGATCTCGTACTCGCTGCGGTCGACGCGCCCGGCTGGCGCATCGGCGGGAAGCTCGCGGCCGCGCGCATCGTAGCGGCGCACGACGGGCAGCTGCGCAGCGCTTCCGGGGATCAGCGTGTAGGGCCGCTCGAGGTAATGGTATTGCAGCGGCGGTTCGTAGATCTGGTACAGGAACGCCGCCTCGTCCTCGCTGTACGACTGCACCGGGTCGAGGTGTTTCGGGCGATCGGTGAACGCGGTGTACATGACGTTCTGGTCGCGCTCGGCGACCGGATAGGGGTCGTTCCACACCTGCCCGCACGCGGCGAGCAGGACGCATGACAGCAGCAGTAGGCAGGCGCGCGAAAACATGCGCCGATTCTACCTGCTGCGGCAGCCGCGCCGCGCATATCGCCCGCGACGCGGTTTCGGCGCCAGGGCCCCCGCCTGGGGGTTGTCGAAACGCACGTCGAACGGCGGACCCAGCTATAATCGGCGCCTCAACAAGACGGAGCATTATCAAAAATGGGCTTTCTCGCCGGAAAACGGATTCTGATCACCGGACTGCTCAGCAATCGCTCGATTTCCTACGGCATTGCAAAAGCGATGCACCGTGAAGGCGCCGAACTCGCTTTCACGTACCAGAACGAACGCTTCCAGGAGCGTGTGGCGAAAATGGCCACCGAATTCGGTTCCGACCTGATTTTTGCATGCGATGTGCAGGACGATGCCGAAGTCGCAGACCTGTTTGAACAGCTCGGGCAAAAATGGGACGGCCTGGACGGCCTCGTGCACTCGATCGCGTTCGCACCGAGCGATGCGCTCGAAGGCGATTTCCTCGACGGATTTTCGCGCGAGGCGTTCCGCATTTCGCAGGAAGTCAGCACGTGCAGCTTCCCGCTGCTCGCGAAAGCGGCCCGCCCGATGATGAAAGGCCGCAAGGGCGCGCTGCTGACGATGTCCTACCTCGGTGCGGTGCGCACCATGCCCAATTACAACATCATGGGCCTGGCGAAAGCGAGCCTCGAAGCCTCGGTGCGCTACCTCGCGGTCTGCCTCGGCCCTGAAGGAACGCGGGTCAACGCCATCTCCGCAGGCCCGATCAAGACGCTCGCCGCGTCGGGCATCGGCAACTTCAGCAAGCTGTTGTCGTTCAACGAGCACAACGCCCCGCTGCGCCGCAACGTGACGATCGAGGAAGTCGGCAACGCTGCCGCTTTCCTGTGTTCTGACCTCGCCAGCGGCATGACCGGCGAGATCATGTACGTGGACGGCGGCTTCAACACGACCGCGCTGGGCAACTCCGAACAGAACTGATCGCGGCTTCGCGCAGCGAAAAAAGCCCGGCCAGATCGCGCCGGGTTTTTTTTCGGCCCCGAAGGGGCCCTCCTGCCGTTACGGCTGCTGTGCCGTCCGCAGCGCCGCTTCGTTGATTTCGACCTCGTACCGCTCCCGCAGCGACGCGAGGAAAGCGTTGAAATCGCGCTCCGCGATCAGCCGCTGGTACTGCTGCGACACGGCCTGCAGGCGAGGATCGTCCTTTGCCAGTTCGGGCCGCGTCACACTCTCGATGCGGAATACCGAATACCCGCCCTCCGGCATCGCCACCCCCGCGTACGCCGGCAGCTTGCTCTCCGCGGCACCGAACACCGCATCGATCGCCGCCGGAGCGAGTTCCGGACCTCCCCTGCGCACGACGCGCGCCTCGCTCCACGCCCCGCTCGCCTGTTCACCCTTCGCGAGCGCCGCCAGCGCTGCTTCACCGCGGACGACGGCGAGTTTGCTCGCCTCTTCGGCACGCAGCTGTTTCTCGGTCGGAGCCTTGACCTCTTCGAACGGCAGACGCTGCGCCGCTTCGAAATCGCGCATCCGCGCTGACACGAGGGTGCCGCGCGACACCTCCACCGCCTCGACGTTGCGGCCGTTCTTCACCGCTTCGTCCGAAAACAGCGCGCTGAGGAGCTTTTCGTTCTTGAAGCCGCCGATCGATCCTTCATCGCGGGAGATCCAGTCCGTCTGGCGAATCTCGAGGCCCAGCGCCTCGGCGGCCGGCTGGAGGCTGTCCGCCTGCTCATAGACGAGGTTGGCGAACTGCTCGGCCTGCTCGGCGAAGCGACGGCTCGCCGCCTGTCGCTTCAGCTCCTCGGCAATCTCGTCGCGAACTTCTTCGAACGGACGGGCCTTCGCGGGCTTGACGTCGACGACCTGGATGATGTGAAAACCGAAATCCGACCGGACCACATCGCTGATCAGGCCTTTTCCGAGGCTGAACACCGCGTCCTCGAACGGCTTGACCATCGCCCCGCGGCCGAAGAACCCCAGTTCGCCGCCGCGCGCCGCCGACCCCGGATCCTGCGACTCGGCCTTCGCTAGTTCCGCGAAGCGCTCCGGATTCGCACGCACCTCGGCGAGCAGCGCCGCCGCCTTTTCACCTGCTTTTGCGACCTCTTCGGCCGGCGCATCGGCTGCCGCCGCGACCAGGATATGGCGTGCGTTGCGCTCTTCCGGCTGGCCGAAGCGCGCAGTATTTGCCTCGTAGAACTTGCGGATCTCGTCGTCGGACACCGAAACCTGCTTCAGCAGCGCGTTTTCGTCGAACACCAGAAATTCCGCGCGCAACCGGGCCGGGCGCTCGAAGCGCTCCGGGTTCGCATCGTAGTATTTCTTCGCCGCATCGTCCGGGAGCTCGACCTGGGCAAGGAGTGCGTCAGGTGAGAATTTCAATTCGCTGACCTTGCGTTCTTCGAGCTGTGCCTCGAGGAAACGTTGCACGGACGCCTGGGCCGTGAAAGCGGATTGACCGACCGCCAGCGCAACCTGCTGGATGCGCAGATCCTGCCCGAGGCGCGCCTCGAACATCGCCGGCGTCATCCCCTGCGCCCGCACCGCGGCCTCGTAACGCTCGAGCGAAAAACGTCCGTCCTCCTGGAACGCCGGCACCGTCGCGATGACCTGCTGCAGTTGCTGCTGCGTCACGATGATGCCGCTGTCCGCGGCGTGCATTGCCAGCAGGCGTTGGTTGACGAGGTTCTCCACCACCGAGCGGCGCATTGCTTCCGATTCGAGCATCGCCCTATCGACCTGCCCGCCCATCGACTGACGCAGCCGGTCCTGCTGATCACGCAACGCCTGGTCGAATTCATTCATCGATATTTTCGACCCGCCCACCGTCGCCACCTCGTTCCCGCCGGGCCCGTCGGTGAAGTATGAATCGAGCCCGAAGAAAGCGAACGGGACGATCAGCAGCGCCAGGATGATCTGGGCGATGCGCTTGTTATTGCGGACGGCATCAAACATCGTGTTTTTCCGTGGAAACCAGGGGAAGGGCGTTCGGCCTGCGCCGAAAACGCAAAGGCGGCATTATCGCATCGCTGCGGGCGGCAGGCCACCGCGGCGACCGGCGTCGCGGGCAACGATAACGAAGCGCCGGAAATCCGTGCTTCCCGGGACGGCGCCGGCGACGAGGAAGCTCGCCGCCGGGCGGTACGAGGGTGCCGGTTTTCGTCAGCTGCCCTTCGCGAAGACTATCCGGCCGCCTTCGACGTCGACAAGCACCTTGTCCTTTGCGCCGAACAGCCCCTCCAGGATCGCTTTCGCAAGCGGATTTTCGATGCGCTCCTGGATCGCGCGCTTGAGCGGGCGCGCCCCGAACACCGGATCGAAGCCGGCCGACGCGAGCTCCGCGAGCGCCGCCTCCGACACCTCCATCGACATGTCCAGCCGCGCCAGCCGCTTGTCGAGGTACTGCAGCTGGATGCGCGCGATGCGCGCGATGTGCTTCTCGTCGAGCGCGTGGAACACCACCACCTCGTCGATGCGGTTGACGAACTCCGGGCGGAAGTAGGTCTTGACCTCGGCCATCACGGCCAGCTTGATGACCTGGTAATCGTCGCCCGCCATCTGCTGGATCATCTGGCTGCCGAGGTTCGACGTCATGACGATGACAGTGTTCTTGAAGTCGACAGTGCGTCCCTGCCCGTCGGTCATGCGCCCGTCGTCGAGCACCTGCAGCAGTACGTTGAAAACGTCCGGGTGCGCCTTCTCCACCTCGTCGAACAGGATCACGCTGTAGGGCTTGCGGCGCACCTGCTCGGTCAGGTAGCCGCCCTCCTCGTAACCGACATAGCCCGGCGGCGCGCCGATCAGGCGGGCGACCGAGTGCTTTTCCATGAATTCGCTCATGTCGATGCGGATCAGGTGCTCTTCCGAATCGAACAGGAACTCGGCGAGCGTCTTGCATAGTTCGGTCTTGCCGACGCCGGTGGGGCCCAAGAACAGGAACGAGCCGTACGGGCGGTTCTCGTCCGAAAGGCCGGCGCGCGAGCGGCGGATCGCGTCTGCGACGAGGCGCACCGCCTCGTCCTGGCCGACGACGCGCTGGTGCAGCCGCTCTTCCATCTTCAGCAGCTTCTCGCGCTCGCCCTGCATCATCTTGCTGACCGGAATTCCGGTCGCGCGCGACACGACTTCGGCGATCTCCTCGGTGCCGACCTCGGTGCGCAACAGCTTGAACTTGCGCTCGCCGCCGCCCGCAGATTCGGCCACCTTCAGCTGCGCCTCGAGCTGCGGCAATTTGCCGTATTGCAGCTCGGCGAGCTTGTCATACTGGCCCTTCCGCTGCATCTCGGCCATCTGCGTGCGCAGCGCCTCGATCTCCTCCTTGATGTGCTGGCTGCCCTGCACGCTCGCCTTCTCCGAGCGCCAGATCTCCTCGAGGTTTGCGTACTCCCGGCCGAGCTTGTCGATCTCGTCGCGGATCAGCACGAGGCGCTTCTGCGACGCCTCGTCGGTTTCCCGCTTCACCGCTTCCTGCTCGATCTTGAGCTGGATCAGGCGACGCTCGAGCTTGTCCATGACTTCCGGCTTCGAGTCGATCTCCATCTTGATTCGCGCCGCGGCCTCGTCGATCAGGTCGATCGCCTTGTCGGGCAAGAACCGGTCAGTGATGTAGCGATGCGACAGCTCCGCCGCGGCGACGATCGCCGGGTCGGTGATGTCGACGCCGTGGTGCAGCTCGTATTTTTCCTGCAGGCCGCGCAGGATCGCGATTGTCGACTCGACGCTCGGCTCGTCGACGAGCACCTTCTGGAAGCGCCGTTCGAGCGCGGCATCCTTTTCGATGTACTTGCGATACTCGTCGAGCGTCGTCGCGCCGATGCAGTGCAGCTCGCCGCGCGCCAGCGCCGGCTTCAGCATGTTGCCGGCGTCGATCGCGCCTTCGGCCTTGCCGGCGCCGACCATGGTGTGGAGCTCGTCGATGAAGACGATGATCCGCCCTTCTTCCTGCGCGATCTCCTTCAGCACGGCCTTGAGCCGCTCCTCGAATTCGCCGCGGTATTTCGCCCCCGCGAGCAGCGCCGCCATGTCGAGCGACAGCACGCGCTTGCCCTTGAGCGTTTCGGGAACCTCGTCATTGACGATACGCTGCGCCAGGCCCTCGACGATCGCGGTCTTGCCGACCCCCGGCTCGCCGATCAGCACCGGATTGTTCTTCGTGCGCCGCTGCAGGATCTGGATCGCACGCCGGATCTCGTCGTCACGCCCGATGACCGGGTCGAGCTTGCCCGCACGTGCGCGATCGGTGAGGTCGAGACAGTACTTGTTGAGCGCCTCGCGCTGTCCTTCGGCATCCTGGCTGCCGACGCCGGCACCGCCCCGCACCGCGGCAATCGCCGCTTCGAGCGGCTTGCGCGACAGGCCGTGCTCCTTCAGCAGGCGCCCGGTCTCGCCCTTGTCCTCGGCGAGCGCCAGCAGGAACATTTCGCTGGCGATGAACTGGTCGCCGCGCTTCTGCGCTTCGCGATCGGCGAGATTCAGGAGATTCGAAAGGTCGCGCCCGATCTGCACCTCGCCGCCGTGTCCCTCGACCTTTGGCAGCCGCGTGAGCGCCTTGTCGAGCGCAGCCTTGAGCGGCGGCACGTTGACGCCGGCACGCTGCAGCAGCGAGACGATGCCGGCATCCTCCTGGCTGAGCATCGCCAGCAACAGGTGCTGGGGCTCGATGAACTGCTGGTCGTTGCCGACTGCGATGCTCTGCGCATCGGAGAGGGCCTGCTGGAACTTCGTCGTGAGCTTGTCGAAGCGCATGGTGGGCGTTCCTTGTTCTGAATGGATTGCCATCGAAGATGGGGGCACGGACAACAAAGTCAACGGTCTGCGAAAGCCGATGACCACGTCCGGCCAACGCCAGGGGGAAGCGTGCGGGCAACTGTTGCTGCGGTGCAACGGATACAGGCAGTGCGGTATTACGCCGACTCCATCCTCCTGTAATATGTCCGGATGCCGGGGCGAGGAAGCGGCGCCGCATGTACGGCGCCGACAGCGCTTGGTAGTTCCAGTGTCAAAACTTTGCGCGTGGAGGAAGAATATGGCAATCAAACAGGACCAGATCAACGAGCTTCAGAAGAAAAATCTCGAAGCGGCGGTGCGTCTGGCGCAGATGTCGATCGAAAACTCGCAGCGCATCATGGAACTGCAGGTTGCGGTTGCGAAGAGTCTGTTCGAAGAAGGGGTGGAGAACGCGAAGGCGCTTTCCAGCGTCAAGGATCCGAAACAGGCGATCGAACTGCGCACGCAGTACGCGCAGAGCACGACGGAAAAGATGCTGTCCTGCGCACGTGAAATGGCGGAACTGACGAACCGCACCCAGGCCGAAGTCGGAAAGCTCGTTGGCGAACAACTGTCCACCGGCGGCAAGGACATGTTCGAGGCGATGCAGAAGATGTTCACCGGCATGCCGATCACCGACCAGAATGCGATGACCGCGCTCCAGACCGCAATGGACACGACTCGCTCGGCCTTCGAGCAGATGACGCGGGCTTCGTCCGAAGCGTTCCAGATGTTCACGCAGCCGGCTGCCACCAAGACCAAGAAGTAAGGCCGGCCCGTTTTTGCGACAACGGCGCCCATGGGCGCCGTTTCTCCGTCGTTTTCCCGCTGTCTCCAGATTCCACCCGCGGCCTCCTTTCCCGCCGCGAATGCGCAGGCGGGTCAGTCCCCCGGGCGCGACTCCGACTCCGTATCCCAACGCGCCGCTGCGCTGTCGTCGCTGTCCCGCGCATCGACCCAATGCGCACCGCCCGGTGTTTCCTCGAGCTTCCAGAATGGCGCGCGGGTCTTCAGATAGTCCATGACAAATTCGCATGCGGCGAACGCCTCGCCGCGGTGGGCTCCGGCGACGCCGACGAAGACGATGCGGTCTCCCGGCTCGAGCCTGCCGTAGCGATGGATCACGCGGACGCCGTCGAGTTGCCAGCGCCGGCGGGCTTCACCGACGATGTCTTCGAGCGAGCGCTCGGTCATTCCCGGATAATGCTCGAGGGTCATCGCCGCGACTTCGGCACCGCCGCTGACGTCCCGTACCAGCCCGACAAAGCTCGCCACGGCCCCGACCTCGTAGCGCCCCTGCGACAGCGCGGCAATCTCGGCACCGACATCGAAATCTGCTTGCTGGACGCTTACCGACATGTTTCAGCCTCCGGTGACCGGCGGAAAGAATGCGATCTCATCGCCGGGCCCGACCGGATCGGTCGGACCCGCCATGCGCTGATTGCGGGCGGCGCGCACGTTGCGCCCTTCTGCGAGCGCGTCCCACTTGTCGCCCCGGTCGGCAAGGAAAGCACGCAGATCGCCGATCGTGGCGACCCCGGAGGGCAGCACGAATGATTCTTCGGCACGCCCGACGGCGTCCCTGAGCGACGCGAAATAAAGGATTTTGACGTTCATGGTTTCAGTATAACAACTCGCCATAAGGCAGAAAGCGGACCGTCTCGCCGCGCGCGATCGGCGTGTCGGCCGGCACATCGACGAGCCCGTCGGCCCACACGATCGACGACAGCGCCGCAGCGCCCTGGTGAGCATACAGCTCGACGCCTCCCGTGTCGTTGAAGCGCGCGCGCAGGAACTCGCGGCGGCGATCCGGCCGCGGCCAGTCGAAATCCGCCCGCAGCGCGATGGCCCGCGGTTTCAGCGCGCTCGCCCCCTGCGTCGCGAGGATGAAGGGCCGCACCATCATCAGGAATGTCACGAAGCTCGACACGGGGTTGCCCGGCAGGCCGATGAACGCGGCCGCTCCGACGCGCCCGTACGCGAGGGGCTTGCCGGGTTTCATCGCGATCTTCCACAGGTCGAGCGAGCCTTCGGCTTCGACTGCGGGCTTCACATGATCTTCTTCGCCGACCGAGACGCCACCGCTCGTGAGGATCAGCTCGTGCCCCTGCGCGGCGTCGCGCAACACCGCGCGCGTTGCCTCGAGACGGTCCGGCACGATGCCGAAATCGGTGACTTCGCAACCGAGCTGCAGCAGCAGCGCGCGCAGCTGGAAGCGGTTGGAGTTATATACGCCGCCCGGTGGTAGCGGTTCGCCCGGCATGACCAGTTCGTCGCCGGTGGAAAACAGCGCGACGCGCATCCGTCGCACGACCGGCAGCTGCGCGATGCCAACCGAGGCGGCGAGACCGAGTTCTTGCGGGCGCAGCCGCGTGCCTGCCGCCAGGACCGTATCACCCCGGGCGATCTCGCTGCCCGCCAGTCTTACCGCCTCGCCGGCGCGGGGTTGATGGTTGATCACCACTGTCTCGCCCTGGTGCTCGCACATCTCCTGCATCACGACGACGTCGGCGCCGGGGGGTAGCGGTGCTCCGGTGAAGATGCGCGCGGCCGTGCCCGCTCGAAGCGGATGGCCGACACTGCCCGCGGGAATCCGCTGCGACACCGGGAGGGACGCCCCGGGGGCCGCGACGTCGGCTGCGCGCAGCGCGTAGCCGTCCATCGTCGAGGTGTCGAGCGCGGGCACCGAAACCGGAGAATGCAGATCGGCGGCGAGAACCCTGCCCTGCGCGACGAAGGTGTCGGCCATGTCGATTTCGCGGATCGGCTGGGCCTTGCGGATCAGCGTCGCGAGCGCTTCGTCAAAGGAGAGCATGTTGGCGTTCATGATTTACGTGGGTAAACGTGAATAAGCGAGAATGAATTCGGCAATCGCGGCGCCGTCGTCGAGCGCGAGCGTCGGCAGCGGACAATCGATCCCGGCGTTGGTCGCGACCGCGACCACGTGGGGATTGTCGGCCCAGAGCGGCGGCTTGCCGTGCGCCGGACGATGCACTTCGATCTTCGGCACGGCGGCGGCCTTGTAACCCTCGATCAGGACGACGTCGCACGGCGACAACAGACGCAGCTGCTCTTCGAGCGTCGGCTCGGGCGCGCCGCGAAGCTCGTGCATCAGCACCCAGCGATCGTTCGACAACATCAGTACCTGACTGGCTCCCGCCTCGCGATGGCGAAACGAGTCCTTGCCGGGGCGGTCGAGGTCGAAGCCGTGGTGTGCGTGTTTGATGACGGAAACCGAGATCCCGCGTGCGGTGAACTGCGGGATAAGTTTTTCGATCAGCGTGGTCTTGCCGCAACCGGACCAGCCGGCGATGCCGAATACGATCATCAGTGGTTCGCTCGATTTAAATGTTGAGGAGAATACAACATGCTCAGGATTGTGCGCAGGGAAGCGCCACCACCGCGGCGAACCCGCCGCCGGGGGTGCGGAAATTGGTCGTCTGGCCGCGATACAGCCGCGCCACGAGGAGTTGCACGCGACCGCGGTACACGTAATTTCGCAGGTCCATCTTCAGATCTGTCGCGACACCGCCGACCGACAGCCGCCGCGCGCCCGGCGGCACGAGGCGCTGCGCGATGTAGTCGCCGGCGAGGATCTCGTCGAACACCCTGCGCGTCAGCTTGTCGCCGCGATATGTCGCGCGACTGCCGAAACCCGATGCGGGTTTGAAGAACAGATCCCGGCGTCCGCGCCACAGCGCCTCGGCATCCTCCGGCCGGACCTGGCGGGTGGCCGGGATGCCAGCGGCGAGCACCGAACGGGTGTCGGCATCCGCGCCGATCGCCCGGAGCGTCGCGTCGTCGCTGAGCAGCGCCAGATTGCGCTTGTCGGCGTACAGCGCATGCGCGCGCGGGTGTGGGGTAATCACCGTCGCCTGGGCGGCCCATGCCTGGGCAAGCGCCGCGCTTTCCGGCTCGGTCAATGCGAAGTCGGTAAGGCGGTTGTAGACGAGATCGACAACGGTTTCACCGAGCCACAGGCGCCCGTCGGCGAATTCGAGCTCGGCCGGATCGCAGATGAACGCGGCCAGCCCGTGGCGTTCGAACAGGCGCTGGAACAGCACGAATTCGGGCAGCAGGTACTGGGATTGCGGTTCGCGATCGACGATCACAACCGTCTGCAACACGCGGTCGCCGCGCATCGCGCGCCATTCGCTGCGGAACATGTCGATGAACGCGGCTTCCGGGTCGCACGGCCCGCCCGCGGCCACTGCCGCTTCAAGCGGCGCGACCGCGGCGCAGCACGCCCGCTGGGCGCGCGCGAGCGCAACATTGAGCAGGGCGCCGCCGGCGTTGGTGTTGATTTCGATGAGCTGCGGCCCTTCGGGGCCGAGGTGAAAGTCGTAGCCGAGAAACACGCCCGCCGCCGCGGTTTGCTGCCGCGCCGCCGCGGGCGCATAGGCGAGCGCGAGCGCCTCCCAGCCGGGCAGTGCGACCACGCGCTCGACTGCGGCGATGATCTGCGCCATGCGCGCCTGATGATGCGCAGCGACGAAGGCGACCGAATCGGCAAACAGGTGCGGACGGGTCGAGACGATCATCGACAGGAGCGCACCGTCGCGCGCGTCCCGTTCGAGTTCGCTGCGCAGGCGTTCATGATCTAGCGAGACGCACTGGCAGCCGCGATTGAGGCGCTCGGCGACGTCCAGGCAATCGCCGTCGGACAACGCGCGCAGCAGCGGATCCAGCCCGGCGTCGACAGCTGTACTCATTGGTGTCTCCATCGTGTCCCCCACCCTGCGACTCACATGCCCGGGGGTGGCGGCAGTTGTTCGAGAAACGCGACCGCCTCGGCCTCGAGGCGGGTGCGGCGCATCGGCGGCAGGCTGCGCCAGATGACCTTGCCATAGGGCTTGTCGATCATCCGCGGGTCGCAGATGCATAGCACGCCGCGGTCGCGTTCGCTGCGGATCAGACGGCCGGCGCCCTGCTTCATGTTGATCACCGCGCGCGGCAACTGGTAATGCATGAACGGGTTGCGGCCGCTCTTCTGCAGGTGCTCGACGCGTGCCGCGAGTACCGGATCGTCCGGCGGCGCGAACGGCAGCTTGTCGATGACGACCAGCGACAGCGCATCGCCCGGCACGTCGACACCTTCCCAGAAACTCTGGCTTGCGACGAGCACCGCATTGCCGAGGCGGCGGAAACGTTCGAGCAGTTCCGTCCGTGAGCCTTCACCCTGCAGTAGCATCGGCAGCTTGTCGCCGGCGCGCTCGAGGCCGTCGGCAAGCAGGCCGTGGATGCGCCGCATCGCGCGCAGCGAAGTGCACAGCACGAACGTCCGCCCGCGCGCCGCGCGTATCAGCGGCAGCACGGTCCTCGCGACGGCTTCGACATAGTCCGGATGGTTCGGGTCGGGCAGACCGGCCGGGGCATACAGCAGGGCCTGCTCGGCGTAGTCGAACGGGCTGCCCCACACTTCGGTCAGCGGTGGCGGCTCGAGCCACGACAGCCCCAGTTCGTCGCAGTAGTGGCCGAAGTCGCTGCCCACGGCGAGCGTTGCCGAGGTGAAGATCCACGCTCGCGGATGGCTCTCGAGCTGGCGGCGGAACACCTGCGACACGTGCAGCGGCGTTGCGTTCAGCGCGGCCGACTGTGTGAACACTTCGACCCAGCGGATCAGCTCGGCCGAATCGGGCGCGCGCCAGCGCCCGAGCCGTTGCTGGATTTCGTCGGTGCGGCGCAGGCAGTTCGCGAGCCCTTCCGAACGCTCGGCCTGCGTACCGAGGATCGCGGCGAAGCGGCCCAGTTCGTCGTCGAGCGCCTTCAGCGCATCGTCGAATTGCGGCAGCGTGGCGGCCTGCGCGGCCGAGAGTCGCGCCGGCTCCGGACCGAACGCAAGCCGCAGGTCGCGCGCCGCCTTCTCCAGCGCGCGGCTCGCGTCGATCAGTTCGCGGCAGTCGCGCGCACCGGCGAGGGTTTCGGAGCGCGTGTCGCGCGCGAGTTCGAGCAGCTGTGCCGTCGACACGTTCTCGCCGAAGAACAGGCTCGCCGTTTCCGGCAGCTGGTGCGCTTCGTCGAAAATTACCGCGTTGCACGCGGGCAACAGCTCGCCCATGCCTTCGTCGCGCAACATCACGTCGGCGAAGAACAGGTGGTGATTGACGACGACGACATCGGCGTCCATGGCGGCACGCCGCGCCGAAAGTACGAAGCATTCCTTGACGTTCGGGCATTCCTGGCCGAGACAGTTGTCGCGCGTCGAAGTGGCTGCCAGCCACGCGGCAGAGTCTTCGCGCACTTCCGTGCATTCAGCCTTGTCACCGCTGTGCGTCGTTTTCGCGAAGCGCGCGATCGCGCGCAAATCGACCGCATCCTGCGCGGTGAGGAAGCGGCCATCATGCGAATTGCGTTCGAGGTGGTACGGACAGACGTAATTCGCGCGGCCCTTCAGCAGCGCCACGGTGACCGGCACTTTCAGCGCGGCGCGCACCGTCGGCAGGTCGCGATTGAAGAGCTGGTCCTGCAGCGTCTTGGTGCCGGTCGACAGGATCACCTTGCCGCCGGACAGGAGCGCCGGCACCAGATACGCGAACGTCTTGCCGGTGCCGGTGCCGGCTTCGGCGACGAGAACGCGGTTTTCCTCCAGGGCTTCGGCGATGCGCCGCGCCATCTCGAGCTGTTGCGGACGCGGCCGGAACGACGGCACTGCCATGGCAAGCAATCCATCGGGAGAAAAGGCGGAATCGATATCTGGCATGGCGCAAAACCGGAGCAGTCGGCAATGCTATCACCTGTGGATGGCGCAGGACGGCTTTCGCCCCGGGCCGCTTCAGCAACGCACACGCCAGCGGGCCGCCGATCGGTTGATGACGGCCGATTGGCGCTACGCGACCGGCGTACGAACGACGCCGGCCCGCGTCGACGATCCTTGCCGCCGTCCCCGGCTCAGGCGCGATTACGAAAACGCAACAGCGTCCAGTATCCGAAGGCGTTCACCGGAGTGGTTTCGGTCAGCTCGAGATGCGTCAGACCGATGAACGCATCGAGCGGAAACAGCGGCCGGAACCCGAGCGAACGCGCGAGCGGCGCGAGGCTGCGCTCGATGCGCGACGCGAAACCGTTGCTGCGGGTGAAATGATTGACGACGACGACTTCGCCGCCGGGCCGGCAGACCCGCTCGAGTTCCTGCATCATCACGGCCGGATCGGGGACCACCGATGCGACGTACAGTACGCTCACCTTGTCGAAGCTCGCATCCGGAAACGACAGCCGCTGCACATCCATCGCCATCAGCGCGACATTGCGCAGATCGTGGCGCTGCACCTGGATGCTCGCGCGTGCGAGCATGTGGGGGGAAAGGTCGATGCCCGTGACCCGCGCGTAGCGGGGGTAATGACGCAACGACAGACCGGTGCCGACGCCGACTTCGAGGACCTCCTCGCCCGGCCGGCAGTTCAGCGCCTGCACCAGCCGCCGCCGCCCGGGCTCGAAAACCGGACCGAACAGGATGTCATAGACCGGGGCATAGCGACGGTAGGCGGCGGTAATGGCTTGCTGGTCCATGTCACTCGCAGCGGGTCGGATGATCAGCTCATGTTAGCAGCCGCCCGGGGATTATGCGCGCTCAAGCTGGTGCGAGGCGGGTGCGTCATGCACAGTCACTCCACGCGGTGGGCCTCAGCGAGGTAATCGCGGCTGCGCATTTCCATCAGCCGACTGACCGTGCGGACGAATTCGTGCGCGTTGTGACCGGTCGTGTACAGCTCGTGCGCCTCGACTTCGGCGCTCATCACGAGCTTGACGCGATGATCGTAGAGGACGTCGACGAGCCACGTGAAACGCCGCGCTTCGGACGCATTCCCGGCGCTCATGCGCGGCACGCCGGAGAGCAGCAGTGTGTGGTGCTCGCGGGCGATTTCGAGATAGTCGTTCTGCGACCGCGGCCCCCCGCACAGCGTCGTGAAATCGAACCAGATGACGCTGGGGGCGCGACGCACCACCGGCAGCTGGCGGCCGAGTAGGTCGATCGCGCCGGTTTCGCCGTCGCTCGCGGCCAGGCGGCGGAAATCCTCGCGCATCTTGCGCTCGGCCGCGTCGTCGTCGGGAACGAGGTAAATTTCGATTTTCTCCAACGTGCGCAACCGGTAATCGGTGCCATGGTCCACCTCGATCACGTCGAAGCGGCGCTTGATCATCTCGATCGCCGGCAGGAAATTGATGCGCTGCAGCCCGTTCGGGTAGAGGCCGTCGGGCGGATAGTTCGAGGTCATGACGAAGATCACGCCGCGCGCGAACAGCGCGTCGAGGAGACGCCCGAGGATCATCGCGTCGGCGATGTCGGAGACGTGGAACTCGTCGAAGCACAGCAGGCGCGTCTGGCGCGCGATACGATCGGCGACGCGCTGCAGCGGATCGGGCGTGTCGTTGAAGTTCTTCAGGTCATTCTGCACTTCCTGCATGAACGCGTGGAAATGCACGCGGCGCTTGCGCTGGTACGGCACCGCGTCGAAAAAGCAGTCCATCAGGAAGCTCTTGCCGCGCCCGACGCCGCCCCAGAAATAGACGCTACGTGGCAGCCGCGGCCGGGCGAGGAGCTTGCGCAGCGTCCCGCGGCGCGCGGCCTTGAACCCGATCAGGTCGGTATAGAGCTGCTGCAGGCGCTGCACGGCGGCCCGCTGCTCGGGGTCGGATCTGTAGCCACGGACCTTGAGCTGCGCCTCGTAGGCATCGAGCATTCCGTGCTGTGCGACTTTGAGAACACGATGGGGCATGGAGGCACTGAAAAAAGCGATGTTCGGAAACGAAATCAGGGGTGGCCAGGATATTCCCGCGCCACCCCTGTCTTGCGGCAGGCCGACGATTAGAAATGCAGCGGCCGCTTGTCTACCGCCAGCGCCGCTTCATGCACGACTTCCGACAGCGTCGGGTGAGCGTGGCAGATGCGCGCCAGGTCTTCCGCAGCACCGCCGAACTCCATCGCGACGACCGCCTCGGAGATCAGCTCCGACGCATTTGCGCCGATGATATGCACGCCGAGGATGCGATCGGTGTTGGCGTCGGCGAGCATCTTGACGAAACCCGTCGGGTCGCCGGAACCCAGCGCGCGCCCGTTCGCCATGAACGGAATCTTTCCGGCACGGTAGGCAACGCCTTCGGCTTTGAGCTGTTGCTCGCTCTTGCCGACCCATGCGATCTCGGGCGACGTATAGATGACGCCGGGGACGGTGTCCAGATTCGTGTGGCCGGCCTGCCCGGCGATGATCTCGGCGACCATCACCGCCTCTTCCATCGCCTTGTGCGCGAGCATCGGGCCGCGCACGACGTCGCCGACGGCGTAGACATTCGGCAGGTTCGTGCGGCAGTGCCCGTCGACGACGATCTGGCCACGATCACTGACGTCCAGCCCGACCGTGCTCGCGTTCAGGCCGTCGGTGTTCGGAACGCGACCGACCGAGACGATCAGCCGCTCGCATTCGAGCGTCGCTTCCTTGCCGTCCTTGCCGGTGTAGGCGATCGACACGCCGTCCACGCCGACCTTGGTCTCGCCGATCGTCACGCCGGTCTGGATATCCAGCCCCTGCTTCGTGAAGACTTTCAGCGCTTCCTTCGCGACGTCCGCATCGGCGAAGGGCATGAAGTCGGGCAGCGCTTCAAGGACCGTCACTTCCGCGCCGAGGCGGCGCCACACCGAGCCCATCTCGAGGCCGATGACGCCCGCGCCGATGACGCCGAGCTTCTTCGGCACCGAATCGAAATCCAGCGCGCCGACGTTGTCGCAGACAATCTTGTTGTCGACCGGGATGCCGGGCAAGTGGCGCGGCTTCGAGCCGGTCGCGATGATGACGTGCTTGGCTTCGACGGTTTCCGCGCCGACCCTGACGACATACCCTGCCGGCCCGTTGCCTGCGAAGCTGCCGTGTCCGGCGAGGAAAGTGACCTTGTTCTTCTTGAACAGGCCCTTGATGCCGCTGGTGAGCTGGTCGACGACCTTGTTCTTGCGGCCGATCATCACCGGCACGTCGATGCTCACCTTGCCTTCGAGCCTGATGCCCTGGGCCGGAAACGCGTGCTCGGCTTCCTCGAACAGATGCGAGGTGTGCAGCAGCGCCTTCGACGGGATGCAGCCGACGTTCAGGCACGTGCCGCCGAGGCGCGGCTCGCCTTTCGGGTCGGCATAAGGATTCGATTCCGCGCACGCGGTCTTGAAGCCCAGTTGTGCAGCGCGAATCGCTGCGACGTATCCGCCCGGTCCGCCACCGATGACGAGGACGTCAAATTGCTTGTCAGCCATTATTCACTCCGGAGAAAGGGAACAGCGTGGCGGGTCGGCACGGCGAAGCTGCCGCGCCGGTCCGCCACGCAGCCGGTCAATCAGACGTCGAGGATCAGACGGGCCGGATCTTCCAGCGCTTCCTTCATCGCCACCAGGCCGAGCACCGCTTCGCGGCCGTCGATGATGCGGTGGTCGTAGGACAGCGCCAGGTAGTTGATCGGGCGGATGACGATCTGGCCGTTCTCGACGACCGGACGGTCCTTCGTCGCGTGGATGCCGAGGATCGCGGACTGCGGCGGGTTGATGATCGGCGTCGACAGCATCGAACCGAACACGCCGCCGTTCGAGATCGAGAACGTGCCGCCGGTGAGCTCTTCGAGCGACAGCTTGCCGTCCTTCGCCTTCTGGCCGAATTCGGCGATCTTCTTCTCGATGTCGGCGATCGACATCTGATCGGCGTCGCGCAGGATCGGCACGACGAGACCACGCGGGCTGCCGACGGCGATGCCGATGTCGATGTAGCCGTGGTAGACGATGTCGTTGCCATCGACCGACGCGTTGATGATCGGGTAACGCTTGAGCGCGGTGACCGCCGCCTTGACGAAGAAGCCCATGAAGCCCAGGCGCACGCCGTGCGCCTTCTCGAACTTGTCGCCGTACTGCTTGCGCAGCGCCATCACCGGCGCCATGTTGACTTCGTTGAACGTCGTCAGGATCGCGTTTTCATTCTTCGACTGGATCAGGCGCTCGGCGATGCGCGCACGCAGGCGCGTCATCGGCACACGCTCTTCGGCACGATCGCCGGTCGGAACCGCGGCTGCGGCCGGCGCAGCGGCGCGCGGCTGGGCGGCAACCGCGTCTTCCTTCGTCACACGACCGCCGCGGCCGGTGCCGGAAACGTCCCCGGCAGCAACGCCCTTCTCCTCGAGGATCTTGCGCGCAGCCGGGCTCGGCGCTCCGCCGGTGGCCATCGCCAAAGCCGGTGCCGGCGCGGCAACGGCCTGGACCGCCTCGACGCGCTTGGTCCCGGCCGGCGCTTTCGCTTCGGTGTCGATCTGGGCGATCAGGTCGCCGCTGGTCACGTTCTCGCCGTCGGCCTTGACAATCTTCACCAGCACGCCGTCGGCCGGTGCCGGGGTTTCCAGCACGACCTTATCGGTTTCGATATCGATGAGGTTCTCGTCGCGCGACACCGCGTCGCCTTCCTTCTTGTGCCACGACACCAGCGTGGCCTCGGATACGGATTCCGACAGTTGCGGCACTTTCACTTCAATCAACATGAATTTCTCTCCCCGTGTTGTCCGGTATTGTTCAATGTTATGAGTTCAGTCAGTCCTGGATCGGGCCGAAGGCGTTCTCGATGACCGCTTTTTGCTGCGCGTTGTGCTTCGCGTAGTAGCCGACCGCCGGCGATGCGGCCGCCGGACGCGACACCAGCAGAAGCTTGCGCTTCGGTCCGAGCACATTCACGAGGTGCTGGCGCGACGCGAGCCAGTACCAGGCGCCCTGGTTGCGCGGCTCCTCCTGTGTCCAGACGATTTCCCGGGCATTCGGGAACTGGTCGACGGCGGCCCCGAAGGCAGCGGCCGGGAACGGATAGAGCTGCTCGATGCGCACCAGCGCGGTGTCCTTGATGGCGTTCTCTCGGCGATAGGCGAGCAGTTCGTAGTAAAGCTTGCCTTGGCACAGCACCACCCGCTTGACCTTCTTCGGGTCGAGCGCCTCGGTCTCGCCGATGACGGTGCGGAATTTTCCGCCCTCCAGTTCGGCCAGCGTCGAAGTGGCTTCCTTGTGGCGCAGCAGCGACTTCGGCGTGATGATCACCAGCGGCTTTCTGACCTTGCGCAGCATCTGCCGGCGCAGCAGGTGGAAGATCTGCGCAGGGGTCGTCGGCACGCAGATCTGCCAGTTGTTCTCGGCGGCGTTGTTCATGAAGCGCTCGATCCGGGCCGAGGAGTGTTCCGGGCCCTGGCCTTCGTAGCCGTGCGGCAGCATCAGCGTGAGCCCGCACAGGCGGCCCCACTTCGCTTCGCCGGAGCAGATGAACTGGTCGAGCACGACCTGGGCGCCGTTGACGAAGTCGCCAAACTGGGCTTCCCACACGACGAGCTCGTTCGGCTCGGCGGTCGCATAGCCGTACTCGAACGCGAGGACAGCCTCTTCCGACAGCACCGAATCGAAAATCTGCAACGCGCCCTGGCCGTCCTGGATATGCTTCAGCGGCACGTAAGTGCCCTGGTCCCAGCGCTCGCGCTTCTGGTCGTGCAGCACCGCGTGGCGGTGGAAGAAGGTGCCGCGGCCGACGTCCTCGCCGGAGATGCGCGCGCCGAACCCTTGCGCGAGCAGGCTCGCGTAGGCGAGGTTCTCGCCCATCCCCCAGTCGAGCGACAGGTCGCCCTGGCCCATCGCGGCACGGTCTTCGAGAATCTTCTTGACCCGCGGGTGCAGGCTGAAGCCTTCGGGCAGCGTCGTCAGGCGCTCGGACAGGCGCTTGAGTTCGGTCAGCGGAATGCCGGTCTCGCCCTCGTCGGTGTAGGGCTGGCCGATGTAGGGCGTCCAGTCGACGGCGTACTGGCGGTTATGGCCGGACAACACCGGGTTGTACAGCAACTGGCCCTTGTCCAGATGCTCGCGGAAGTCCTTGATCATCTTTTCCGGCTCGTCGGGCGCGCACGTCCCTTCGGTCACCAGCCGCTCGGCGTACAGCTTGCGCGTGCCCGGGTGGCTGGTGATCTTGCGGTACATCAGCGGCTGCGTGACCATCGGCTCGTCTTGCTCGTTGTGGCCGAGCTTGCGGTAACAGACGATATCGACGACGACGTCCTTCTTGAACTCCTGGCGGAACTCGACGGCCAGCGCGGTCACGAACGCGACCGCTTCAGGGTCGTCGCCATTGACGTGGAAGATCGGCGCTTCGACCATCTTGAAGATGTCGGTGCAGTAGAGCGACGAGCGGTAGTCGCGCGGGTCGGACGTCGTGAAACCGATCTGGTTGTTCACGACGATATGCACCGTGCCGCCGGTGCCATAGCCGCGCGTCTGCGAGAAGTTCAGCATCTCCTGGTTCACGCCCTGGCCCGCCACCGCGGCGTCGCCGTGGATCAGCACCGGGATCACCTGGCTCTTCGCCGTGTCGTTGCGGCGCACCTGGCGCGCGTAGACCGAGCCCTCGACGACAGGATTGATGATCTCGAGGTGCGACGGGTTGAACGACAGCGTCAGATGCACCGGGCCGCCCGGGCTCATGACGTCGGACGAGAAGCCGAGGTGATACTTGACGTCGCCCGCGGTGAGATCGGCCGCGGCCTTGCCTTCGAACTCGGCGAAGAGCATCGACGGCGACTTGCCCAGGGTATTGACGAGCACGTTCAGCCGCCCGCGGTGGGCCATGCCGATGACGATCTCCTGCGCGCCGAGCGTGCCGCCGACGCGGATCAGCTCGTCCATCGCGACGATCGTGGATTCGCCGCCTTCGAGCGAGAAGCGCTTCTGGCCGACGTATTTCGTGTGCAGGAATTTTTCCAGCGTCTCGGCGGCGGTGGTGCGCTCGAGGATGCGCTTCTTCATCTCGGCGGAGAAGCGCGGCGTACCGCGGACACTCTCGAGCCGGCTCTGGATCCAGCGCTTCTGGCCGGTATCCGAGATGTGCATGTATTCGGAACCGATCGAGCCGCAATACGTCTGGCGCAGCGCTTCGAGAATTTCGCGCAGCGTTGCGTGATCGGCAGAAAAACCGTGGAACGACCCGACGTTGAAGCTCTGGTTGAGGTCCGCTTCGGTAAAGCCGTAGAACGACGGCTCGAGTTCGGCGAGTTGCGGCCGCTCGGTGCGCTTGAGGGGATCGAGATTCGCCCAGCGGTTGCCGAGGAAGCGATAGGCGTTGATCAGCTGCAACGTGCTGACCTGGCGACGATCGTCGCCGCCCGCGGTCACGGTGCGCACCGGGCCGCGCTTGGCGAGTTCGGTGAATGCCGCGATGACCGGACCATGCGCGACATCACGCACCGCAGCACCAGCCTGCGCCTGCAGTGCGTCGAAATAGCCGCGCCAGGCTTCCGGCACCGCAGCCGGGTCGGCGAGGTAATTCTCGTAGAGCTCTTCGATGAATGGCGCATTCGCGCCGAACAGGTACGAAGTCGATCGGAGCTGCTTCATCATGTTGATTGCCACCTGTGTGTCTTGTTATCGCTGCAATCGGCGAATTGCTCCGGCGGCCCCGAAAAAAACGGGATGGCCACATCGCGCCATCCCGTCGAGGTCGTGGTCGGACTGGTTCGCCGCCTCTCCCTTTTCGTCTCTTACGGACGTTGCTCAAGCACCGGTACGTCGCGCCGTGCCGCGCCGACATACAACTGGCGCGGCCGACCGATCTTGTATTCCGGGTCGGTGATCATCTCTTCCCACTGGGTGATCCAGCCGACGGTCCGCGCCAGCGCGAAGATGCAGGTGAACATCGACGTCGGGATGCCCAGTGCCTTCTGCACGATGCCGGAGTAGAAGTCGACGTTCGGGTAGAGCTTCTTCTCGACGAAGTACTGGTCTTCGAGCGCGATTTTCTCGAGTTCCATCGCCAGCTTGAAGAGGCGGTCGTTCTCGAGGCCCAGCTCGCCCAGCACGTCGTAGCAGACCTGGCGCATGAGCTTCGCGCGCGGGTCGAAGTTCTTGTAGACGCGGTGGCCGAAGCCCATCAGCTTGAAGCTGTCGTTCTTGTCCTTCGCACGCGCGATGTACTCGCCGACGCGCGATACGTCGCCGATTTCCTCGAGCATGTTGAGGCACGCTTCGTTCGCGCCGCCGTGCGCCGGGCCCCACAGGCAGGCGATGCCGGCCGAGATGCACGCGAACGGGTTCGCACCCGACGAGCCCGCCAGGCGCACCGTCGAGGTCGAGGCGTTCTGCTCGTGGTCGGCATGCAGCGTGAAGATCGTGTCGAGCGCGCGCACCAGCACCGGGTTCGGCTCGTACTTCTCGCACGGCGTGCCGAACATCATGTGCATGAAGTTCGCCGTGTAGTCGAACTCGTTGCGCGGGTACATGAACGGCTGGCCTATGCTGTACTTGTAGGCCATCGCGACGATCGTCGGCAGTTTCGCGATCAGGCGGTTGATCGAGATGTTGCGGTGCTCCGCGTCGGAAAAGTCCAGCGCTTCGTGATAGAACGCCGACAGCGCGCCCACGACACCGACCATCACGGCCATCGGATGCGCGTCGCGACGGAAGCCGGTGAAGAACTTCGTCATCTGGTCGTGCAGCATCGTGTGGTTCTTGATGGTGTTCTCGAACTCCACTTTCTGCGTCCCGTTCGGGAGCTCGCCGTTCTTCAAGAGATAGGCGACTTCGAGGAAGCTGCACTTGTCGGCCAACTGCTCGATGGGATAACCGCGATAGAGCAGTTCACCCTTGTCACCGTCGATGAACGTAATCGTGGACTTGCAGCTCGCGGTCGACAGGAAGCCCGAGTCGTAAGTGAAGAAACCGGTCTTGGCCCCCAGCGTGCGGATATCGATGACATCATTGCCATGGGTGCCGGTCATTACCGGGAATTCGACGGTTTTGCCATCGACGGTTAGCGTTGCAGTGCGTTCAGTGCTCATAGGTCATCCCTTTTGCTTGCCGGTAGTAACTACTAGCTCCCTGTAACGAACGCCCTGCTGGTCATTGCTGACGCAACAGGCCGATCATCTCCTTCCACCGGTCGTTCCCGCAGGGCTCGCTGCCGTTGACCATAGCCCAAAGCTCATGGTCCTCGCAGCGCAGCAAGTCCTCCAGATCCGCCAGTTGACCGTCCGTGAGACGGTCGAAATCCCTTTCCAGAAAGCGTGCGAAGACAAGGTCGAGCTCGAGAAAAGCCCGACGGCATTGCCAGCGCAAGCGTCCCCGGTTGATGCTCATACCGCCCGGCTGACCATCATGTCCTTGATCTTGCCGATCGCACGCGTCGGATTGAGATTCTTCGGACAGACGTCGACGCAATTCATGATGCTGTGGCAGCGGAACAGGCGGTACGGATCCTCGAGGTTGTCGAGGCGTTCGGTCGTGGCCTCGTCGCGTGTATCGGCGAGGAAACGATACGCCGCCAACAGGCCCGCGGGGCCGACGAACTTGTCCGGGTTCCACCAGAACGACGGGCACGACGTCGAGCAGCATGCGCACAGGATGCATTCGTAGAGGCCGTTCAGCTCTTCGCGCTCTTCGGGGGACTGCAAGCGCTCGCGATCGGGCAACGGAGTGTCGTTGATCAGGTACGGCTTGATCGAGTGATACTGCTTGAAGAACTGGGTCATGTCGACGATCAGGTCGCGGATCACCGGCAGGCCCGGCAGCGGGCGCAGCACGATCGGCTGCGGCAGGCCATCGATGTCAGTCAGGCACGCGAGGCCGTTCTTGCCGTTGATGTTCATCGCGTCCGAACCACATACACCTTCGCGACACGAACGGCGGAACGACAAGGTGTCGTCCTTCGATTTCAGGCGAACCAGCGCGTCCAGCAGCTTCTTGTCGGACGGTTCGAGTTCGAGAGTGTAATCCTGCATGTACGGCTTGTCGTCCTTGTCCGGATCGTAGCGGTACATCTTCAATTTGACGGTGCGCTTGCTCATTTCTGTCCTTCTCCCGCGCTCAGTAGGTGCGTTTCGCGAGTGCGATCGGCTCGACATCCTGCGACAGCGGCTTCATCGTCACCGGCTTGTAGTCGAGCCGGTTGCCTTCGCTGTACCACAGGGTGTGCTTGAGCCACTGGTTGTCGTTGCGGCCGTTGGGGAATTCCGCGGTGTCGGGCGCATCGTCACGCACATGCGCGCCGCGCGATTCCTTGCGCGCCTCGGCCGAGACCATCGTGGCCTTGGCCACTTCGATCAGGTTGTCGAGTTCCAGCGCTTCGGTCCGCGCCGTATTCCACACCTTCGACTTGTCCTTGATCTCGGTGCGCCTGGAACGTTCGGCAACTTCCTTGATCCTGGCGACGCCTTCCTTCAGCAGGTTATCGAAGCGGAACACGCCGGCGTGCTTCTGCATCGTGCGACGCATCTCAAGGCCGACTTCGAACACGCTCTCGCCGTTCTTCTGTCCCTCGAGGCGGGCGAGCCGCGCAAGAGACACGTCGGCGGCGTCCGCGGGCAGCGGCTTGAGGCTCAGGTCGCCGCTCTGGAAGTCCTCGACGACCGATTCGCCCGCCGACTTGCCGAATACCAGCAGGTCGAGCAGCGAGTTCGTGCCGAGCCGGTTCGCGCCATGCACCGAGGCGCACGCGCATTCGCCGGCAGCGTAGAAGCCCGAGATCGGCGCGTTCGGATTGCCGTCCTTCGGCGCCACGACCTGACCCTTGTAGTTCGTCGGAATGCCGCCCATCTGGTAATGCGCGGTCGGCACGACCGGGATCGGTGCCTTGATCGGGTCGACGCCGGCGAACTGGATCGAGATCTCGCGGATGCCCGGCAGCCGCTTCATGATGGTTTCCGGCGACAGGTGCGTGATGTCGAGCAGCACGTGATCCTTGTCCGGACCGCAGCCGCGACCTTCGTTGATCTCGGTCACCATCGAGCGCGACACGACGTCGCGCGACGCGAGATCCTTCAGGTTCGGCGCATAGCGTTCCATGAAGCGCTCGCCGGAGGCATTGCGCAGGATGCCGCCTTCGCCGCGCACGCCCTCGGTGATCAGCACGCCCGCACCGAACACGCCGGTCGGGTGGAACTGCCAGAACTCCATATCCTCGAGCGGAACACCCGCGCGCGCCGCCATGCCGAGGCCGTCGCCGGTGTTGATGAACGCGTTCGTCGAGCTGTGGAAAATGCGTCCCGCGCCGCCGGTCGCGAAAATCGTCGCCTTCGCGTGGAAGATACAGACTTCGCCGGTTTCCATCTCGATTGCGGTCACGCCGAGCACGTCGCCGTCGGCGTCGCGGATCAGGTCCAGCGCCATCCATTCGACGAAGAATTGCGTGTTCGCGCGCACGTTGCGCTGGTACAGCGCGTGCAGCATCGCGTGGCCGGTGCGGTCGGCCGCCGCGCACGAGCGCGACACCGGGGCCTGGCCATAATTCTGCGAGTGGCCGCCGAACGGCCGCTGGTAGATCTTGCCGTTGTCGGTGCGGTCGAACGGCATACCGTAGTGTTCGAGTTCGACGACGACCTCGTTCGCCTTGCGGCACATGAATTCGATCGCGTCCTGGTCGCCCAGCCAGTCCGACCCCTTGACGGTGTCGTACATGTGCCAGTGCCAGTTGTCCTCGGTGGTGTTGCCGAGCGAGGCGGCGACGCCCCCCTGGGCCGCGACGGTGTGCGAGCGCGTCGGGAACACCTTGGTCAGCACGGCGGTTTTCAGTCCGGACTCGGAAAGTTGCAGGGCGGCACGCAACCCTGCTCCACCGGCACCCACGATGACCGCGTCAAAAGTACGCTTTGCGACGTTCACGCTCACAGCCTCCAAAGAATCTGGGCAGCCCATCCGGCATAGCCGACGAGCACGAAGATCGTTACCACATGCAGGACCAGGCGGACGCCGACCGGGTTGATGTAGTCCATGAAAATGTCCCGCACGCCAATCCATGCGTGATAGAACAATGCGAGGAAGAACAGGAACGTGAAGAAGCGCATCACGCCGCCGCGGAACAGGCCGGACCACGTTTCATGGTTCATTTCCGGCAGGCGGAGCGCGGCAATCGCGAACAGGATGGTGAAGGCCACCATGAACACGGCCGTGGCACGTTGCGCAATCCAGTCGCGCAGGCCGTAGTGAGCACCGACAACGATACGCTTTACCATAACTTCACCCCGATGATGATGGTCAGCGCGATGCTCACGACCAGCACGATGCGCGAACTGTTGCGGGCGGACTTGAGGTCGGTCCCCTTGTGCAGGTCGAGCAGCAGGAAACGGATGCCGGCGCAGAAGTGGTGCAGGTACGCCCACAGCAGGCCGAGCAGCAGCAGCTTGGCGAGCGGGTTCGCCACCACACTCTTGTATGTTTCAAAGGACTCCGGCGATCCCAGGCTGCGGTCGAACAGGAACAGCAGGAACGGCAGCATCAGGAACAGCCCTGCTCCGCTCACCCGATGAAGAATCGAGACGAAACCCGGCAGCGGGAGCCGGATTTCGTGCAGGGCCAGGAATTTTGGCCGCTGCTTGCGCACTATGGCTTCTGACATATTGTTTTACCCCCTCGATGAGCGTCGGTTTCCCGACGCGGTTCTCCCAGATTGCAAGGAGCCGGGATTATATACGCGGAACATGCTCCGCCCGATCCCGCCCCGTCAGTTCAGTTCATTCAGATAAAAATGCTCCGCGGTTGAATAAAGGCCGCGCCGCCACTCGACGGGCCGGTCTCCGTACGTATAGGTGACCCGCTCGACCGACAGCAGCGGCGTTCCTTCGGGCACTTTGAGCGCCTCGCTCGTCGAGCGGTCCGCCGCCACGGCACGCAGGCGTTCCTGTGCGCGGATCATGCGCAGGCCGAAACGGGTTTCGAACAGGCTGTAGAGCGAGCCGCTCCAGCTTTGCAGCACTTCCAGCGTGAGCCCCGGGAACACTTCGCCCGGCAGGTAGATCTCGTCGATGACGACGGGCTTGGCGGCGAATTTCAGCAAACGACGGACGATGATGATCGGATCGCCGAGCTCGATGCCCAGCATGCGCGACGCTTCCTGCCCCGCCTTCGCCCGCCAGCAGTCCATCGGCACGCTCTGCGGAGGCGCAAGATCGCCATCCATCGGCACGAGCCGCAGGAAGCGGAACAAAGCCCGCGGGTCGTTATGGGACGCAACGAAGGTGCCTTTTCCCTGCTTGCGGATCAGCAGGTTGTCCGCCGCCATTTCATCGATGGCCTTGCGCACTGTGCCTTGCGAAACGCTGAAGCGGGCAGCGAGTTCCTGCTCGCTCGGAATCACTTGGCCGGGACGCCACTCGCCAGACTCGAGCGCCTGCAGGATCAGGCTCTTGATCTGCCGGTAAAGTGGACTGAATGTGGGGGATTCCTGTGCCATTCGCGCATTTCATCATAAAAGTTTTCCAGCGTCCATCATCTGTCTCGTGTCTTATATAAGACACGAGAGGTGAATTGACATCGGCGATACTTGCTTCTAACATCTTTTGGCCCCGGCGGCTGGCTTTACCAGGCACCCGAGTCGAACGCTGAACTGAAATCGCGGGCGACAGACCAATTATTCTCACTGTCTTCAATTCGCTTTAGAGGGAGTACTCACATGAGCAAAGCCCCCGTGCGCGTCGCCGTCACCGGCGCCGCCGGCCAGATCGGCTACAGCCTGCTGTTCCGCATTGCCAGCGGCGAGATGCTGGGCAAAGACCAGCCCGTGATCCTGCAACTGCTCGATCTTCCCCAGGCCCAGAAGGCGGTGAAGGGCGTGATGATGGAACTCGAGGACTGCGCGTTCCCGCTGCTCGCCGGAATGGTTGCCACCGACGACCCGAACGTCGCATTCAAGGATGCGGACTACTGTCTGCTCGTCGGCGCTCGCCCGCGTGGCCCCGGCATGGAGCGTGCCGACCTGCTGACCGCCAACGGCGCGATCTTCACCGTGCAAGGCAAGGCGATCGCCGAGAACGCGAACGAGAACGTCAAGGTGCTGGTCGTCGGCAACCCCTGCAACACCAACGCCTACATCGCCGGCGCCGCTGCGCGGAAAGTCGGCCGCACCAACCCGAACAACTACCACGGCATGCTGCGCCTGGATCACAACCGCGCGCTGTCGCAACTCGCGGCGAAGACCGGCCGTCCGGTGTCGAGCCTCAAGAAGATGGTCGTGTGGGGCAACCACTCGCCGACGATGTACGCCGACTACCGTTTCTGCACGTCGAACGGCGACTCCGTAAAAGCGCTGGTGAACGACCACGCGTGGAACAACGACGTGTTCCTGCCCACCGTCGGCAAGCGCGGCGCCGCAATCATCGACGCGCGCGGCCTGTCGTCGGCTGCCTCCGCCGCGAACGCCGCAATCGACCACATGCACGACTGGGCCCTCGGCTCCGATGACTGGGTGACGATGGGCGTGCCGTCCGACGGCTCCTACGGCATCCCGGCCGGCATCGTGTTCGGCGTCCCGTGCGAGTGCAAGAACGGCGAATTCAAGATCATCCAGGGGCTGGAGATCGACGAATACTCGCGCGAAAAGATCAACAAGACCCTCGGCGAACTCGAAGACGAGCGCGCGGCAGTCGCCGACATGCTCAAGTAACCGTTTCCGGTTCTTTGCGAGAAAATGCCGCGGGTCGATGCCGCGGCATTTTTTTTGATGTTGACGTGCTGCGATTCCTCCGAGAATCCGGCTTTCTTCAAGCCAACCGAGATCTGCCATGCGACACCCTGCTGACGTCCTGTTCGCCGGCGAAAAGCCGTTTCCCGTCCTCACCGCGGTCGATCACTACGCCGGTTCGGAAAAACTGATGAGGAAAGCGCTGGCGCTTCAGCACGAAATGGGTCCGGTCTTCGATCTGACCTGCGACTGCGAAGATGGCGCGCGCACCGGCGCCGAAGCCGAGCACGCCGAAATGGTCGCCGAGATCGTGGTATGCGGCGACAACCGCTACGGCCGCGTCGGCGCGAGAATCCATGACGTCACGCACCCCCACTGGCAGCGCGATCTCGAGATCCTCATTGCCCGCGCCGGCAGCCGGCTCGCGTTCGTCACGTTGCCGAAAGTGCGCTCCGCGGCCGATACGCGGCACCAGATCGAAACCCTGCGCAGACTCGAGGCCGCCGCCCGGACCGGACGGGAAATTCCAGTCCACGTCCTGATCGAGACGCACGGCGCCCTGCGCGAAGCGTGGGATATTGCGGCACTGCCGGGAGTCGAATCACTCGACTTCGGCCTGATGGATTTCGTCTCCGGCCACCACGGCGCGATTCCCGGCGCCGCGATGAAAAGCCCGGGCCAATTCACGCATCCGCTCGTCGTTCGCGCGAAGGTCGAAATTGCCGCCGCGGCGCTCGCCAACGGCGTCGTTCCATCACATAACGTGACGACGGAACTCAAGGATATGGAACTCATCCGTCACGACGCCGAACGGGCGCGACGCGAATTCGGATACCTGCGGATGTGGAGCATCCATCCGAATCAGATCCTTCCGATCATCGAAGCGATGCGGCCGGATTTTTCCGAAGTAGAAGAAGCGAGTGACATTCTCGCCGCCGCCCAGGAGGGCGGCTGGGGCCCGATCCAGCATCGCGGAAAGCTCCACGACCGTGCCTCCTACCGCTACTACTGGGAATTGCTGCAGCGTGCACGCTCAACCGGCATGGTCCTGCCGAACGAAGGGATGCGCCGTTTTTTCTCGTAGTCCCGACATGGCAGCACATTTGCCGCCATGATTGCCATCAGCGGCGGCGAAACTGCTGGGGCGGAGCACCTGCCCCCGCCGGCCGCTCGTCCTTGTGACGGAAGCTGATGCGCGCTTTGGTCAGGTCATACGGAGACAATTCGACACTGACCTTGTCTCCGGCGAGGATGCGGATGCGGTGTTTGCGCATCTTTCCCGAAGCGTAGGCCTGTACCTCGACTCCATTCTCGAGCGTCACGCGAAAGCGCGTATCGGGCAGCACTTCGTTGACAACCCCTTCCATTTCCAGCAGCTCTTCTTTGGCCATTTCCTTTTCCTTTCAATCATCCATCCGGCGAGGGATTCCCACGCGTTCGCCCCTCCTCGCCCGTCGTCCGGACATTCCGCATTCCGGGGAACGCCCGCGCCGCCAGCGCCCGCCCAGCTCGTGTCGAGCGTTGCGAGGAAGCCCTTTCGGCGAGGAGGACGACAGATCCGACACCGGTGCGGCGCCCGATCTGTCGAGGCGTTGAGAATACCGGGACATGGGAGGTGGCACAGGGCGCCCGCTGCGGTCGTATATGCCGGCGCTTGGGTTATCGCGATCACTATACAGGATTACCCCGGAGCTCCCCAAGTGTAAGCAAGAGCCCAGCGTCGGCAGAAGGACGCAGAAGTGAGGGCCAATTCCTTATAATTCGCCCCATGACCCACGCTCAGCCTCACCCGCCCGAACGCACTGTGCTTTTTGTGGATCTCGCCGGGAGCACCCGCCTTTATGAACGCGTCGGCGACTCTGTGGCATTCCGGCTGGTCGATCACTGCCTGCAGGAAATGCGCGCCGAAATCGAACGGCGTCGCGGACGGGTCGTCAAGCACACCGGAGACGGTCTGATGGCAGTCTTCGGCGAAGCCGATCACGGCTGCGAGGCTGCGCTCAGAATTCACCAGGTGGTGCGGGAGCTACCGCTCTCGGCCGGGCAGAAACTGGCGGTGCGCATCGCGTTTCACTACGGACCCGTCGTCGAAAACGACAGCGACGTGTTCGGCGACACGGTCAACATCGCCGCGCGCCTGCTGGAACTCGCGTCGCCCGGGCGCGCCATCACGTCGCTGGAAACGGCCCGGCAACTCAGCGCCGAGTGGCGCCCGCTGCTCCGCCCGCTGCAGGCACGCAGCCTGCGCGGCGCTTCACGGCTGACCGAGCCCTTCGAACTGCTGTGCGGCGGGGCGGCAGGCGACCTGACTGTGGTGCAGACGGTCGACTTCGACGCCGAGGAAAAACCGGAGCTGCGGCTTTATCTGGGCACGCAGTCGCTTGTGCTCAATGCACAGATGCCAAGCGCGCGGCTTGGCCGGGATCCCTTGTCGGACCTGCGGCTGAGCGATACCCGCGCATCGCGCCAGCATGCCGAAATCGAGCTGCGCGGCGACAAGTTCGTGCTTGTCGACCGCAGCAGCAACGGTACTTTCGTATTGATAGACGGCGAAAAGGAATTCGTGCTGTCGCGTGAGGAAGTCGTCCTCAGGAAACAGGGGCACTTTGCCCTTGGCAGGACGTGCACCGACAATCCGCACCTTATCGGCTTCGTCTGCATCTGAGACGGAAGCTGGCAGTCCCGCCGAGCGCCTTGGCTTCAATGATCCCGGCGTTCTGGCTGGGACGTCTGTCGCGGCCGGTTTACCCCTGCGTTCTGCGATCCTCGTCCGGACCGGCTGAATCTTCTCCGTCTTGAGACTCGGCATCCTTGCTGCTGCGACGGCCGACGATCGCATGGAGCGAAATCACGTCCGCGCCCCCAATCGGCCAGGGCATCGGCACCCGCATCGAGATGCGTGTCGCTTCGGCTCCGGGCTGGTCGGTCTTGCGGCGCAAGGGGATGACTTCGGCTTCGAGATGCGGAATCCACGGCATATCCGACGCACGGCGCAGATCCTCCTTTCCGGTGACGGGACGTCCTAGTGTCCTGAACCCGACACTCCAGAAACGCTGGGTTCCTTGGAGCCATACGTCGAACCATTTCATCCCTTCGAGCATCGCCGATTCCGACCACTTTACCCACAAGGCCGGGTCGACGCCGGGTCGGTCGCCCGAAACACTCTCCCGTTCCCCAGCGCGTCTGCGCTTTTCATCTGCTGCGCTCTTCATTGCGGCTCCGAGTTACTGGATAGTTTCCCCCAAGCATAAACATTGCGGCTTCCGCGCGAAAGATCTGATTGGTAACAGGCAGAAGCGGCCCTGCAGCAAGCTTCGGCCGTGGCGTCCGGCAGACGACGGCTGATGTATTCCCCCTGTCAGCGCGGCTGCGCGGCGGTCAGGCCAATACGCCCTGCTTCCTGTACGTTCTGCCAACGGGTGGCAACATAGAGCAGTTCGTCCATGCGGCCTCGAGAAGAACAATAATTACGGATGCCCGGTGATACCCTGAAACACGCCTCGACGCCGCGCCGACTGTCGGCGTTAACAGGCCTGTGGCCGTTCCTGCAGCCCTATCGGGGGCGAATTGCGCTGGCCTTCATCCTGCTCTGCCTCGGTTCGGCAATCATCCTGCTGCTCCCGCTGGCGTTCGGCGACCTCATCGACCTGGGGTTTGGTGCAAGGGCGCAGGCCGGCGACGGTCTGCTCGGTGGGCTGAACCTGAACGGGCATTTCATCGCCCTGTTCGGATTGGCGAGCGCCTGGGCACTGGCGGTGTCCGCCCGCTACTACACTGTGTCGTGGGTCGGCGAGCGGGCAACCGCCGATCTGCGCTGTGCGGTATATATGCGCGTACTGTCCCAGTCGCCCCAATTTTTCGAGACCTTGCAGACCGGGGAAGTCCTGTCCCGGTTGACCGGCGACACGACGCTGATCCAGACCGTGATCGGCAGTTCCGTGTCGATGGGCTTGCGCAGCCTGTTCCAGTTCACCGGTGGCATGGTCATGCTGGCCGTCACCAGCCTCTACCTGTTCTCCTTGAACCTGGGCCTCATGGCCTTGCTGACGCTGCCCATCATCGTTATCGGCCGCAAGGTCAAAAGACTTTCGCGCGAATCCCAGGACAGGATTGCCGATGCCTCGGCACTGGCCGGTGAAATCCTCAATGCCATGCCGACGGTACAGGCCTATACGCAGGAGCGGCACGAAGCCGAACGCTTTGCCGCTGCCGCGGAAACCGGGTTCACGACGGCGATCCGGCGCACGCGCGTGCGCGCTGCGCTCACGACTTTGATCATCACCGCGGTGATGGGAACGATCATCTTCGTGCTGTGGATCGGCGTGCGCCAGATGCATGACGGCATCCTGACCCAAGGCCAGTTGGCGTCCTTTGTCCTTTACGCGGCACTCGTCGCCGGCGGCGTCGGAACCATGGCAGAAGTGTGGGGCGACGTCATGCGCGCGGCCGGAGCGGCAGAGCGCCTGCTGGAACTGCTGCACGCGGACTCCGCCATCCGCGAGGAGGCCCGGCCACAACCGCCCGCGCGTCCAGCGCAGGCGGCGATCAGTTTCGAGCACGTGACGTTCTGCTATCCCGCTCGCCCGCACCCGCATGCGCTCGACGACATCTGCCTGACGATTGCGCCGGGCGAGAGCGTCGCGCTTGTCGGCCCGTCCGGCGCGGGCAAGACGAGCATGTTCCAGGTCCTGCTGCGCTATTACGAAATATCCGGCGGCGCCATCCGGATCAACGGACAAGACATCCGCCAACTGAGTCTGCACGACCTGCGCAAAGGCATCGCGATCGTGCCGCAAGACCCGGTGATCTTTTCCGCCAACGCGCTGGAGAACATCCGCTACGGCCGCCGCGCGGCGAGCGACGCGGAAGTCATCGCAGCGGCCCGGGCAGCGCTGGTCGATGAGTTCATCGAGCGACTGCCCGAGGGCTACCAGACATTCCTCGGCGAGCGCGGCACCCGCCTGTCCGGGGGACAGCGCCAGCGCATCGCGATTGCGCGCGCGATCCTGAAAAGCGCGCCGATGCTGCTCCTCGATGAAGCCACCAGCGCTCTCGATGTGGAATCCGAAATCCTGGTGCAGCAAGGACTCAACGCCGCCATGCAGGGGCGCACGACGCTGATCATCGCCCATCGGCTTGCCACGGTGCAAAAAGCCGACCGAATCGTGGTGATGGATCGAGGCCGCATCGTCGAGACTGGCACCCCGGAGGATCTACGTCATCAGGGCGGCCTTTACGCGCGTCTGGCAGCGCTCCAACTTGACCTTTGACCCTTCCCGGCCTCGCGGCGGTTCGAGCGGTAGCGCGAATTGGGCTTGATATAAGGAAGCCGACTCGCGGCTCGGGAGGTCGTACGGTCGAGGCCCGAACTACCCGAGAGAGACAGAAGCGGCCCTTGTCATGCCACACACATCCTCGCGTCGCCGCAACCCGTACAACAAGTGCCTCGCCCGTGCAGTCGCCCCAAACTTGCGAACCGGCCCCCGTGCAGACTTGCTCCTGCGCATCACCGCCGCAACGGCTGCAGCCGGCAGGAAACTGCAGAGCCGATCGCCTAAAAATGAACGGCCCGCTCACCGGTGGGCCGTTTTGCAAAACGATCTACCGCAATCCGGACGATTTGGAACTAGAATTTTTGTAAACGTCAGGAAACAAGCCGCCCTGCGCGGCGGCCCTTCCGAGGCCGTCCGGCGCGGGGGGCGCAGTCCGTGCAGAGCGTACCGGATTCGCACGAACGAGCTGCCGGGTGGGCACCGTCCGGCCGCTTTCCTCTGCTTCTTCGCCGAAAGGGGTGGACCATGGATAGTTGGCCCGACAGTGTCTCGCTCGACGAGTACAAACGTCTGTATCGGGCGCTGCGCACCCTCAGCGCCGGCAACCGCACGCTCGCCCGCGCGCGCGACGAAGAGACCCTGCTCCACGACATGGTGCATGCGATCGTGGAACAGGGCGGCTACCGCATGGCGTGGATCGGCTATGCCGACCATGACGAGCACAAGACGATCCGCGTCATGGCCCACGCAGGTGTCGAGGAAGGGATCTTCGAAACCTTCCCTCTGTCCTGGGCCGACGAGATCAGGCATCCGACCGCGCTCGCGCTCCAGAGCGGTGCGCCGCGCGTGGGGCATCTGGTGCAGGAGGATCCCGCGCTCGCGCACCTACACGCCGAGCAGCGCAAGCGCGGCTACGTGGCGGTGAGCGCCTTCCCCCTGGTCATCGACGGCCGGATCGGCGGCAACCTCAGCATCATCGCGAGCGAAGCCGATGCCTTTCGCGAGGAGGAGGTGAACGTCCTGGGCGAGCTCGCCGAGGACGTGGCCTTCGGCATCGCCGCGATCCGGTCGCGCAAACGCCAGGAGGAAGCCGAGGCGGCCCTGCGCCACATGGCGCTGCATGACGGCGTAACCGGTCTGCCCAACCGCGTGCTGTTCCGAAGCCGCCTGGAAGCGCTCGCTCACGAGGTTTCTCCGACCGTGCACCCCTTCGCGGTCGCCCTGCTGTCCGTCGATCAGTTCCGCGAGGTGAACGAGATGCTCGGGCCCGATCAGGGGAACGCGCTGATGCTCCAGGTGACTCGCAGACTGGAGGGGGCGATCGACGGCGCGGATCTGCTCGCGCGGGTGGGTGACGACGAGTTCGCGCTGCTGTGGTGCGACACCGATGCGGACCGGGCGATGCGCAAGGCGACACGCGTCCTGGCCCTGCTCGACGAACCGCTTTCCCTCGCGGAGCTTGCGGTGGATGCACGTGCCCGGCTCGGCATCGCGCTCTTTCCCGGACACGGCACGGAGCCGGACGCGCTGATGCGACGCGCCGCGGTGGCCGCGCGTGAAGCGAGACACTCCGCTGCCCGCTGCGCCGTCTTCACTGGCGATCTGGACCGCGAATGCAGCCGGAACCTGGCGCTCATCGCGGAACTCCACCGGGCGATCGCGGGCGGCCAATTGCGGCTGTATTGCCAGCCCAAGGTCGACCTCGCCTCGGGCGCAGCTTGCGGGGCCGAGGCGCTGGTGCGCTGGGCACATCCGGACCAGGGCCTCATCGGGCCCGACCGTTTCATCAAGCTGGCCGAGAACGCCGGTCTGATCACGCCGCTTACCGACTGGATGCTTGGTGCGGCCTTCCGCCAGCTCTACGCCTGGCAGGCCGACGGCCTCCACATTCCGCTGGCCATCAACCTCTCCGCTCGCGACCTGCTCGATGCCCGCCTGGTCGAGCGCATCCACGGGCACTTTCTCACTTGGGGCGTGGAGCCCGCGAACGTCCAGTTCGAGCTCACCGAGAGTGCCCTCCTCGAAGACCCGGATCGCTCCCTCGAGACGCTGAATGAATTGAAGGACATGGGCGTGCAACTGGCCGTCGACGATTTCGGCACCGGTTACTCCAGCCTCAGCTACCTGCAGCGCCTGCCGGCAGATTCGATCAAGATCGACCAGTCCTTCGTGAGCCGGATGATGGCGCACGAAGGTTCGGACGCCATCGTGCGCTCCACCATCGACCTCGGACACGACCTCGGGCTCGGCGTCACCGCCGAGGGCGTGGAGGATCTGGAGACGTGGCGCCGCCTGACCACGCTCAAGTGCGATCTCGCGCAGGGCTACTTCGTCAGTCCGCCACTGCCGGCCGCGGCATTCGCAGCCTGGCAGGTGCCGGCGGGGCTGCGCCAGATGGCGGCCCACTAATCTTCCGCTTCCGATGGCGGGGGCCGTGACGGCCGACGACGCCCCGGGGACCGGACTCACCCGGTCACGTCGTCGTGGTCGGTCGACACCGCGAGCCCCTTCCACTGCTCGAGGTCGCGCTCGACGGCGCGGCGCTTCATCGACTTCGCGGTGTTCCGCCTTCATTCTGCCGGCCATCCGTAGCGCTTCGATTGAGAAAACCTCAATCGCGTGCCAGACTCGAAACCATGGACCGCCTGCCTCCACTCAACGCAATCCGCGCTTTCGAAGCCGCGGCGCGACACCTCAGCATCACGGTCGCGGCCGAGGAGCTGTACGTGACGCCCGGCGCAGTGAGCCGCCAGATCCGCTCGCTCGAGGAATCGCTCGGAGTGCAGCTGCTGCATCGCGGGCATCGCCAGATCACGCTTACCAGCGCGGGGGAGGACTACTACCGGGCGGTGACGAAGGCGATGGACGCGTTGCGTGAGGCAACTCGCCGCCTCACCAAACGCGCCAAGCGCAAGCAACTCAAGATCCGCGCCTATACAACCTTCGCGATGCGCTGGCTGATTCCGCGGCTGTCCAGCTTCCATGCGGCAAATCCCGGCATTGAGGTGCTGCTCACCGCCTCGCTCGACCCGGTGGACTTCCGCAAGGAAGACATCGACGGCGCAATCCGGCTGGGCGACGGCAAGTGGAGCGGGGTGAACGCGTTTCGACTGGTGCCGAACATCCTGCTCCCCGTGTGCAGTCCGCGCCTGCTCGCGGCGGGCGCCAAGGTCAGGAAGCCGGCTGATCTGCAGCAGCAGACGCTGCTGCACTCCATCGCCCCGACGACTGGCGCTACTGGCTGGAGGCCGCGGGCGTGGAGCGGGAGGTCGACGCGCGCGGCGGCATGACCTACCAGAGCTCCGCCATGGCCTACGCGGCTGCCGTGGAAGGCCAGGGGTTCGCCATCGCCCAGCACTTCCTCGTTGCCGACGACCTCGCTTCGGGCAGGCTGGTCGCCCCCTTCCGCCAGACGGTCGACATGGGCGACTTCACCTATTACCTCCTCACCCCGGCCAATCGCAAGGAAAGCGCCAGCATGGCGACATTCCGGACTTGGCTCCTTGAGCAGTTCCGGCCGACCGAACCGGGTTGACCGCAGCCGCAGCCGCCGCGCGAGGGGCGCGGCAAGGGGCTCCGAAGCGCTCACCCTGCGGCCCGTCGCGCCGTCGCCATGTCCTGCGCGAGCTCGGCGCAATGGATGGCGCCCCACTCGTGGAGCACATCCACGTCCTCGTTGCTGTAGCCGGCCGCGCACAACACCGCGCGCGTGTCCTGCCCGCAGGCCGGCGCGGGGCGGCTCGGCAGTGTGTTCGACTCCGCGCTGTTGATCGGAAAACCGGGCATCCGGATGGTGCCGAGCTGCGGATGGGCGAGCTCGCCGATCATCCGGTTGGCGGCGACCTGCGGGTGCGCCACGACATCCTCGTAGGTCGCGACGCGCGCGCACAGGATGTCGGCGTCCTTCAGCGTCGGCAACCAGTCGGATGTCGTGCGCGTCTTGAAAACACGCGTGAGCGCCTCGACCATCCGCACCCGGTTCGCGACCCGCAACGGCGAGGTGGCGAAGCGGGGATCGTCCGCAAGCCCCGGCAGACCCAGCAGTTTGCACAGCCGCAGCCAGCGCTCGGGCGTGTAGGCGGCCACCATGATCCAGCCGTCGGCGGTCTCGAAGGCCTGGTTCGGCGCCGAGTACGGCGCAGCGCTGCCTGCGCGCACCGGCAGTTCGCCGTCCGCGAAATGGCTCGCGAGCGACGACTGCTGCAGCGCCAGCGCCGAATTCAGGAGATTCACGTCGAGATGACCGCCCCGCCCTTCGCGTTCGCGCTGCGCGAGCTTGGCGAGGATTCCCATGCAGGCCACGTAGCCCGTCATCACGTCGACCACCGGCGCCTGGACCTTGCAGGGCTCGCTGTCCGGTATCCCGATGAGGCTCATGAGCCCTGAATCAGCCTGCACGATGCCGTCCACGCCGGCGCGCTCCGCATAGGGGCCGTGCTGCCCGTAGGCGGAAATCGAGCAGTAGATGAGCGACGGGAAGGCCTCGGCGAGCGCCTCGTGGCCCAACCCGAGCCGCGCCATCACGCCGGGCCGCATGCTCTCCACGACGACGTCCGCCTGCGCGATCAGCCGTTTCGCGACCGCCACGCCGTCGGCCGCCTTGAGGTTCAGCGCCACGCCCAGCTTGTTGCGATTGAAGGCGTGAAAGAGCGCGCTGTCGTCGCCGATCCATGCCGGCCCCAAGCCGCGCCCGAGCTCCCCCGCGGGAGGTTCCACCTTGAGGACACGTGCGCCCATGTCAGCCATGAGCATGGTGCAGGTCGGGCCGGCGCCGATCTGCGTGAAGTCGATAACGGTCATGCCGTCCAGAGCATTGTGCAGCATGTCAGCGCTCCCGGGTCCGGATGCTTCGTTTGAAGGCGCCTTGCGCGGTCGCGACCGGCGAATTGGTTTGCGATGACATGGCGGTCTCCTCATTGAATTGAAATGCCACGATTCCGTCGCATCGGATCGGTGGTTCAATGATTGCGGCCGCACAGAATCCGGTAAACTGATATTTGCAGCAACGACGGTTGAGATTTTCTCAATCGGATTCTTGTGACGATGGCGCGCCGAGAGGCGAAAAGCAAGCGGCGGGATCCCGAATGGAGATCCCGCCGCATCCCATCCCGGCGACCCGGTCCGGGCCGCCGTCCGAAACGATGAGCTCACCTGCCGTTCATCAACGCCTCCCGATACGCGTTGAGCGTGGCCGTTCCCGGCTTGCGCCGCTTGTCCAGGTCCGCCGCCCAGGCATTGGCGACCTCGTCCGCAACCCGGATGAATGCCGCCTCGTCATCGCTCTTGAACGCCACCAGTCGCACCCCCGCGGCCTTGAGCCGGTCTGCCGCGGCGCGCTCCTCGTCGTCGAACGCCTTGCAGCCGCTCTCGACAATGCGGTCGCCCGCCTCGGACAGGATCTGCTTCACTTCCGTCGGCAGCTTTGTCCATTTCCGCTCGCTGATCGAATAGGCCACGATCACCGTCCCGAAATTGCCGCCCACCGTCGCAGTCTTCGTGAGACTCGTGAGCTTGTACGACTCCACGCTGACGAACGAGAACAGCGTGCCGTCGATCGTGCCGCGCGACATCGACTCGTAGATCTCCGGCGGCGCCATGCGCACGGGGACGGTGTTGAGCTTGTCGAGCGTCATGTGCTGCGCGCCCCCGCTGGCCCGCAGCTTGGCACCGCCGAGATCCTTCAGCGTGGCGATGTCCCTGGAGCTGCCGAGCACGGCCTGGTACGGCGGCAGCGCCGCGACGAAGAGCGGGCGGATGCCGTTCGGCTTGAACTCGTTCGCATACAGGTGCCCCCCCTCCTTCGCCAGCGACCAGTACGCCTGCATCACCTGGCAGGCGCTCGTCGACGCCCCGGGCAGCTCCGCCACCGCGGAGAGCGGCATCTTCTCGGAGATGTAGGCGGGCCCGACGTAGCCGATGTCGATCACGCCGGTCTGGGTGAGAGTTAGCATGTCCTTCGCCTTGCCCACCTGTTCGGCGGGAAAGTACTTGAAGTCGATGCGACCGTCGGAGAGCTCGCCGACGAGCTTCATCCACGGCTTGGTCATCTTCTCCGCGATGATGTGGCCGGCCGGCAGCGAATCGGCCAGGCGGAGCTCGATCCTGTCCTCGGCGGCTTCACCCCGTACGGCGAAGGCCAGCAGCGGCAGGGTTGCGAGCAGGAGGGTCCGGCGCCAGGCGCGCGCGCCGCCGGTGGGAATGGGAAGCTTGATGGAATGCATGGTGAGTCTCCTCGGAGGGGTTGATTGGCGTTTGCATAACGCCTTATTGCATGTGGGACGGCAGCCACAGGATGAGCTGCGGGAACGCGAGCAGCAGCGCGATCGCGGCGACATGGGCGATGACGTGGGGCGTGGTGCCGCGGAACACCTCGCCGACGGGCCGTCCCGAGTAGCGCGACACGATGAAGCAGTTGAGCCCGACCGGCGGCGTCACCATCCCCATTTCAGCGACCACGATGATGAGCACCCCGAACCACACGAGGTCGAATCCGAGCGACTGCACCAGCGGCACCACGATCGGCACGGTGAGGATGAGGATGGCGATCTGGTCCATGAACGCCCCGAGGATCAGATAGCCCAGCAGCAGCAGCACGAGAATCAGCCAACGCGAGGTATCGAGGCTGCCGACCCACGCCACGAGATCCTGCGACACCTGGGTGAGCGCGAAGAAATAGCCGAAGATGCTGGCGCCGAGAAGGATCATGATCACCATGCACGAGCCGTGCGCGGCCTTGGTCACCGCCAGGCGCAGCCCTTCGGCGGTCAGGCGGCCGCTGCGCCAGGCGAGCAGCATGGCGACGAAGGCGCCCAGTGCGGAGGCCTCGGTCGGCGTGGCGATACCCGAATAGATGATTCCGGTCACGGCGGCGAAGAGCGCAATCATCGGACCGACCACGCGCAGCAGCTGGAAGCGCTCGCGCAGCGGCACCGGCGACGACGTGGGCGCATGCGACGGATTGCGCCAGGCGAGGAACCACACCGTTCCAACGATGACCAGCATTACCAGGAGCCCCGGGATCACCCCGCCGATCAGGAGCTTGCCGATGTTCACGTCGGCGATGAGCCCATACACGACCATCGCGATGCTCGGCGGAATCAGCATCGCCAGCGTGCCGGAGATCGCCACGACGCCGGCCGCGAGCTTGGGCTCATAGCCGTGCTTGAGCATCGCGGGCAGGCTGGTGGCCGAGAGCGTCGCCGCCGAGGCAGTGCTCGTGCCGCAGATCGCGCCGAAGCCCGCGCCAGCGAGCGCCGTGGCCATGCCGAGGCCACCCCGGATGCTGCCGACCCAGGCCGCGGCGGCGCGGAAGAGCGCGTCCGCAACCCCGCTCAGCAGCACGAATTCCGCCATCAGGATGAACATCGGGATGGTGATCAGCTCGTAGGACGAGACCACCGACAGCGGCGTGGTCTGCAGCACGCCAAAGAGCGCGTCGGTGCCCGCCGTCAGCAGCAGTCCGAGGGACCCCGCTGCGGCCATGGCGAATCCGACCGGGGTGCCGATCGCCAGCATGGCGAAGAGCGCGGCGATGACAAGTGCGGTGCTCATTGTGCGAGCTCCTCTGCATGACGATGAGTAATCCCCTCGGTGGCGGAAACCGGTGCTTTCGCGGCGGCCGGACCGAAAAGGTTTCGAACGAACTGAAGCGCCAGGCGCAGCACGAGGAACGCCGAGCCGATCGGGACGATGATCGCGGACAGCCACATCGGCCAGGGGATGTTCCCCGCCAGGACCTCGTCGTTGGCGAAGTTCTCCCACGCACGCTCGGCTCCGATGTAGACGATCAGGGAGAACATCACGAGGCTGACCCCAGCCGTGACGAGGTCAGCGGCACGCCGCGCGCGGGGGCCCATCCTGGCATGCAGGATGTCGATGCCGACGTGAGCATTCTCCCGATGCGCATCGCTGAGGACGAAGTAGAAGACCCCCGCCATGAGATAGAGCGCGATCAGATCGTAAGCCCACGCAAACGGGCTGTTGAACAGATAGCGCATCGCGACATCGGCGGTCACCACCAACATGATCGCCAACATGAAGCCCACGGCGACGAGCGCAACCGCCCGCTCGAGCGCCTTCAGGCCTTTTTCCATTCGCATCAACATTTTTGTCTCCTCCGGCCCTGCCGGACTGGTTCGGGATTACCGCCCGTGGAAGGACGGTTGCCTCTTCTCGGCGAAGGCCCTGCGACCTTCCACGCGATCCTCGGTGTCTCGAAGTACGCCCCAGTGGAGCTCGGTCAACAGCTGGGCGTCGGTTTCGCTGAGGTGGCCGGTCTGGCGCGACAGTTTTTTGACCGCCTGCACCGCGAGCGGTGCGTTCACCGCGATGCGAGCGGCAAGCGACAGCGCCCGGTCCAGCAGGGCGTCGCCGTCGACCGTCTCGGTCACCAGCCCGATCCGTTGCGCTTCGGCGGCACCGATGCGCTCGCCCGTAAGCACCATCTGCATCGCATGGGCGGAAGGCACGGCCTTGAGCAGGCGATGCAGGCCCGAGACCGCGGGGATCGACCCGACCGCCACCTCCGGCAGGCCGAAGCTCGCGTTGGCCGAGGCGAGCCTCAGATCGCACTGCAAGGCGATCTCCAGACCGGCGCCGAGGCAGTGGCCGTTCACCGCGGCGATCACCGGCTTCCACAGGCCGAGGTCCGTGAGATCCATCAGCCGGATGTAGAGGCCAAGCTCCGCGGCGCGCTCCGGCGCCTGGAAAAGTGCCTCGGGGTAGCTCGCCGATGACGATTGCGTGCCCTTGAGGTCGGCGCCGGCGCAGAAGGCGCGTGTGCCGGCGCCGGTGAGCACGGCGACGCGCAAGTCGTCGCGGTCGCGCACCTCGGCGAGGCGCCCGCGCAGTTCGTGCAGGTCGGCGACGTCCAGCGCATTCGATGCCTCCGGCCGGTCGATGGTGAGGACGGCCACCGGGCCGTCGGTCTCGAATCGGATGCTCATGGCCGCCCTCCTCACACGCTCGGCGACGACAGGCTGCGCCCGCCGCACACGTAGAGCGTCTGCCCGGTGACGTAGGACGAGCGCGGGTCGAGGAAGAAGGCCACCGCGTTGGCGATGTCGTCGGCCGTGCCGATGCGCTGAACCGGCACCGACTTCTGCAGCTTTGCCTGGACCTCGGGCGCGAAGTTGCGGAAGAGCGGCGTGTCGATGATGCCCGGCGCCACGGCGTTGACCGTCACTCCCTTGGCGGCGAACTCGATCGCCAGCGAACGGGTGAGGCTCACCACCCCGCCCTTGGCCGCCGAGTAGTTCGCCTGCCCGAAGCCGCCGAGCCAGGCGCGCGAGGAGATGTTCACCACCCGGCCGTAGCCGCGCTCGATCATCCCCGGCAGCACCGCGCGGCAACACAGGAACTGCGAGCGCAGGTTGGTATCGATGACGAGATCCCAGTCCTCGTCGCGCATGTTGAGAAAACGCATGTCGCGCACCGCACCGGCGTTGTTCACCAGGTAGTCGATGCGCCCGGCCTGCGCGGCGATGTCGGCGAAGGCGGCGTTGACCGCCGCCGAGTCGGTGAGGTCCACCGTGGCGCCGATCGCCTTCAGGCCCTCGTCTGCGAGTCCGCTGACCGCCTCGTCGAGGGCGGCGCCGTCACGGTCGAGGAGCGCCACGGTGAGCCCTTCGCGCGCGAGTTGGGTCGCGATGCCGAGGCCGATGCCGCGGGCGGCGCCTGTTACCGCGGCGACGTGGGTGGAGTCGAAGCGTTGCATGTCCATGTCACACCCCCAGCAGATGAACCGACGAGGCGGCATGGTCGACGCCCGCAATGCCGCCGCCGGTGCATTGGGTGAGGCCCACGCGCGCGCCTTCGACCTGGCGCGCGCCGGCACGCCCCTGCAGGTGCCACATGATCTCCACCATCTGCGCGACGCCGGTCGCACCGAGCGGATGGCCTTTCGCCAGCAGTCCGCCGCTGGGGTTTACCGGCACGCGCCCGCCGAGCTGCGTGGCGCCGGACTGCAGGAAGGGAACCGCTTCGCCGTGCGGCGCGAGACCCAGCGCCTCGTAGTAGAGGAGCTCGGCGATGGTGAAGGCGTCGTGGAGCTCCACCACGTCCACGTCCCGCGGACTCAGGCCCGCCTGCTCGTAGGCCTGGCGGGCGGCGCGGGCGGTGATCTCGGCGTCGAGGATGTCGTCGTCGGCCTGCTCCCGGATGCCGGACACCACCACCGACGACAACACCTTCACGGGTCGCGCCTGTGACGGGCGCCGCGAGCTCAGCACCACCGCGGCCGCCCCGTCGACCTGCGAGGGGCAGCACTGCAGCAGCGTCAGCGGATCGGCGATCATGCGCGAGGCGAGCACCTCTTCCACCGTGGTTTCGCTGCGCTGCTGGGCATATTCATTGAGCGCGCCGTGGCGCCGGTTCTTCACCGCCACGGCGGCGAGATCGGCGGGGCTCGCATTGCGCTCGTGGAGGAAACGCGTGCCGCGCATCGCATACACCGCCGGCAGCACCATGCCGGCCTTCGCGTAGAGCTCGGTCTTGTGGTCGTTGCGCTGCATCGGGATGGTGCCGCCGCCCAGCGCGGTGAGCTGCTCGATGCCGAACACCAGCACGGTGTCGTACTGTTGGGCGAACAAGGCGTGCCGCGCGAGATGCACGGCGGTGGCGCCGCTCGCGCAGGCGTTCTCGATGTTGTAGACGGGGATCCCGTCGAACCCGAGGTCGCGCACGATGAGCTGCCCCAGGATCATGCCGCCCAGCACGTTCGCGCAGTAGATGGCCTGGATGTCGTGCGGCGACACACCGGCGTCGTCCATCGCCTTGAGAATGGCCTGCTGCGCGAGCTCGGGGGCGAGCACACCCGGATGGCGGCCGAAGGGCGTCATCGCGCCCCCGCTGATGTAGATGTCTTGCATGGTCATTGCCTCGGTGGGGTCAGGCCGGGATGGCTTCGAAGACGTAGCCGAACGCCTCGTCCGGCCGCGGCAGGTAGCGGTCGCCGATCGCGGGATGGTCCTTGCCCTGCAGCCGTCCGAAGAGGCGGACCGGGCCGGGGAAGTCGACGAAGCCCAGTGCGAAAGGCAGCTGGCCGCTCTTGGGGCTGGGGTGGATGACGGTGTAACTGTAGACGACGCCGACGCCCGCCATCGGGACCGTGTCATGGCGCGCCGCGAGCGGCGAGGCCGGGGGCAAGGCGGGGAAGATCAGCTCGGCGGTTTCGCGATCACGCGATGCGAGCAGTTGGGGGGCGGAGTCGTGACTCCAGAGTGGGTAAGCTTGGACTGACACCTCAGTCTCCTCGTCGAGTTGGATTGCATCGGCCCCTTGCGGGACTGCTGCAATGGTTGTCGCTCAGCCCAAACCCCACAAACGATATTTCCACCCTCTTAGATTGAGATTTTCTCAATCACTATCGAATCGCCCGGCATACTCAACGCATGAGGATTTATGAATCGATCAGCATGCTTTGAGCCCTGGTGGTCGGCTTCGGCTACGCGCCTGTCACGCCGGCGGTCAGCCACATGCTCGCGCTATCCACCCGCGCGAAACCTCGGCTTGGTACTTTCCGTGAAAGCAGACCGGGGTCGTCGCCGGCCGCTGGCTCGGCTCGGCTCGGCTCGGCTCGGTCAGGATGCTCGTGGTCCTCGCGCTCGCGACGACTGCAGGCGGAGTCATCCTCTCGGGCATGCCCACCGCATTGGGAAGCTGGCTGCCGATGATCATCGGCAGCATCGTCAGCGCATGTGCGCTTGGGCGGAATGGGACCTTCTTGGCCGAGGTCGCCCGCCAGGCACCCTCCGGCACGGCAGGACGGGGCAACTTGCGATTGAAGGGCCTGCCCGGTCCGTGCACGAGCAGCCTGCTATCGTCCCCAAAAAGGGGGCTTCAGTCGCCCTGAGGTTCCGGCGGCCCCTCGCAGCCGACGCCGCCGTTCGCGCGCGCCCGAACGAACAGCGGCCCGAGATAAGCGCAGCACAGCGCAAACGCCAATACCCACGCGACGCTTGCGGCGCTCATCCAGGCAGCACCATGGCTGCCCGCTCCGCCCGCGACAGCGCGCATGACGGCAGCGGCGACGAGCAACCCGGCGCTGGCCGGAATCCACCGTCGCTCGTCGAGCGGGTAGCCGCCGTGGGTGCGCCCGGCGATGCAGACGACGACGAATACGCTCAGGCCGAGTGCCCCCACGGTAAGCAGGTGACGCCCGCTGCTGACGGCGCTGTCGCCGCTGATCAGCGCGAACCCGATCAGGCCGAAGCCGCCCGCCATCAGGACATACACCAGATACAGCATCAACGGCCAACGCCGGAAAAGCGGGCGGCCGACGTGCCAGTCGTTGAGCAGATTGAAGAGCGCCGCCGACGCTGCGAGGGCCAGCCAGCCGCCGAGCCGCGCGCCCGGCGCGACGAACTCGACGGCGGTGTACAGGCCGATGCAGACGATCGCCAGATTGCGCCGCGGCGGGCGGGCGCGATATTCATCCCGCACGGTGCCGCCCTTTTCGCGCCACGTGTCGATCGACGCATTGACGATACGCATCGAGATACGGCTCAGCGCGACGACGATCAGGATCATCAGCACTCCGACCGTGGCGTGGAGCCAGCGCGCCGGCGAGGCGCCGCTCAACGCGTCGGCGTAAAAGCCGGCGACCAGCAGCGTCAGCGCGATCAGCGCCCAGAGAAAAGACAGGTGGCGTCGCTCGGGGTGACGCCACAGGCGCGGGGCGAGCAGGAAGATCAGGCCGGCGAGCAGCGCGAGATGGGCGAGCGCCGAGACGATCAACGCGCCCGCGCCGACTGCCCCCGACAACCAGAACGCCACGCGCCCCGTCAGCCACGACACCGCGAGCAGACGCACCGCGTGCGAGCCGATCGCAGGGCTGCGGGTGAATTCGGGCACCGCGGTGAGCGCGAAGCCGGCGACCGCCGCGAGTCCGAAGCCGAACAGCAGTTCGTGTGCGTGCCAGATGAAGGTCCCCCCGGGGGTGGCGGGCAGCGGCACGCCCCAGGCAAGGAAGACGCTCCACGCAAGAACGAGCAGCGGCGCCGACAGCACGGCGAACAGGAAGAAGGAGCGGAAACCGCACATCCAAACGGGGTGATCGAGGGACCACAGGCCCCGCAGGATCAACATGAACTTGCCCTCCTTGCCTTCGCGGTCGACTCCCACCCTTCGCCCGGCAAGTCTGCGGTAGGCAGGGCCTGTTCCGCGGCGCGCGCGTGAAACGCTGTGCGGCGCGCTGGGGGCACGGGCCCGAGACCAAAACTCTGCCGCACCGCCGGCACCTGCAGCAGCTCGGCCGTCCGGTGATACGTGTGCGGTTCGTCGCGTGTGCTCGCGGGGGTCGGTAGATCGACGCGGTACACGATGCGGCCGGGTTCGGGCGCCATGACGAGAATCGTGTCGGCGAGGCGGACCGCTTCCATCAGGTCGTGGGTGATCATCAGCACCGCGAGTCCGTGCTCGCGCTGGTGGTCGAGAAGCAGGTGGTGCAGCTGGCCTTTCAGGCCGATGTCCAGCGCCGAGAAAGGTTCGTCCATGAGCAGCAGGTCGGGCGCGAGCACCAGCGCGCGGGCCAGTGCAACCCGGCTCTGCATGCCGCCGGAGAGCGCGTGCGGAAACTGGTCCAGCGCGAGGTCGTCGAGGCCGACCGCACGGGCCATCGCCGCACTGCGGCGGATTCGCTCGGTGGACGGGACGCCGGCGGCTCTCAGGCCGAGCGCGATGTTGTCCCGCGCCGTCTTCCACGGCAACAGCCGAGGTTGCTGGAACATCACTGCCGGACGCGCGAAGCCGTTTTCGAGCTGGCCGCGCTGCACCGGCACGAGCCCGGCGCACAGGTGCAACAGCGTGGTTTTGCCGCAACCCGAGGGGCCGACCAGCGCCATCACCTGCCCGGCCTCGAGCGTGAGATCGATGTCGTCGAGCACCGTTTTCAGCGCGTAGGCGTGAGCGAGCCCGGCGACGGCAAGACGAGAGCTCATGCAGTATTCTCCCGCCAGCGCTCGACTTCCCGCTTGATCGGTTCGAGCACGAGGTATTCGACCGCCAGCAGGCTCCCGACGACCGCGCAGATCCACGCCAGCGTGCCGGCGGTGTCGAGGTGCGAGCGCGTCACCGCGAGCGCGGCGCCGACGCCGTCGCTCGACGACAGCAGCTCGGCCATCACGACGACTTTCCAGGCGGTCCCGAGCGCGGTGATCCACGCCGGGAAAAGATACGAGACGACGTGCGGCAGATAGAGGTCGGAAAATTTCATCCGCGCGGGCAGCCGAAACGCATGCGCCATGTCCTTCAGGTGATGGTCGAGCGTGCGCGTGCCCTGCAACGCGCCGACGAAGATCACCGGAAAGCACGCGACGACGACGGTGAACACGGGCGTCCCGTCCGAGGCGCCGAACCACAGCATCGCGAGCACCAGCCACGCGATCGGCGGCGTGCCGAGCAATACCGTGACGAGCGGCCGCGACATCATCGAAGCGGTCACCGACACTCCGGCGGCGAGTCCCAGCGCAGTGCCGATCGCGACCGCGATCGCAAGCCCGATCAGTGCGCGTCGCGCGGTGACGGCAAGCTCCGGCCACGCGGCTCCAGTCGTGACGAGGTCGGCGAGCGTGGCGAAAGTCGTCAGGGGATCGGGCAGGATCAGCGACCCGTAGATCGCGCTGCCCCCTTCCCATGCAGCCAGCAGCAGCAGCAGGCTCGCGATCGCGCCCCATCCGCTCCACAGGTAGGCCGGCAAGCCGCCGAGCCACGCTCGCAGCAGCATCATGAGCGCACGCTCACGGCCTGCACTCCACGCATTTGCCGCCGTAGAACGCGTCACCCGGCAGCTTGCCCCCGATCAGCGCGGGGTTGCGCGCTTTGAGCTGTTCGAAGAAGAACGCGAGCGCATCGCGCGCCTGCATCGCCGGCACGGCGTCGAGCTGGCTCACGCCGATCGCGTCGGAAACGGCTTCGGCGCTGAGGATGTCGATGTGCTTGGCGACCATCCGGCCGCATTCGAGGGCGTGCGTCCGGCACCACGCGAGCGACGCGGCATAGGCGGCCTCGATGCGCGCGAGGACGTCGGGTTGCTCGCGCACGGCACCGACCGCGGCAATGCCGGCCTGCGGGATGCGGGTGCTGCGCGCATACAGACGCCCCCATTCCTGCTGAAAATCGACACTGCGGTGCAGTTCCGGCGCAACGAGGCCGAGCGGGAAGGACTTCGTCTTGCGCAAGGCCATCGACACCGCCGGCTCGGCCAGCAGCGCATGGTCCACGCGCCGCATCACGAGCAACTGCATTGCGTCGACCGGGGTCGCAACATAGCGCAGGCGGAAATCCTTGCGTACGTCGAGGCCCTGACGCGCGGCGAGGAGCTGGAACATGATGTCGGGCATGTCGCCGCGGAACGGCATCGCGATCTCCTCGCCGCGGAAGTCGGCGAGCGTCTTCCTGTCCGGCGAGCGTGACACCATCCACAGCGCCCCCCACGTCGACACGTTGAGAAGCGTGACGGGCGCGCCGCGGTTGTGCAGATTCGCGGCGACGTTGGTCGGCATCGCCAGGACGTCGGCCTGGCCGTCGAGCGCCATCGCGCGCAACTGGTCCGGGTCGCGCCACTGGACGAAAGTGACCGATTCGGCGAGATCGGCGAGCGCGCCGGTCTCGACCATGTGGATCAGCGGCGCCGACACGATCGCACCAGGACCGCCGAGGACGAGACGCGGCAGCTTGTCGGCGTGCGCGGCAAGCGGCGACAACAGCGCGGCGAGCAGGCCGAAGACGTGGACGAAGCGCCGGATTTCCATCAGAACTGCCCCTGCCACGACACCATCAGGCTGCGGCCCGGCGCGTCGATTTCCACCCCGGACACACCTTCGGCCAGGTGCTCGTGGTACGGCTTGTCGAAGGCGTTCTTGAGGGCGACGCGCACGCGCTGGCGCTGTCCGTGCCAGGTCGCGCCGAAGTCCGCGGTCGCGAAGCCGGAAGTCTCGTTCTCGGAGCCGGCGGCGAAGACGGTGGCGACGCGGTCCTGCTTGCGCACGAGACGCAGCGTCGCGTCCGCGCTCCACGCCGCGGCCACCCTGCCCTCCCAGCCCAGCGACATTTCGTCGGCCGGCATCTGGAACAGCGGCTCGTCGAGGTCCTCGTTCTCGCCGCGCACGCGCGAGTACGCAGCCGTCAGCCATTGCCCCCGCACGGCCTGCCAGCGCGCCTCGGCTTCGACGCCGACCAGCGTGGCGCGGCCGAGATTGAACGTTTCCTTGCAGGCGCTGGCGTTGGCCGCCGGGCAGCGGTTCGTGCCGGGCGCACCGGAGACGTTGCGCCCGGTGATGTAGTCGGTGATGCGCGTGCGATACGCGGACAGCGCGTAGCTCAGGTCGTCGTCGGCGCCCTTCAGGCCGATTTCGAACTGGGTGGCGATCTCCGGCTCGATCCGCGGGTTGCCAACAAAGTAATAGCCGTCGCTGCGCGGCGAGGACTCGAAGCGCTCGCGCATCTCGCCCGCACGGAACGCCCGCGAAACGTTGGCATACGGCCGGAGGAGCTTCGACACTTCGTAGATCGCCCCCAGACTGCCCGAAGTCGCGCTGTCGCTGCGCTCGAGGCCCCGCGTGATCGCGCCGTTGTTCACCGAATCCGCGTCGCCTTCGACCCAGTCGCGGCGCAGCCCGGCGAGCACGTTGAGGCGGCCAAAGCGCATGTCGTCCTGCACGAACACTCCCACCGCCTCGATGCGCCCGTCGTCGAAAGGATCGTTGCGGACTCTCGCAAACGTCGGCGGGCTACTGAGGAAACGCTCGGGCGACGCTTCCATCTGCCACGCATTGACGCCGAAAGACAGCAGATGGTCCGGGTGGGCGAGCCAGTCGGCGCGGGCGTCGAGTCCGTCGGTGGCGAACGTGACGTCGGTGTCGGAGAAGTCGCGCCCGAACGGTCCCTTCGCGCGCGCGGCGATCTCGCGCTCCATCTCCTGCCGATACACGCGAACGTCGACATTCACCGGCGTGTCGCCCGAACCGCGCCGGCTGTAGCCGACCTCGACGAGTTCGCGGGTCAGCGACGGCGAGTGGATGATCGAGCTGCGGATCTGCGGATGCGGATGCGGCTTGATCGAGCCCGGGTACCACACGTCGCGATCCTCGTGCTGCTGCAGCGACAGCCGCAACTGCTGGGAATCATCGAGGCGAAAGCGGTACTGCGCGATGAAACTGTCCGAATCGTAGCCGGTGCGGTCGACCTCACCGTCGGGGGCGCGGTAGTCGTCGATCCGCGCGAGCGACGCCCCGAGCATCAGCGCGTGATCACCGCCCGACGCGTTCATCACCGCGGTGCCGCGCACGCCGTCGTTCGCGGTTTCGAACTCGGCGCCCGCGCGTGTCTGCACCCCGGCTTCGAAGCGCGCCTGCGGGAGGAGGACGTTGATCGCACCGCCCAGCGCCCCGGTCCCGTACAGGACCGAAGCCGGGCCGCGCACGACCTCGATGCGCTCCGCAAGCCCGAGCGACATGAAGGACGCAATTGCGCCGGCGGGCTGGGCCGAATTGAGCCGCATCCCGTCGACGAGAAGGACCACGCTTTCCTTTTTCAGACCGCGGATCACAGGATTCTGCCCCTGCGCGCCATCGCTCGCGACCGCGAGGCCGGGATGGCCGCGCAACGCTTCGCCGACATTGTCCGCACCGCGGTCGAGCCACTCCTCGCGCTCGACCGCCGTCACCGAGGCCGGAGTTTCGGCGTTCGCCGAAGCGTAGCCTTTGGCCGTCACGGTCACCTCGGAGAGGTGCGCCGCTTCATCGGCGTGCGAAAGGGAGGAAAGAGCGCAGGCGAGCGCGGCGTACAGTACGCCCGGACGGAGAGTCGGCATGGAGGTTCCCGGTTGGAAACGGTGCTGGCTCGCGTCGTGCTGGCTGACCGTATGTTGCAAAGAGTTGCAATAATTCTACGGAAACGCCAATCATTCTCAATTGATTTGTATCAAAAACAGCACTTCACCTCGACATTGCGTTGCCGGGCTTACCCCACCCTTCTCGCGCGTCGACTACTCACTCGGGCACCTACACCAATGAGCCCCCCTTCAGCCGGTAGGCCGCCCCTGCCTTTTCCCTCGCCGCTGCCGACACCGCTTGACAAACCGTCCTACGTACCTAAACTTGCGAATAATTCTCATTTGCGAATACCCATAACATGTCTGCGACAGGTCTCCCGCAACCCGCTTTCCCCGACCTGGCGGTCCTCCTCACCGGAACGCTGGCCCATCTCTCCAACCCTATTCATGCGGGCGGAGCGCGCTCAGTCCATTGCGCCCGCCTGTTGCTGCTCCACAGGATGGATCACCGGCCCGCGTTCGATCGCGCCTTGCTCGACTCCCGCCGGACGTTCGAACTGGAAATCACCAAGGCATGGGCGGCCGCGCAATAAGCATGAAGCGGAAGTCCTGCGCGGCGCTCGTGCCGAATTTCGAGAGCGCCTCGGTGGCGTTGTTTCGTGAGCTTGCCCGGGGTTTCCGGGTTCCGAACCCACTTGACATTCACCTATCCCAATCACTGCAAGGAGCACCCCTTGTCTCGCATACGCCACCCGGCCAGAGCTCGCGGTCGCAGCGCTGATCCACTCAGTAAGACGAATGCGACTTACTCTCGTTATGCACAAAGTCCTGGGAGCAAAGAATGAAGAAACCCGCGGTCATCGCAGCGACCATCGCCCTCCTCGCGTTCGTTCCGACTGCCTTCGCCGCCGGAGCGGGCGAACCGGTTGGACATTACAAAGGCGAGCCAGCAAAGACGCTTCCTGAAGCCGTAAAGAACTTTTCCGAATACAACGCCAAGCTCGAGGCCATTCTCCCTCAGCGCTCACCAGAATTGACCCGGCTTCCGCTCAAGTAATTGACCCAGCAATCTGAGGTAGGGTCGCCGCCGTGACGGCGGCCGATTGATCTATTTGGCCCGCCTGTCGGACGCTCTCTGGAGGGTTCCCTCGGCAGAGGTCCGTCCATGCAGAGCAAACAGTGCGCTGGCTGCGGCAAGTTATTCCATCCCCGGCCGCAAACCCCCCGGCAAAGTTACTGCGCGTCGGCGGCGTGCCAGCGGGAACGGCGACGTCGCTGGCAACTGGCGCGGCGGCAGAGCGATCCCGAGTACCGAGAGAATCAGGCGCGGGCGCAGGCGGCGTGGGCCGCACAGCATCCCGATTACTGGCGCGAGTACCGGCGTTCGCATCCGGCGTACAGCGACCGTAACCGCCGCCAGCAGCAGGCGCGCGACGCGAGGCGGGCGGCACGCGTTCTTGCAAAGATGAACGTGTGGACGCGTGAAACGCCCGTGCCCTCAGGGATTTACCGGCTGAGCCCGGCCACGCGTGACGATCTTGCAAAGATGGACGCGTGGATGGTTCGAATCACTGCGGTTTCAAGCCCTTACGCACCCTCCGGCTGATCTTGCAAAGAGAGGACGTCATCGCCATTCGCAGCGCGGCTGGGTAGGGTTCGGTCATGGACACCCCGGCCCCCCAGATGCCTGAAGTCGATCTGCACCGCCTCGATCTGCGCTTCGCCGACGCGCGGCTGCTCGAGCCGCGCGCGATCGAGGCCCTCGCCCGCTCGATCGAGCAAAGCGGCCAACTCATTGCGTGCATCGCCGTCCCCGACGCCGACAGCCAGCGCCTGATCCTGGTCGACGGCTACCGGCGTGTGCTCGCCCTGCGTCGGCTCGGACGGGACACCGCGCGGGTGGAAGCCTGGGCGTGCGATCTCGCGCAGGCCCTGTTGACGATTCTCGCGCAAGCCGGCCGCCGACCTTTCGCGGCGCTGGAAGAGGCTCTGCTGCTGCAGGAACTCGTGCGCGGCCAGGGGCTCTCGGAGCGCGAGGTGGCGCGCCGCTGCGGCCGCGACGTGAGCTGGGTCAGCCGGCGTCTGGAGCTCGTCTGCGGCGTGCCCGAAGCCGTGCTCGCGGCCGTGCGCCAGGGCACGGTTTCGACCTGGGCGGCGACACGGGTTCTGGCCCCGTTGGCGCGCGCCAACACCGCGCAGGCGACGCAGCTGCTCGCTGCGCTGGCGGCGACGCCGCTGTCCACCCGAGAGCTGCAGGTCTGGTTCCGGCATTACCTGACGAGCCCGAGTGCCGCCCGCGAGCGCATGGTGGCCCAGCCGCGCCTGTTCATTCAGAGCCTGCGCGCGCAGGAAGAAGAGCTCGCCGATACGCGCCTTCGCGCCGGGCCGCACGGCCAGTGCGCGGCCGATGTCCGGCAACTCTTGGCGCTGATCAGGCGGCTGCGTAGCCGGCTGCCGAGCCTGTCCCGCGAAGTGCTTCCCGAATCCCTTCTCGGCGCGCTCGCTCACCTGCGCGCCGCCCTCGATGCGCTGCACTCCGAGCTTGCGAGGAGCCTTGACCATGACGCCGAGCCAGATTCGCGATGCCGTCCGAACCCTGCAAGCCCAAGGCAAGAGCCTGCGCGAGATCAGCCGTGTGCTCGAGCTATCGCGTAATACCGTGCGCCGGATCGTGCGCCCCGACGATCCGGCGCGATCGGAAGACGCATGCCCGGGTGTGCCGCGGGCCTATTTGAAGTCGGCCTTCGAGCGCGCCCAGGGCAACGTCGTGCGCGTGGCCGAACTGCTCGCCGCCGAGTACGAGCTCACCGTCTCGTACAGCACGCTGACCCGCTGGGTTCGCGAGGCCGGACTGCGCGCACCGCCCCCGCGTGCCGGGCAATACTTCTTCGCGCCGGGCGAGGAAATGCAGCACGATACCTCGCCGCATCGCGTCACCCTGGGCGACAAGACCGTGACCGCGCAGTGTGCCGGTCTCGTGCTCGCCTACTCGCGCCGGCTGTTCATCCGGTATAGCCCGCGTTTCACGCGCTTCGAAGCCAAGGAGTTTCTGCTCGAGGCGGTGCGCTTCATGGATGGCGCTTGTCCGCAGTGCATCATCGACAACACCAGCGTGATGCTCGCCGCCGGCGCCGGAGCGGATGCTGTCATCGCGCCCGAGATGGCGGCCTTCGCCCGCACGCTGGGGTTCGAATTCCGTGCGCACCGGGTCAATCATCCCGATCGCAAGGGGCGGATCGAGCGCAACTTCTTCTTCGTCGAAACCAATTTCCTGCCCGGACGCCGCTTCACCGACTTCGACGACCTGAACCGCCAGGCGCTCGCCTGGTGCCAGGAGGTGGCCAATGCCCGACCGAAGCGGTCTCTGGGGATGTCGCCGGAAACCGCCTATGTGCTCGAGAAGCCGTATTTGCGGGCGCTGCCCGCGGTGCTGCCGCCGGTCTATGAGGTCTTCGAGCGGGTAGTGGACCTGAACGGCTATGTCTCGCTCGAGGTCAATCGCTACTCCGTGCCGGAGCGTCTGGTCGGGCAGGCGGTGACGGTCTACAAATATCCGGCCCGCGTCGACATTCATCATCGCCATCGCGTGGTGGCGACCCATCTGCGGCTGATCGGCCAGCGCGATGCGCGCAGTACCGACGCCGCGCACCATCCCACCCCCGTCAGGGCCAGCCGCACGCCGGCCCTCGAAGCGCAACTGCGCGACGACAGCCCCGAGCTCGAGGCCTATGTGCGGGCCCTCAAGCAACGCGGTCAGGGCCGTGGGGCCCGGGCCTTGCGACGCCTGCTCGAGCTCCAGCGCACCTATCCCGGGGAAGCCTTTCTGGCGGCCGTGCGCCAGGCGGCGCACTACGGGCTGTACGATCTGGGGCGGCTTGAGAAACTCATCCTGCGCGAGGTCGCCGGCAACTTCTTTGCGTTGAACGACGCGCTCGATGACGACGCGTGAGCAGATCCACGCCCAGCTCGCCCAGCTGCGGCTGCGCGGCATGGCCGCCGCCCTCGATGCCGAATTCGAGCGCGCCGAGCGCGAAGGCGCGCCGCCGGCCGAAGTCGTCGGGCGCTTGCTGGCGGCCGAAGCGGCCGAGCGGCGCGAGAAGAGCCTCGCGTACCGACTGACGCAAGCGAAGCTGCCCTGGCGCTGGACGCTCGATTCCTTTCCCTTCGACCGCCAGCCCGGGGTCGATCGGGGCCAGATCCGCGCCCTGGCCGGACTCGACTTCCTGCGCCGCAACGAGAACATCCTGCTGATCGGCCCGCCGGGGACCGGCAAGACCGGCATCGCGCTGGCGCTTCTGCGCGAGGCGTGCCTCAATGGCCACGCCGCGCGCTTCTACAAGGCCCAGGTCCTGCTCGACGAGCTCTATGCCTCGCTCGCCGATCGCTCGACACCGAAGCTCCTCGCGCAACTCGCCCGCTTCCAGCCACTGCTGATCGATGAACTGGGCTATCTCACCCTCAAGCCCGAGCAGTCCAATGCCTTCTTCCGGCTGATGGATCAGCGCTACGGGCGCGTCTCGACGCTGATCACCACGAACTTGGAACCGAGCGCCTGGTACGAGTTGTTCGCCAACAAGGCCCTTGTCGACGCCTTGCTCGACCGGCTCCAGCACCGCTGCATCACCATTCGCATCGACGGACCCTCCCTGCGAACCCCAGTGCCGCACTCGCCGCCGACGAACAAGGGCGCGTCGAAATCGGCGCCCCTCCCGTGCGCACCCGCGGCATAACCCGCCCCATCATTCCCTGCGCAAACCCTGGGGCGCTACCCCAGACCCCGCACTCGCCGTGAGGCAGACGCCGGGGATGGAAAAATCCCATCCCCGGCGCTGCCACGAGCGTATCTCCCCTCCAAGGCGTCAAGGGCTTTCGCGGCATAAACGCGGCGATAAACCCGCCGCATTTATTCCACGGTCCCTTGACCCCTTTCCGGGTTGTTCACTGCGCACTGGCCGGGTCCGTTCTGATAAGCAGAAATGGGTCAGTTTCCGTGAGCGTCGAGGATTCTCAAGGGCAATGTCAGCGATGCAGCGATGGCCGACGTGCACGAGTTGACGTACACGCTGGAAAACGCACTGGGGAAAATGAACGAGGAATTGACGAAGCTCGCCGAGACACTAGAGCGTGTTATGAACTTGCTTCCAGTGCCAGCCAGAACGCGGCCTTGGGCAGCATGAGGATGCAGAAGACGACGAAATGCAATCCGGCCAGCACTTGCGGCATCCGCTCGAAATCCCGACTCAGTCGTCTGAATCGGGACAGCCACCCGAAACTGCGCTCGACGACCCAGCGTCGGGGCAGCAATACAAATCCCTTCTTCGCCTCGGGAAGTTTGACGATTTGAAGATCGATACCCGCCGCCTTGGCCGCTTTCCGAGCTTCGTCGCCCGTGTAGCCCTGGTCGGCCCACGCCACTTTGACCGTTTCGCCCGTGGCTTGCTGCACCGCCTCGCACAGGTCCTTGACCTGCGCGCGCTCCTGTTCATTGGCCGGCGTGACGGTCAGCGCAATGAGTTGCCCCAGCGTATCCACGGCCATATGTACTTTGCTGCCCCGACGCCGCTTGTAGCCGTCGTAGCCGGCACGCGGCCCGCTTTCGCAGCTGCTTTGCAGCGTTCGCCCATCGAGAATCACGGCACTGGGCTGGGCCTTGCGACCGTCGCCGACTCGGATGATCGAACGCATGTCGCTCACCATCGCCTCGAAACAGCCCGCATCGTTCCAGCGGCGAAACTGCTGATACACCATCTGCCAGGGCGGAAAATCATTCGGCAAGAGTCGCCATGGCGCGCCGGCCCGAGCCAGCCAGCGCAACGCGTTGAACACTTCGCGCAAGGGGTAGCTGCGCTGCGGCGCCTGCTCGGTCATCAGCGTCAGATACGGCGCCACGAAATGCCATTCCTCTTCACTGACATCGCTCGGGTAGGGTTTTCTGCTCACAGTGATCAAAAAACATCAACTATATCAGCTGCATAAGTTCATAACACGCTCTAGAGAAGCTGCATCAGGCGTCCGAAAAGCTGGATCGGGAAGGCGTCATCCAGCATGGCGACGAATATCTTTCAGTTTCCCGGCAGGTCATAAAGTAGATGACTGCGGAACTCATCAGCCCCGGCTCCAGCGAGCCGCTACTTCATCCCGAAGGCGCTGCGCATGCTACGTTCAGGAACGGGACTGGAGGTTGTTCGCGATGCCGGAGGCGAATACAGCTGGGGCAAGACGGCAGCGCCGGCTGCTAGAGAAGCGACGCTGCAGGCGGTGAAGGTGACCATGATTCGCCGTTGCTTCTGCGCGTTGCGATCTCACACCGATACACCAAAAGAGCTGCACATACTTGAAGCCTTGGGGCGACATACCGGGATCGAACCGGTGACAACTGGAGCCACAATCCGTCCGACAAATATTTAATATCAATAGTTTAGGCTCGAAATTTCGTAAGAACATCGCCTCTACAGGCCAATGTTGGCGCGAAACCGCATCGCGATCTTATGAAGAACAAGGGGGCGATTCGTTAAATACGATCGCATAAGCCGACCGCTGTTGCAGGCGCACTCTCCCGGTCCAACGTCCCTCCCCCCGTGTGAGTTTGGACGGCAGTAACGGGCGCCTGCGTCCGCTGCCCGACGCGCGCGCGCCGTCACACGGCTACCCAGGCTGAACCCGCCTGCTCAAACCATGTAGCTCAATTGCCGGTGGTGCCGCAACGCCAACAGCACCACCCGGTCGCTCGAATGCGCGTACAGCACCACATGCTGTTTGAGCACGTATTCGCGCAAGTGCGGCAAGCCGACCTCGTGGGCCAGCGCTTCGACCTTCCGCGCTCGGATCCGCGCTTGAACGGACCGACCGCCGAGAAACCGCGCCGGGCGACCGCCTGCCGGGGCCCAGCGCAGCGTCTCGACCATCTCGCGCAATTCCGCCCGAAGCGCACGAAAACGCTCCGCGGCGGAGGCCTCGTCCTGTTCGGCGAAGAACGCCCGCGCTTCGTCCAGGCCGGCGGCGAAGTTCGGCGTGGCAACGACCTTGGCCCGCTGAGGTAACGTCACTGCCAATCAATCCGCGAGCAGGCGCTCGAGATCCGCTTCGGTGCCAACGTGGCCATCAAAGACTTGGCGCAGTCCGATCTCAGCCTCGTCGAGTAGGACCAGGCTCGCATGCTCCTCTTCGAGCGCGTGGTAGTAGTCGAGCTTGCGCGCATCGACGATCGCTACATAGCTCGCACCGTTCTTGGTCAAGACCTTTTCCGCCCCGCCGCCGACCACCTCTTCGGCAAGCTCAGTCAGCCGAGCCCGAGCCTCGCTGATGGGGACCACATCGCTGGCACGCATCACCGCCTCCTTAACGTATTCGTTAATTTCTACTGTAACGGACGACAATCGCAATGGAAAGTTCGGCCGCGGAGGAGTCCCCACTGCGCGAAGCCTGAGGGTGCGCTCGAGCTCGCTGCACCAGGTTGCTTTCCTCGTCCCACTGACGGATTTGAAGATCGATTTTCGATGCAGGGTGCCTCGGTGTTTTTACGGAACGCAACGCAGTCCAGCGTAAGCGACGGCGGCTGGTTCCTCGGTCGACTGCGAGCTCGGCTCGATCCTCAGTGACAGTTGGTGTAACGCCACCGCCGACCTTCGTCTGTCGCTGCTGCGGCGGCGGCGCCATGCTTGTCGTCGAGATCATGATGCGTCGACAGCCGATTCGCGCTCCGCCATGGTGCACCGCCTGCAGTTCTCTCGTCACACGACAGCATCGGCACCCGAGTTCCCGGCGCCGGGAGCGGCCGGCTGTTGCTCGATGCCGTATCGCCATAATTCGCCGCCTCCGGCACGTGTGATCGTGGCGCCAATAACCGCCCTCGGTGTCGATCTGTGCGTTGCCGATGGTTCGATGCGCCAATCATCGGTCATCCCAGGAACAGCGGCTGACGTCAAATCCCAATAGGCCGCAGCCTGCCCAAACCGCGCAGCAGGATCGATTATCTGCCGTTCGCGTTGGGCGAAACGGTGGTCCGAATGGACTCCCGAGCCTACTTGCATTGGTGCGGGCTGCTGCGGGATTGCTCATACATCCAGACGATTGGACGAGTCTTCACAGCCCACCCGATACCCCATCGCCCGGTATCCGCGCCGTCGCTTGTCCCACATCCGAAGCAGCGCCGGGTGACCGGTGTCCACAAAATCGATGATCCGCACGTCGGTCTTGCTGGCGTGCTCGCGATGCAAGCGTCCAGCGTATTGCTGCAGCGTACCTTTCCAGGAAACTGGCATGGCCAGTACCAGCGTATCCAGCGGCGGGTGGTCGAACCCTTCGCCGACCAGCTTGCCGGTCGCCAAAAGGATGCGCGGCGCGTCAGGCGACAGTGCGTCCAGTTCCGCGATAAGGGTCGCGCGCTGTTTTTTCGACATCCGGCCGTGAAGTACGAATGGTGCAGGTACTTGGCCCTCCAGCGCAGACAGAATCGCGTCGAGGTGTTCGGTACGCTCGGTCAGGACGAGCACCTTGCGGCCCTGCTCGAACGCTTCCCTTACTTCGGCTGCGATGGCGTCGGTGCGCCCTTGGTCATTGGCCAGATGCCGGAACACCTTCTGAATGCCAGCCTCCGGTGGCAGATCAATCCGTGAGATGCGTGAGCGAGGCTCCACCTCCAGATCGTGGGGTGCGCCGGCAGGCTTCGCCGCCGTGTAACGGATCGGACCGCACTGCATGAAGATGATCGGCTGCTGACCATCGCGGCGGATGGGCGTCGCGGTCAGACCGAGCACGTATTTGGCCTTTGTCCGCTTCAGGATCGCGTCGAAGGAAACGGCACCGACGTGGTGGCACTCGTCCACGATCACCTGGCCGTAGTTTTCGACGATTGGATTGACTTCGCCCTGCCGGGAGATTGACTGCATTACGGCGATGTCTATCTTGCCGGTGGGCTTGGCCTTGCCGCCACCAATGGTGCCAACCACGCCTTTGCCGAGGCCGAGAAAGGCCTGCAGCCGCTCCTGCCACTGCTTCAACAACTCGGTGCGGTGTACCAGTACCAGCGTGTTGACGCCCCGACGCGCGATCATCGCGGCGGCCGTAACTGTTTTGCCGAAGGCCGTCGGCGCGCAAAGCACGCCGGCATCGTGATGCAGCATTGCTGAGACTGCTGCTGCCTGGTCGATGCGCAGGCTGCCGACAAAAGCCACGTCAATCGGCTCGCCACCGAAACGCTCATCTTGCAGTTCACAGGCGACGCGGTTGTCGCGCAGCAAGGAGAGGGCCGCATCGAGACAGCCGCGCGGCAATGCGATGTGCTGCGGGTAGTTCTCGGCGCAGCTGATGACGCGCGGCTTGTCCCACACCGACATCCGCATCGCCTGGGCTTTGTAGAACTCGGGGTTCTGGAAAGCGGCCAACCGGATCAGGCGGTTGGCCAGCGCCTGCGGCAGCCCGGCCTTCTCGAAATAGATCAAGTTTGCCAGCGTCACGGTCAATGACTTCGGCATCAGACCTGCCAGCTTTTGGGCCGACTTGTTCTCGCGTTTCCACGGAGTAGCCAAGTCCTCATCGTCGATGAAGGTGACGTCCAAGGGATGGACGCCGCCCGTTGTTCGTAGGATGGTCGGCTCAATGTCATGCGCCGCCATTGGCTGAATGGCTGACAGGAAGGCCCATTGATCCGGATGCGGACGCAACTCGGCGTCAACGAACACGCTGCAACCCTTTTCGCGCGGCCATTTCTGCAGTGGCAAGGCGATCAGGTTGCCAAAGCCACCCTTGGGCATCGTGTCCTGATTGGGAAACAGCCGGTCGTAGGATTCGAGCTTCAGTTGCCGGGTACGCGAGCAGGTATGGCTGATGACCGCCGTACCCAGTCGCCTTGCATCGCGCGCCGAAACGTGGGTGGCGAAAAAGACCCACGCGTGCGCCCCCTTGCCGGACCGGGAAATCTCCAGCGCCACCGGTACACCCAGTTCGTGGCACGACAGCATGAACGCACGCGCATCGTCCCGCCACTCCGCCTCGTCGAAATCGACCGCTAGGAAGTAGCAGGTGTCGTCCTCCAGCAGCGGATACACGCCGACCGTGTGCCCACCGGCCAGATGGTCGTAGATCACCGCATCGGAAAGCGGGATCAGCAGACGGTGGTCGCAGTCGCCGCACTTGATGCGCGGCTTCTCGCAAACACCGGCGCGCCACTCGTTGGCGCAGGCCGGCGCGTAACCGGACTTGCCGGTAGTCTTGCTTTCCCACCGGATCGGGTAGACATCGGTGCGCCCGCGAAACAGGCGGCGAAACAGTGCAACCTTCTCTTCGGTGGACAACCTCGACGGCTCGGGTGCCGACGGCAACGGCTGCCGCGACGGGCGCCACTCGATGCCGTGGGATTCGAGCAGCGCAATCAGCCTGGCGTTCTCGGCCTGTAGCGCGGCCTTTTCATCGCGATCCGCCATCGAATCCGTACTCAGCGAGGAAGTCGTCCATCTCGTCGCCGACGCCATAGCCGAAGTTGTGGCTAGTGTGACGCACTGCGTCGAGGCGCTCCATCAGTTCTGACCCACCTTCAGGGAGCAATCCGATAGCCTTCAGCGGGTGCTCGAACATCCGCACCAACGCATCGAAGTAGCCCTCGTCCTGCAGGCCGACATCGTTGCTGAATCCTGCCGCCCGCTCACAATAGAACACCATCAGCTCGGCCAAGCCCTCCGGCTGACCGATGGCTTTTTTGTAGTCCGAGATCGCCTTCTTGGCCTTGGCGACCGAGGTGTCCTGGTTCTTGAAGACATCCGGCCAAAGCCAACGGTCTATGGTGGTCTTGTACGGCTTCAGCACATCGTCGCCAAGGGCAAAGCGGGCGTGCAGGAAAGCCTGGTTGTCCTTGTTGGCAGCGTACAGATCCTGGATTAACCCGATCAGTCCGACGCGATCGAAGTCGGCGAGTTTGGCCTTGACGTCCTGGCCTTGACGTCCGTCCAGTTCGGCTGCGATTTCTTGGATCGGTTCATGTCGATGCTTCGGTGGCAAACACCCGCCCCCCGCGTTGCCGGCAGCAGCGCGGCGTTGGTTTGGCAGATGGCGGCGTGTTTGGCCTTGAGGACGGCAACCTCGGCCTTCAGCCGGTTGAAGGTTTGCTGCTTGGCCAGTGGCGGCACGGGCATTTCGATCTTGCCGAGATTGCCCAAACCCAGGGTGCGATTGCGATCCGCCGTGCCCGGAGACGCGAGACCACCCTTCTCCAAGCCATCCTCGCTCAGCAAGTAGTAGACAAGGAAGCCCGCAGTCGCGAGTGCGGGGTCGGGAACGCAAGTGATGTAACGGTGAGAGGCGATGCATCGTTCGTGTTCGTCGCCAGCAAGCGCCATTGCACCTTCCCAAGCCTTGATGTTGCTCAGACCAAGTCGCCCCCCTTGATCTAAACGGGCTTTTGCCACGTCGCCTCGGCACCGTCGAAGTCCGGTTTCACGAACAGGCCCTAGCTTCGCTGTCAATCGTGACTTCGCGCCGCACCAAGGACACGACGTCCGACAGCAGTAGGTACTGGGTATGACTATCCTCGCCGAATTGGACCTTTAGAGGCGCGTTCATGTCTCGCTCCCCGATTGACTATTTCGCTGGATCCGCCGAGCCTCCAACTCGCGCCGCGTCTTGTCCAGTTCCTCGGCCAGCAGCTTTTCATCCGGTAGCACGGTCTGGTATTCGGCGGCCAACACCTTGTTGGGCAGGCCCTCTAGCGCGTAATGGGCTTCGGCGGCGCCTTTCTCGGCGCACAGGATCAGGCCCACGGGAGGGTTCTCGCCGGGCATCATCCAGTGCTCGCGGGCGTAGTTCAGGTACAGGTGCATCTGGCCGGCATCGGCATAGCCGAACTTGTCGACCTTGAGGTCGATGACCAGCAGGCACTTGAGACGGCGGTGGAAAAACAGCAGGTCAACGCGGAACCAGCTGTCGTCGATGCGCAGCCGCCGCTGACGGCCGACGAAGGCAAAGTCATCGCCCAGTTCCAGCAGGAAATCGGCCAAGTGCTGGATCAGCGCTTCTTCGAGGTCAGACTCGGAGTATTCGTCCTTGAGGTTCAGGAACTCCAGCACGAAGGGGTCTTTGATGGCCTGTTCGGGCGTGAGCGCGTCACCGGGTTTGGCCACTTCTCCCTTTTCCAGCATCGCCGCCTTGTCGTGCGACAGGGCGGTCCGCTCGTAGAACTGACTGCCGATCTGGCGATTCAGCTGGGGAACGCTCCAGCCGCCACGCAGGGCTTCCGTCTCGTAGAAGGCGCGGGCTTGAGGGTTCTTGACCGAGAGCAGCCGTACGTAGGCCGACCAGGGCAGTGGAAAGGCTTGGGCCAGCGCGGCCAGATCGGGCACTGCTGCTGGCGAGGATGTAGTCACTTCGCCGGCCGAAATTGCAGAAGGCGTCGGGAGAATGTGGCCGAGCCGAGATTTTGCAGACGGTGTCTGCAAAATGTGCGCAGCCGGCCACGTCAGATAGAAGGCCCGCATCTGCGTCAGGTTGCGCCAGCCGAAGCCACGCCCGAACTGGCGGGTCAAGTCGTAGCCGAGTCGTTTGATCAGGGCCTGCCCGTAGGCGGCCCGTTCCTTCCCGCCCTGCTCGAACTCGACGATGCACCGGCCGATTTCCCAGTAGGTGGCAGTCATTAGTGCATTGACGCTGCGGGCGGCGGCGCGACGGGCGGTTTCCAGCAGGGCGACAATGTCGCCGTGGATGCCGGCGTAGTCGGCGCTAGCCGGTAAATCAGTCATGCCTGCACCTCGTTGACCAATGCCTCGATCTCGCCCAGCAGGCGTATCACTTCGGCCTCGGGGCTACGCATGGAGGCGATCAGGTCTTTCGGATTGGCTTCTCCCCAGGAAGCTCAACCCACGCTCCGGGGGCGACGAATACCGACAACGCAGCGCTTCATCTTGGATGTCCTGATCAGTTCGGCATAAGGTATGCCATTTTATCAATGTGGCACGACTGAAGCTAATCTTTGATGGGCAGTCTGGGCTTCTTGATCGAGCATCGCCCAAGCAAACGGCGGGTAACTGGCGCATTGGAGACGTAATGTGGAGGACGTCGCACCGGATGCATGGCCGACGACCAGAAGTTGGAGCGACTCCCCCGCCCCACTTCGTTTGACATTACCGCGCAAGAGTTCATTCGGGCGCACCTTGCTTTCCTGCCCTACCCTCCGCGGCAAAGCCCCCCGCCGCTCGGCCGTAACCGGGCGCATTAGCGCCTGACTTACCTGACTCACCCGTTGCGCCGCGAACGCGTCGACGGCGTTCTCGACGGCGCCGCGCCGCCTCCCGTCGCCCCACCTTGTCGCCATCGGCGAGGCGGTGCTTGCTGCAGCTGCCGAAGGCACCCATTACTATGCGCTCGGCAACATCCCTCCATGTCGCGCGAGTCGCCCCACCATGACGCTCACCAAAGCTGATCTCATCCAAGACATCGCCGCCGCCATCGGTCTCAACAAGCGAGAAGCCGCCGAAAGGGTCGAAGCGTTCTTCGAGGAGATTGCCGGCGCACTCGTCAGCGGGCAGGAGGTCAAGTTGTCGGGCTTTGGCTGCTTTCAGGTGCGTGAAAAGCGCGCACGTCCCGGACGAAAACGGGCGAAACCGCGTTCATCAGCGCGCGCCGCGTGGTGGTATTTCACCCCAGTGACAAGCTCAAACTTGCAGTTGGCTGCGGCAATCGGCCATCGGGGGCAGTCGGTACGGCGACCGCACCGAGTGGTGCGACGCGGAGCTCTTTGCGTGAGGTCGAGGAATTCATGTAAGTCGCCAGCGGAGTGAGGACCAGTACCCGCGAACCGCAAGAGGGGCGCCTTTGATACTTGATCCGAAGACCACGAGCACACTGCATCCCCTCTGGTCGGCCGAGGCGCGATTCGACGGGTCCGGCGGGCGGACATTGCTCGCCTCTTGTCTCGCGACACCCACCTCTGTTCGGCCAAGCGGGACTGAAGATACTCGTCGGTGATTCGGGCATTTCGGAATACAGCGCCGTTGAAATTCCCCAAGGGAAGGTAGCTGTCCCAATCAGCGCCCCACCCTTCAACGGTTTCGTAATGTGCGGGATGTTCCGCTCGGCCGTCGCGGCGAGGAGCTCGTCGCAGTCGGGTCCGCCTGCCAAGTGCTCACGCGGAGTTGGGGTGGGGCCTCAGCAGAAGAGAGCGACGTACCTGAGGGGTCAAGCGTCTCGGGTCGTTCGCTTGATCCGATGCGCCCCAGCTTTGGGGGAAATCCTGGAGGTCAAAAACGACCTGCTCACCGGAAAGCACCGATCCAGATGTATCGCTCATCGTCATGCCCGGCACAAGTCGGGACGGGGGGCTGAGAGCGGTGTGATGAGAAGTTTACGCGGATTCAGGACCGCGGCGCACAGGAACCGGAGAGCTTCGCTCCTGTGCTCGCGTCTGCCAAAACAGGCACTTACAGCGCAATTCGTAATTTTCATAAGATGCCAAAAGCATCTCGAAAACGCGTAAGTGCTTGAATTTTGGGGCGACATACGGGAATCGAACCCGTGACAACTGGAGCCACAATCCCCATCAGTTTTCTTATAAATCAATCACTTGAGCGTGTTTTCAATCTACAATCTCCACTCATCTGTGGCCCCGGAAGCCGCGTCAGCGCTGATGGCGCCACAGTTTTGTAGAACGGTTTCGGCGCCCTTCTGCACGCGCTGAACGGGTTCCCAGGCAGGCGCTTTCGAACCCGACTCGCACACCGGACAAATCATTCTAGACGCACAGTGCGCGATCGCAACTGACGCTCACCGTTCTGCGTCGTGCCGGAAGCGAGTAACAGCTTTGTGCCCAGTCACTCGTCAATCCGGCTTCGTCAGGACCCAGTCGATAGCCGCCACTTGACTAGCGCAACGCGTTCAGCCTTTTCTCGGCTTCGGGCCACGGTAATCGACGCTTGCCCGACTTCATTTTGTCGAGCGCCTTGAAAGCGTCGTCTACCGTCAGCAGCTGATTTTCAATCATGGCGCACAACAGACCAATGGTGCCCATGACGTTGACTTGCTCCTTGTTGGCAACAAATCGCAGATTGGTGTCACCGGTCAATAGCGTGCAGGCTTCCTGCTTCGCAAGCGCCAGTGCCAGGTAGTCGTTATGACTTGGCTTGGGGCCGCTTTTTGCTGGAAGCAGGTGATTGTGCTGGCCCGGCAACTGCTGGGCATACGCCACAAAGTCGCCGCTGACCTCCATGATCTGCAAGCCCAGATCTTCAAGTTCTGGACTACCCGGCTCAATTTCTTCGTAGTACAGCAGATCAGGAATGCCGAACTGCATCGGAAGCTGAAAGAGCGTACCCATCAACGCTCCAGCTTCCATGTCGATCAAGATGTTGGCATCACTGATGAGCAACCGCATCCGAGGACTCCAACTGGCGTTCCTTGTGGAAGCGCATCATCGGGATGCCCAGCAATTCTGCAGCCTTGCCCTCGGAGATGTATTGCTCGGCCAAGGCGCGGTACACTAACTGATCAAATAGTCGTGGATGCTCTTGCGGCAGCGGGGCGCCCGGCTCGTTTTTGCGCCAGCCCTTTGCCGAAAACCGCTTGAACATCGAAAGGTGAGCGGCATCGGTGATCACGCCACACTGTTTTGCTCGCTGCAGCCATCCGGCCATGGATAGGCCGAACTCGTGTTTGAGCACATACAGCTCTTGCCATTCCAGCGCATGGCGCTGCTGCCCAAGCAACTGAAGCACCGCAACACGCGGAGCCAAGAATGCACCGGCGAATCGGTCGCAGGCTTTCTCTTCGTCGATGCCGTTAGCCAGTCGTCCCTCCAGCAGCAGATGCCCCAGTTCATGAGCCAGCGTAAACCGCTGCCGATCACCGGGCCAGCGCTTGGAAACGGCTACGACCGGATACTTCCGGCCATCTTCCGTTCGCGCCTTGGCAGTCAAGCCAGAGAACCCCGGGTTCTCTTCATCGACCACGATGACCAACAAGCCGAACCCTTCGAGGGTGTCGGTGAGGTCGGCAATCGGGTTCATGCCCAACTGCCAAGCGTTGCGGACCGTATTCGAGAACGCGTCGATCTCATCCAGCGACGCGATGTGTTCAGGAAGGGCAGCAGGAGGTGCAAACGCCGGGAACGGCAGCTCGGGAAAGGCACCGAGCAACTCCACGCGTTTTTCTACCAACTCGACGACCTTGATCTTCAGCGCATCCTGCGCCGTCTTGCCAAAGGTCGAGAGCTTGCGGAACTCGGGCTGCAGCAGTTCGACCGTATGCGTACGAAAAAAATACTCCGTACGGATTCCACAGGCGCGGGCCAGTTTGAGAAGCTGAGAAGACGATGGGGTCAGAAGACCCTTTTCGTACTTCTGGATGGCGGTGTGAGAAACACCCACCTTTTCACCCAAAGCACCCAGGGTCAGACCTGCCGCCAGTCGTGCTTGACGAATGCGATCTGCAATCATGACGCCTCCGTGGGCTTGGTTTAAATCGTTTCATATTATAAAGCATTTTTAAACCAACAAGAACCCGGCGCCCGCCCGTCCGCGACCCCGCGTACCTCGATCGACGACACTTGTACTTGAAGCGGTCGCTCAACTGGCTGCTTGCCGGAAACCTGCATCGGCAGCAGTGGCCGAAAGTGTGAGTTCGAGTTCGGCCGCGGAAGGCAGACGGTGTCGATTGAGGCGCGAGTAGCGCTGAGAGCGAAGCGGCACGATGGCGGCCCGAAGGACCGCACCCGTGATTGCTCCGGCGAGTGTCTCGCCAACCAGAGCCCGTGCACAGGCGATCACAGCCTCAAGTTGATCGGCGTCAGCGCAATCCTGCAAGCGCTGCGTGGCGCAACATGACACCGAAGCCGAGTGTCAGCGACCGGCATATAGGATCCACTTCGTGACCGGCGTATAGGCATTCCATTACACACATCTCAAAGCTCGCCGAACTCTCGGGCATGACGCAGGCCGGCGGCGAAGTCGGTGACGCGCTGTAATCCGGACCAGATGGTCTTCACGCCCGGCTCGCCGTCTGCTTTACGGCCGAGGAATCCGCCGAGTCGCGCGATGAGGCGGATGACGTCGTTGAGTCCGGGCGGGGCCGCGGGCGGCTTCTTGCCGTTCAGGATGTAGGCGGCCCGCCATTCGTCGTGCTCGAAGAACAGGGCCGCATCCAGGTCCGGGCAATTGCGTCCCATGCGCATGAGGAACGCAATGCGCCAGGCCACCACCATGTACAGCGCCAGCGCGCGCTCCAGGCGCTCGACCCGGCCCAGTTGCAAGGCTTCCACCCGGCAACCGTTCTTGAGGACATGGAAATAAAGTTCGATTTCCCAACGTGCCCGGTACCAGTCGATGAGCATACGCGCCTCGTCCAGACCAGTGACCGGCCGGTTGCTGAGCAGACGCCACTCCAGCGGTGCCACCCCGGCAGGCGGCGCGATCTCCCGGGCCACCAGGCCCGTGACCTCGACTTTCCGACCGCTCTGAGGGTCCCGCAGCGTCACGCTCTCCACCCACATCGCCTGCCGCACTTCCCGTGCCGCCTGCCCACGGCGTGCGCTCAGGGTGAAGGCCACGTCCCCCAATGGCGTGCCCGACGTCAGGCGCTCCCACAGTTTGTCGCCCTCCGGCAATGCCCGGTTATGCTGGGCGCGGACGAGCCAGTCCGCGGGCGTGCCCAGGTCATGGGCACGCAGCATCAGGGCAAGGATGTCGGACTCCCGGTCAGCCACATACACCAGGCGCGTGTTCGGCAACTGCGCCGCCAGTTCCGCCACCCGTTCGTAGCCCTCCCCAAGGGACTTCCCGTCAACCCCTTCCTTGCAGACCGGCCGCAGGCCGGGCCGACCATAGTCATGCGTTCATCTTCATCTCCTGCTGATCACGCCCAGGCGTGACCGAATTTGGACTGCCGGCGTCGCAATGGACAAGGACAGAACAGACTGCCTTTCCCCAATCGGCCTTGTTCGGCGCATCGGCGCCGGGGCCCTGCGATTAACCGCACCGGCTGGCCTCTATCAATCCTCGGCGCGACCGGGGCGCGGGGATCAACCGCGACACCCTGTGTGGTCGGCCATTAGGCTACCCAGGCTCTCAGCCGGTCGGTCTGACCTGTTTGTCTATCGCGTGCGCGCAGTCACGGAAACACCTGCAAAGAACGCCGATGGTTCAGGATGCCGATGGTTCGACCGAGTCATGCCATTGGCGCCATGCCTCGGGGTTGTAGGCTTCGCCCTTGGCAAGCACTGCCCACAACTGGCGAGCATGCTTGTTGGCGATCGCGACCAGGGTCTTGTGGTATCCGACGCGTGCGTTGAGCGTCACGATCCACTGCTGCAATCGCGTGAGCGCCTCGGGCGTATTGCGCGCCTTGCGCAGGGTGGCCGTGAGAACGCTGCGCGCCCCCTGCACGAGCAGCGTTCGCAGGTAGTCGTCGCCGCGCCGGGTGATGCAACCGAGCTTCGGCTTGCCGCCGCTGGAGTGCTGGCTCGGCGTGAGCCCGAGCCAGGCGGCGAACTGGCGGCCGTTGTGGAACATCGTCGCGTCGCCGACGCTCGCCACCACAGCATCGGCAGTGAGCAGCCCCACGCCGGGCAGCTCACGCGCCCGCCGGGCGGCCGCATCGTCGGCTTGTTGGGCCGCAATCTGCCGGTCGCACTCGGCAATACGGGCATCGAGCGCGTCGAGTTGGTCGCGCACGCCCTGGATCAGGTGGCGGATCGTAACCGGTCACTGACCGGCGCCCTTCCTTGCTCACGCGAGCCTCGAGACAATCGCCCTGAACTCACTGACAGGGAGCGAACCGGATGTCTCACCCCACTCTGACCCCACGCAAACACCGCAGCCCAGGGCAATGGGCCGAGCTGTTCGCGCGCTTTGAACAGTCCGCCCTGTCGGTATCTGCGTTTTGCGCGCGCGAATCGATCAGTGTCGCCAACTTCTATCGCCAGCGGGGACTGCGCGGGGGATCGGTGTGCGCAAAGCCGCCCGCACCGCAATCTCAGCCCGGGTTCGTTGATCTGGGCATGATCGGTGCTGCCGGGGGCGAACGCGCTCGCCTCGAACTGAAGATCGATCTGGGTGAAGGCTTGGTGCTTCATCTGGTACGCGGCTGATGTTCTTCCCGGAAGGCACCGTTCGTGTCCACCTCTATGGTGAGCCGGTCGATATGCGCCGCTCGTTCGATGGGCTGTACGCGCTGACCAAGCACAAGCTCGGGTGCGATCCGCTCTCGGGCGAGTTGTTTGTGTTCATCAACCGTCGCGGCACACAGATGAAGGTGCTGTATTGGGATCGCACCGGCTTTTGCGTCTGGGCCAAGCGTCTCGAGCAGGGTCGGTTCGTGTCGGACTGGTCGCACATCGCCACCGGTGAGTTGGACTGGACGGGACTGAAGTTACTGCTCGAAGGGATCGTTCCTGGACGCTTTAAAAAGCGTTTCAAGCATGCTCGCGAATCGGCTAAAACCCTTATGCATGCTGGACTCTGAGGTATAATTGCAGCCATGACAGCCGCGCAAACGAGCTCGATCCCGACCCCTGGCGAAGCCGCCCGGATGACGGCCGAGCAGGTCGTCGAGCTGTCCCGGGTCAATGTGCAGTTGCGCCACGAACGCGACACCCTGAAGCATCAGCTGGAGTGGTTCAAGCGCCAGCTCTTCGGCACCAAGAGCGAAAAACGCCTGCTACCGCCCAACCCCTCGCAGCTCACCCTGGGCGAGCTCCCGATCCCCGAATCGGCGCCCGAAGTGCCGGGCAAGCAGGTCGCCGGGCACACCCGGCGTGCGCGCACCACGGACTGTGCCGAGCCCGATGACGGGCTGTTCTTTGATGAGCAGCGAGTCCCGGTTCAGACGATCCAGGTGCCCGCCCCTGAAGTCGAAGACTTGTCGCCCGAGCAGTATGAAGTCATCGGCGAGAAAGTCAGCCATCGCCTGGCACAGCGCCCCGGCAGCTACGTGGTCCTCAAGTACGTGCGCCCGGTCGTCAAGCTGCGCGACACCGAAACGATTCACTGCGCGCCGGCCCCGGTGGGGGTGATCGAAGGCAGCCGGGCCGATGTGAGCTTCATCGTCGGGCTCTTGCTCGACAAGTTCCTGTGGCACCTGCCCTTGTATCGCCAGCACCTGCGCCTGACCGATGCGGGTATCCGCGTGAGTCGGGCCTGGCTCACCCAGCTTGGCGCCAAGACGAGCGCACTGCTCGAGCCGATCTACGCGGCGCAGCTCGCCTCGATTCGCACCTCCCGGGTCAAGGCGATGGACGAGACACCGATCAAGGCGGGACGGGCCGGACCCGGCAAGATGAAGGGGGGCTACTTCTGGCCCATTTACGGCGAACGCGACGAGGTGTGCTTCCCGTTCTTCGACTCTCGAGCGCACAGCAACGTCGAGACCGTGCTCGGTCTCGAACCCGGCAAGGGCAGTGTGCTGCTCTCCGATGGCTATGGGGCCTACGAGGCGTACGCCCAAAAAACCGGTATCACGCATGCTCAATGCTGGGCCCATTGCCGACGCGAGTTCTTCGAGGCGCAAGCCGTGGAGCCGACCGTGGGGTCCGAGGCGCTCGAGCGCATCGGCGCACTCTATGCGGTGGAAGAGCACATCCGACAAAAGAAGCTCAAACCCGAGGCCAAGCGAGAATACCGACTCACCCACGCCAAGCCGATCGTCGAGGGCTTCTTCGCGTGGGTACAGCACACACTGGACAAGCACGGCCTGCTGCCCGCCAACCCGATGACCAAAGCGCTGGCCTACACGCACAAACGACGGGTCGCCCTTGAGGTCTTTCTGACCGACCCCGCGGTGCCGGTCGACACAAACCACCTCGAGCGGGCACTCAGACCCATTCCGATGGGTAGGAAAAATTGGAATTTCTGTTGGACCGAGCTCGGTGCCAAGCACGTCGGCATCCTGCAAAGCCTGCTCACGACCTGCCGACTACACAACGTCGATCCCTACGACTATCTGGTCGATGTGCTCCAACGCATCGACCAGCATCCCGCCGCCAGCGTCGATCAACTCACGCCCCGGCTCTGGAAAGAGCACTTCAGCAAGCAGCCCCTGCGCTCTGATCTACACCAACTCGGCATGGGGCGCGAGACGCCGGTCAGTTAGCGGTTACCTTCGACGGGCAGTGAGAGATCGGCCGTGACGTGCGTCCACGCGATCGCACCACCCACTTCCATCCCAGCGCCGATGCCATTCAAGCCGCCCAGGGGCTTGCCACTTTCCTTGGTGACCAGTTCCATCAGGTTCGCCATGTCCTCCTCGATGGCGATCCCCAACGCATGCAACAAGTCCTGGCGACGCTTGTCCGGCGTGCGGCTCCAGGCCGAAAAGGCAGCGCGGGCGGCGGCAACGGCCTGATCCACATGCGCCGGATTCCCTGCCTGCACGCGGGCAAACGCCTGTCCGCTTGCCGGATTGATGACGTCGAACGTGGCCTCGGCCTTCACGTGCTGGCCGTTGATGATCATGTCGAATACTTGCATTGCCTCTCCTCGCTTCGTTTGTCGAATGTCTTGTCTCATTGCGGGGCCACGATGCCGGCACGCGAAAAGAACACCGCGTGGTTCGGATCGGTGCCGACAGCGGCGGTAAGCGACAGGCGGTCCGGACGCTGGCGCGCCTCGAAACTCACCCCGGCATCACGGCTTTCGAGCGTCAGGCCGTCGAGCCCGACGGCAAGCACCCGGTCTGCGAGCGGGACGACCGCGGTGATCGAACTCTGCGTGCCGGTGTCGACCTTGTGCCAACTGTCTCCACCGTCGGTGCTGCGATACAGGCTGCCGCGCAGGCCGGCCACCAGCAGCGTGCCATCGGCGAGTGCCGCGCCGCTCCAGAAAGAGCCCCGGTAGCCGGTCGGCCGGTAGGTCCAGGTCAGCCCGTGATCTGCGGAGCGCAGTACCGTGCCACGCTCGCCGACGACGAAGAGTTCGCCGCGTCGATCCGCAAAGACGTGCATCAGATTGCGGTCGGCGCGCGTGTCATTCGGCGGAGGCGGCAGGCTGACCTTGTCCCACGTCTTGCCGCCATCCGCCGTCCTGAGCAGCAGCGACCAAAGGCCGACGGCGGTGCCGTGCTGCGCATCGCTGAAATGCACCGCGAAGAGCGGTCGATCCTCGGAAGTCTCGACGCGCTGACTGGTCCAGGTTTCGCCGCCGTCGTCGGTATGCAGGATCACGCCCCAGTGGCCGACCGCCCAGCCGTTGCGCTCGTCGGCAAACGACACGCCGGTCAGGGTGGCATTCACCGGCACTTTGGACGCCTGTCGCCAGCTGCTTCCCTGGTCTTCCGACAGCAGCACGACGCCGCGATCCCCCACTGCCACGAGGCGCTGGCCGGCCTGCGTTGTCGCGAGGATCATCGATCGGCTCGCCGACGCCGACCGTTCGGCCACATGCGGCACGACGCCGGTGCCTTCCGCCGCCCATCCTTGGAGAGTCACTGTGGATGCGGCGAGGATCGCGGTCGCACCGAGCATCATTTGATATTTCTTCATCATCACTTCTCTCCGCTCAGTGCGCCAGGATGCCGGGCGCACGCACGGCTCCGCGGCGGGGGAAAAGTCTTTCGAGCCACACGGCCAAGGCCGGCAGCGCCGTCATCGCCATCACCATATTGACCATGAACATGAAGGCCAGCAGCTTGCCCATGTCGGCCTGGAACTTGAGCTCCGAGAACATCCACGTCGCGACACCGACTGCGAGCGTGATCGCAGTAAAGATCGTGGCGGTACCGACTTCGAGAATTGCATGTTCCAGCGCCTTCACTATGTTCTGCCCTTGCGCGAGGTGGAGCTGCAATCGGTTGTAGATGTAGAAGGCGTAATCGACGCCGATTCCGACCGCCAGCACCATCACCGGCAGCGTCGCGACCGTCAGCCCGATTTCCAGTTCCTTCATGAACCAGTAGCCGATGAAGGTGCCAACCGTCAGCGGCAGGCAGCACGCGATCACGGCTCGGAAGTCGCGATACACGAGCGCAACGAGGATGACGATCGCCGCATACACGTAGAGCATCATCGGCAGCTCCGACTTGTGCACTTCTTCGTTCACCGCCGCCTGCACGCCGGCGTTCCCCGACGCGAGACGAATGCTGATGCCGTCTTCCCGATAGCGCTCGCGGAAGGCCTTGACCTCGCGGATCACGCGCTCGATCGTCGTCGCCTTGTGGTCGGTCAGGAACAGATGCACGGCGGTCATGCTGCAGTCCTTGTTCATGAAGCCGCGCACCCGTCCGATCTCGGTCGCGAGCGACGCGTAGTTGCCTGGATCGATCGGCACGACGGACATCTTGGGATTGCCTTCGTTGTAGCCCTCGTTGTACGTGCGCAGCTGGCCGGAGAACGACAACGCCGAAAGCACGCCCGGCATGTACTGCATCGCTGCGACAAAGCGATCCTGGTAGAGACCGACCGCGACGTTTTCACAGGAGTCCGGCGGAGCTTCGAAGATCACCGACAGCCAGTCGAGCCCGGTGTCGTAGCTGGTCGAGATCGCCACCGCGTCGCGATTGAACCGTGCCTCGGGCCGCAGCTCCGGCGCGCCGGCCTGGACGGTACCGACGACGCGATCGCTGCTCTGCCATACGGCCAGGGCGAACATGACCACAGTGATGCCGATAACGACAGCCGCGTTGCGCGGCTCGGCCACGCGCGCCAGCGAACGCAGCCACGTCGAACGCCGCTCGCGCTTGACCATGGCGCGATCGGCGTAGTCCTTCGTGAAATGGCACAGCGACGCCGCGAGGGGCAGCATCACGAGATTCGTGACGATCTTGTAGCCCACGCCCAGCGACGCGGTGATCGCCAACTCCCGTACCATCGGGATCGGGATCAGCACGAGCGTGACGAAGGAAACAAAGGCCGTGACGAGCGCCAGCGTGCCCGGGATCAGCAGACCGGTGAAGCTCGCGCGGGCCGCCGTCTCGGTCGTCCTGCCATGCGAGAGCTCACGCACGATGAAGTTGATCTGCTGCACGCCATGCGAGACGCCAATCGCGAACACGAGGAAGGGCACCAGCACTGCCAGCGGATCGAGGCCGTAGCCCAGCAGCTTCAACGTCCCGAACTGCCACACCAACGAAGTCAGCGAGCAGACGATCGGCAACAGCGTGAAACGCACGGACTGACAATACCAATACACCGCGAGCGCCGTCAGCAGCAGCGCAATCGCGCAGAATTCCAGCACGGCGGAGGCCCCGTCCGCGATGTCCCCGATCTGCTTCGCAAAGCCGATGATCTGGATCTCGAAGTCGGCATCCTCGAACTTGCTGCGCAGCTGCTCTTCCAGGATGCGGTTGTAGGCGACATAGTCGATCCTGTGGCCGTCGCGATCATGCTCGAGCAGCTCCGCGACGATCATCGCGCTCGTCTGATCGCGTGCGACGAGGGTGCCGACAAAGCCGCCCTGGCTCGCAGCGCGCTGGATAGCCTCGATGACCTCGGCAGTCAGGTCCTTCGGCGTGATCGTGCCGGCGATCAGCGGATCGGCCCGGAAGCCGTCCTCGGTGATCTCATTGACGAACGAGTTCGGCGTCCATAGCGACTGCACACCGAGCCGGTCGATATTCGGCAGGAAGCTCACCGCCTGCGTGACCTCATAGAGCCGCCCGAGCGCCGCCGGCGTCCAGATCGTGCCCTTGCGCGCCTTCACGACAATGTTCAGCCGGTTGGCGCCGAGCACGTCATCGCGGTATTGGTTGAAGGTCTGGATGTACTCGTGCCCGACCGGCATCTGCTTTTCGAAGCCGGCGTCCATGCGCAGTTGCAGCGCGAACCACCCCATGACGGCGGTGAACAGCCCAAGCAGGAGGAGAATACTGCGGCGATGCCGGAAGCAGATCGCCTCCAGTCGCCGCAGGTTGCGCGTGAGAAAGCCATCGACGTCGTCGACGCTCATTGGATTCAACATGATCTTGTAGTCGTTCTCTGTGGGATTGGGTGCGTACGCGCTTTCGTCAGAAATTGCGCGAGATAAAGCCGCCGATGAAGTCGCGGTCCCGGAAGGGCGAGCTGACCGGCATGTCACCGCCCCAGAACTTTGTGTAGTTGATGCCCGCCTGCCAAGTCGCCGGATTGCGGTTGAACAACACGTAGAAGTTCGCCGGCTTCGCCCCCTCCATCCAGTTCGCCATGAAGTTCGGGGTGTTGCCCTTCACCGCGTGTGACAGGAAAACGCCCGGAATCACCTGCCAGCCGGGAATCAGCGTGCTGTCGTAGGTCAGGCTGAAATCGAACATGTAGCCCCACGAGAGTTCGTCGCCGACGCCCTTGAACGCCCTGGTCGAATCGAGATATGTCCACGCGCCGGCCGCCGGCAACTGCTGATACGTCACGCCATTGCGGCTACGCGTAAAGACCTTGCTCGAATTCACGCCGGGATAGGCGATCGCCACCGCCTCACCGAGAAAGGTGCCGGTCTGCGCACCGACGAGGTCGAGGAACCAGCCGTGGTCGCTCGGCGTGAGGCTGAGGATGCCGGTCAGGTGGAGCTGGTAGCGTTCCTTGTCGATCGATCCGTTGCATTGATCGACGGCCGCCAGTCCCCCGGTCGCAGGGTCAAGGCACACGCTCGTCGACACGGCGTCTTTCGGGCGGTAGGACAACTCTGCGCCGACGGCCCAGTTCCCGATCGACGTGTTCGCGCTGACGCCATACAGCTCGCGATCCTCGAGGAAATACACCTTCGTCGTGTTCTGGGCATTCCAGTACTGGAAGTTCGGCGTCTTGTCGTGGAAGCGTTGGTAATACACGCCGAAATCGGTATCCCAGCCTTCCGGCCGGAATTTCAGCGACACGCCGTACTGCCCCCCGTTCCGCGGATCGATGTCCTTCCCGACGCGCATGGCTTCGCCGGAAGCCAGCATCGCGGCGTGTGCAGCCTGCAGCGACTGGCCGAACAGCGGATCGCCGGGCGTGCGGATGCGGCTCGCAGCATCCGGCGTGAAATACAGCAGGTTATCCCGCCCCTTGTCGAAGGTATCGCCCATCGAGAAGTAGGTGCCCGACGGCGGAAACTCATACTGTTTCCACTGGAACTGGTAGTAGGCCTCCAGGTTCACACCCCGACCGAGACCGCTGGCAACGCTCACCATCGGCGACGGAAGGAAGGCTTCCTTCAGCTGCACGCCGGGCGACGACAGCCGCTGCAGGTCCATCGCGACGTTGGAATTGATGCCGCCGACCATGAACAGGCTCTCACCCCAGCTCACGACCTGATTCCCCAACCGCACCCGCCCACGCTGGTCGCCGACGTTGAATTCCTTGCTGACCCACAAGTCGTAGAGGCGCGCGTACCGGCCGACCGCGCGCCTCGCCTCGCTATCGAGATCGGTGCGCGCAGTGTCGTCCGCAACAAAGTCGTAGAGCCAGCCGACACGCCCCATGAACTTCCATGCGTCGGGGAAGCTCAGCAGCAGTTCGTGCGAGCCCTTCAGGTGCGTCGTGAAGAAGTCGCCCTTGTCATAGTTCAGATTGCCGTCATCGGCATTCCCCCACTGCACGGTATTTGCCCGCGCGCCGCAGCTCGTCGATGGATCGCCGATATGGTCGCAACGCTGGCTTTCGACGCGCTGGCCAAAGCCGAGCGTCAGTGTCGAGTCGAAAGATCCCTTGACCGAATCGGTCTCGAACTGGAACGCGTGCGCCGCAGGGGCGCAGAGGCCCGCCATGGCGAGACCCAGCACCTTCCGCTTCAGATGCATGCTCATCTTTTTTCCTATGTCGGATTGCCCGTACGGGCGGAAGAGTCAGCGGTCGCTGATTGCGCGGAGGTTGTCCGGCGTGTAGAAGTCGTCGCGGTGCCTGGGATCGTTCGGCTCAGTCGCCCACATCATGTCCTGGCCGGCCCCGAGGGTTGCCTGGTCATACAGCACGCGCCCGGAAGCGAGGTCGTACTGGACGAAGGCCGGGTTGTCGCAGGAGCCGGTCTCGGCGACCGGGATCAGGAAGCTTTCGCGAACCTTCCAGAGTTTGCCCTGGGCGTCGTAATCCTCGGCCGCCATCAGCGCCCACGAGTCTTCATCGACGTAGAAGCGACGCTTCGGTGCGACGTGGCGCACCCCATCCTTGCTGGTGGCCTCGATGACCCAGACACGATGCAATTCATAGCGCGTCGCCTTCGAATCGACACCGTCGGGACTCACCACCTTGCGACGGTCAGCGGCGGGGTCGTACATGCCGAAGGCGTTGTAGGCCACATACATTTCCTTCTTGCCGACGAGCTTCCAGTCGAAGCGATCCGCGGTACCGTTGAACACCCGCGGCTCATCCATCGTGTACTGGTTTTCAAAGCCGATCTGCGGTGCATCGTAGGCATAGCTGGGCATGCGACGGACGCGGCGTTGGCCGGGGAAGTAGTAGAAGGTGTCGCTCGCCTTGCTGGTGTAGGAGGTCACGAGCAGCGCCTGGCCGGCCAGTGCCGTCGGCGACGCGTAGGCGAAATAGGTGTTGTATTCGACGGGCGGCAGTTCGCTGAGCTTGTGCGAGCCTTTGCGTCCCCACGGGTAATAGTAGCTTTGCGTCGACTTCGCCTCGATCCAGTCCCCGCCGCTTGCGCGCGGCGACAGCATCGTCCATTGCGCTGGCATCGTGACGCCGACGCCGGCGTACTTCATCTTGGCGTTCCACAGCACCTCGATGCCGCTCTTCGGCACCGGGAAGGGGATGCCCGGGACCATCGCCTCGGCCAGACTCCAGCCGTCTCCGCCGATCTTCGCCGTGGCGGTGTTCTTCTTCGTGTTCTCCTGAACGAAGTCCGGCGCAGAACAGTGACGGCGCGTCGGATACACGTCGAGCCGGTAGTTCTTCAGCGTCTTCAATAGGGCATGCTGACCTTCGCTGAGCTTGTCGGCATATTTTTCGACGTTCGTCGCGTCGATCGTGAATAGCGGCTTATCTTCACGAAACTTGAAGAACTGCGCGCGGGGCTTGCCGTAGGTCCAGCCGGCATTGAGGGCTCCGCCGTCCTGCCAGGCCGGAATCGCGCTGTCCTTGCTCCCGGCCTTCTCTCCGCCCAGCGGGGTCAGGTCCTTGCCGAGGCCCTCGGCGTCCTGGCTTGCTGCAATCGCGCCGCTCGCCAGCAAGGCCAGCGTGAGTGCGCTCAGGGTATTGAATCGGTTCATCTCTTGTCTCCTCCGCATCTTCGTGCGTACTTGTCGTTTTGGTCGGGCGCCTTGGCACCCGCTTGTCGGGCTTACATGCTGCCCATCGTGTAGCTCTCGGCGACGACGCGCCAACCGGCCTGGGTCTTCTTCCACACAAACAGGGCGCGCACCTGGTAATCGGCTGCCGCGGCGTCGGCGGGACTGCACTGGTAGGTCACGAAGGAATAGCCGAGATCGGCCGACGCCTGGCGTGTGGAATCCGGCCGGATCGTGCAGCTGCGCGTTTCCTTCACGATGCCGTTCACCACCGGCCGCAGTGCGTCATGTCCGCGCAGCGTCTCCTTGGAGCCCTCGCCGACCACGACGGCTTCCGGGCTGTAGAACTCCGTCAGCCACCGCGCGCCGTCGCGCGCCTGGATCGCGGCTTCGACGGCGCGGTAACGTTGTTCCACCGCCTTGGCGAAGTCCTGCTGGCCGGCGGCATGCGCGCCGGTCACCACGCTGAGGGCCGCGAACACTGCGGCGATCGTCCTGTTCTTCATGCTGAGTCGCTCCTTAGTTGTGCGGGATTCGGGGCGGGCCATCAATGCAGCCCCTTCAACGCATCGATGACTTCCTGGCGGGCTGCCGGGTCCTTCAGGCCGGCGAAGGCCATCTTGGTGCCGGGGGCGTACGCCTGCGGCGCTTCGAGCCAACGGTGCAGCGTCTCCTCGGTCCACACGCCGCCGAGCTTGCGCAGGGACTTCGAGTACACGTAGCCCGCTGCGCCGGCGACGGGGCTGCCAAACACGCCGTTCAGATTGGGACCGACCGCATGCGCCGCACCCTTTTCAATCGTGTGGCAGGCGACGCATTGTGCAAACGCGCCAGAGGCGGCTTGTGCCCAGACCACGGGAGTCGCTTCGAGTGCGAGGAGCGCCAATACGACATGGGGAATGGCTCTGAGCTTCATGTGACGTCCCTCATACGTTCTGCCGCAGCACTGCCGCCACGCTTTGGGCGACCTGCAAGCCGGATTCGATGGCACCATCGATAAAGCCGCGCCACCCGGAGGCGATATCGGCGCCCGCAAAGAAGAGGCGCCCCTCGCGCGCCCGGAGGTCGCGCATGTAGCGGCTGAACTGCCTCGGCTTGTAGGTGCACCAGGTGCCGAGCGAATAGGGATCGAGGTGCCAGTCGTAGGCCAGGACTTCGGTGACCGAGACATTGGGCAGAAACTTGCGGATGAAGGGCTCGACGGACTTCGGGTCGTGGACGTCGAACCCTTGCGCGGCGGGTACGCCGAATCCGATCAGGGTGCCGCCGTCCTTGCCTTCGTGATCGGTAAAGATGAGGTTCAACGGTTCCGAGTCCGGGGCCAGCATCATCACCGACCCCAGTTCGCCCTTGACCTTGATGTACACCTTGTGGCCGGCACCCGCATGGTGCTCACGTGCCATCGCCTGTTTCCCTTCGAGCAGGGCCGGCTGGAAGTCGATGGCGTTTACCGTATTCACGGGTACCGCCATCACGACGAAGCGGGTATCGATTCTCTCGCCCGACTCGGTCGTGATGCTGACCCCGTTGGCGCCCTGCTTCACTTCGGACACCGCCGTCGACAGGCGCACCTGGAAGCCGCCGTCCGCGACCATGCGCTCGATCAGCGCCGATGTTCCGTCTTTCAGCTTGTAGTGCGCACAGGCGTCGAACAGACGCATCAGATCGCGATCGGCGAGCGTCCACCATCGCAGCATTTCCGTGTACGCGCCTTCGCCCGTGCGGTTGTGGCAATTCGTCGCCATCAGGCCGCCGAGGAGGTCGCGCTGCAAGGGAGGCAGTTCGAGCTGCTTCATGCGGTCCGCGATCGAAAGGCCGTCGAGCTTCACCCCCGCGTCCGAGAGATAAGGCAGGTAAGGCCGCGCGAACACCTTTTCCGAGCCTTCATGGAAGCGGTTGTTCGCGTCGATGAGGAGCTTCAGGCTCTCTTCGACCGGCACTTCCTGAACCTTGCCGCCGGACATCCACATCACCCGCTGCGGATTGGCACTCCCTGGCGTTTCTGCCAGATCGAGTTTGTAGCGCATGATCTCTGCCCACACGTGCGGCTGCGACCAATGCACCCAGGTACCGCCCAACTCTACTTTCTTGTCACCGAAGTGGGTGTAGAACGTCCGTCCGCCCAGCCTGTTTCGCGCTTCGAGCAGCAACACCCGTGCGCCGGCATGGGCCAATTCACGCGCGGCCGTCACGCCGGCAAAGCCCCCACCGACGACGACGACGTCCGGTTTGCCGCCGTTGGCCGCAGCCGCAGACGCTCCCATCGGCAAGAGCGACCCCGCTGCTGCCGCAGACGCGACCTTGAAGAAATTTCGTCTGGATCCGGCTCTCGAAGCCGATGCAGCGCTATCGTGGTCAGCGGTCGGACGGCCGAAAAATGGCTTGCCCATCAAGTTTTGTCTCCTCGATCGGAGCTGGCGCATGGATGCGCATCAGCCCGTTTTTGTCGCTCGCTCGTCGGCGAGTCGTGATGAGGAGACTAATGGGGGAGGTTCAGGTGGCGGTATCCGTTATCAGCACGAAATTCATGCTGCACCACAACAATCCCTGAGCCGCGCCGTCGGGTCAGTTGTGGGCTGCGGGCAGAATCAGACCGCGCCCATGCACGCGCTGCCGGGTTTCAGAAGGCAGCTCACCGAACAAGGTCCGGTAGTATTCGGCAAAACGCGGCAAGTGCCAGAAGCCCCAGCGCGCAGCGATGTTTGCGATCGACTCGGAGGAGTCCGTTGTAAGACGCCGGATGTCGCGACGCACCGCGTTCAGACGAACGTTGCGCAGGAACTGTACCGCCCCCATCCCCGTGAGATCCTCGAAGGCGTACTGGAGCGAGCGTCGAGAGACACGGAACAACTGGCACAAGTCGGAGATATTGAGGGGGTCCTTCGGGCGATCGAGCGCATATTCGCGCACGGAACGCACGATCCACGCCTTGGCGCTCGGATGGAGACTGCACGTGAGCTTCCGCGCACCCAGGTCGAGTGTTTCAACCGCCATCGCGAGAACACAGTCACGCATCGCCTTCCGGCTCGCTTCGATGCGGAGCAGGTCGGGGTGGCGTTCGACGGCTCGCACAATCTCCGTGAGTGCGCGACGAAGTCTAGCGGCCTGCTGTGGCCGCTGACGGATCAAGGGCTGAGGGACAAGCACCTCCGCGAGCTGCGGCGAATCGGCCGAAGCAAAGCCTTGCAGCAACTTCTCGGACACCGTGGCCGAAACCATGTCCATCGCGCCACGGCAAAAAATTTCGAACTCTCCGCCACCGGGAAGGTAAGTAACCACACCGTCGTCGAGCGGCACTCCATAGTAAAGGCCAGCGCCGCCGCTCGCCATCGGCACACCGAACGAAACTACGCCCCCGACATTGCATCCGGCAGTCCAGACTGACTGGCTGCCGAGCTCCCAGAGAATCTCAAGCCCCTCGTCGACCCAGATCTCCCGAATTCGCCCTTCGAAGCGACCAGGAGAAAGCTGCTCATACACGGCTTCCCAGGCTTCCAGCCCCCGCCCGAATTCCGTCACGTCATCGACGGAAGCAAGGCGAAGCCCACCTTGGATGCCAAAGGATGACGAGGTTTCAACGTTCTGCGCGTTCATTCGCGACCGTATCAAGGGCAACTTATTCAAGTTGCAAATCGAGCATTCAAGTCAAACCGGCGCCGGCTCACTTGAGCCGTAATTTCGCCACCCCAATACTGACCTGTGCAAGGCGGTCCTCGCCCGCCGGAACAAGCTCACCCACCCGGAATGCGAGAGCGCCTACACGATGCCATCGAATACCATAGCACGGTTATCCGGGTGGCAGTCCAAGTGCTGGCTAGGCGAATAACTGGTCTTCTGTGGCGGAGATTCAGTCTACAGCTACAAGAGAATGCACAAATCATCCGACCGCATAGAGGTCAAGAAGACACGTCCGGCGTTGGTGCTACTCGGCGTAGGACGCCACGTCTTCGACACGGCCGGCGCCGGCAAGAAACGCTGGCGCGGATCGCGTCAGAAAAGGAAACGGCCCGCTCATTGGCGGGCCGTTTTGTAGAACGTTCTACAATCACTTTGGATAGCCTGAATGGGCTAAGTGCTTGAATATATGGGGCGACATACCGGGATCGAACCGGTGACAACTGGAGCCACAACTCAGTTGTCACTCCTAAGTGACTGTTTTTATTGATCACGCACACCGCGCGTCCGTTGCAAATGCATGGTGTCAGCAGTATGGGGCTTCATGAAGTCACGCAAATCTCACGCAGGTGTGAATGGCGGTCGAAATGCGCGTAAATCTGGCGCCGTGACATTGGCGGCGGAGCCGGTAGCGGTGTTTTGATTTACCGGGGATTCCGGTTTCAGGCGTGGTTCTGAATGGTGCGGCAGAGGGCGCGTTGGAAGGAGCCCGTAGGGCGACTGGAAACGCGCCCTTTGCCGCGCGGCCCCCGACGGGGAGCGGCAAGCGACAGGGATGACAGCTGAGTTCGAGATGCGGTAGAAAGACTCCGCCGAAGAGAACAGGCACGACGCCGGCCCAAACCGCCAAGTTCACACCGATGTCGTGCCCCACACCGTGCCGGGCACGGGTGCAGGGTGAGTATTCCACGAGTCGGAAGCCCCTGTCGACAGCTCCTTGGCGTGACTTGGACCGCCAATGGAATCCACGGGCCGATTCTTCCTCTGCGCGCGCTGCCGCGTGCAGGTATTGATTTGCAGCCCCTGCGACCATGGCCAGATCTACTGCGCCGGCGGCTGCGCGCCGACGGCGCGGCAGGACTCGATCCGCAGAGCGGGTCGGCGCTACCAAACGAGCCGCCATGGCCGCTTCACCCATGCCGAACGCAGCCGTCGCTACCGTGCGCGACAGAAGAACGTGACGCATCAGGGTTCCCCCGCGCCGGCGGCCGATGATCTACTGGCCGTGAGCTCGACGCCCATGGCGACGGCGTCATCGAAGGTGATCCAGACGACGTCCACGTCACAACACTGTCATTTTTGTGACTGTCCGTGTTCGGCGTTGGTCCGAATCGGCCCCTTGCGCCGTCGAGTTCCTCACACCGTCTGCCGACTAGATCGAAGAGGAACTGACCGTGACCATAGCCCCTGAGCTCGAAGCGCATATCCTTCGCTACTACCACGTCGAGAAATGGCGAACCGGCACGATCGCCCGCCAATTGCGCGTGCATCACGGCACGGTGCGCCGCGTCCTGGCGCAAGCCGGGCTGCCCAGGACCGGCGGCGTGCAGCGCCCGTCGCAGCTCGACGCCTACCTGCCCTTCATTGGCCAGACGCTGGAGAAATTCCCGACGCTGACCGCCAGTCGCCTGTACGCGATGGTGCGCGAACGCGGCTATGGCGGCGGCCCCGACCACTTTCGCCACCTGATTTCCCTGCATCGGCCTCGGCCGAAAGCAGAAGCCTTCCTGCGCCTGCGCACACTCGCCGGTGAGCAAGGGCAAGTCGATTGGGCGCACTTCGGTCACCTCGAGATCGGCCGTGCCCGCCGGCCGCTGATGGCCTTCGTCCTGGTCCTGTCCTGGTCGCGGCGCATCTTCCTGCGTTTCTTCCTCGATGCGCGCATGGAGAACTTCCTGCGCGGCCACGTCGGCGCCTTCGCCGCCTGGCAAGGGCTGCCGAGAGTCCTGCTCTACGACAATCTGAAGAGCGCCGTGCTCGAGCGCCAGAATGACGCCATCCGCTTTCACCCGACGCTGCTCGCGTTCGCCGGACACTACCGCTTCGAGCCGCGGCCGGTCGCCGTTGCGCGAGGAAATGAGAAGGGGCGGGTCGAACGGGCGATTCGTTATGCCCGCGAGAGCTTCTTCGCCGCCCGCAGCTTCGCGGACCTCGATGATCTGAACGCCCAGGCGCAAGCCTGGTGCGACGGCCAGGCGGCCGATCGGCCTTGCCCAGAGGAGCGCTCGATCAGCGTGCGCGAAGCCTTTGCCCGCGAGCAGCCCCGCCTGCTCGCGCTGCCGGAGAACCCCTATCCGACCGATGAGCACTTGACGGTGACGGCGGGCAAGACGCCGTACGTGCGCTTCGACCTCAACGACTATTCGATTCCGCACACGTATGTGCGGCGGCTGCTGACGGTCCGCGCCGATCCCTCGCGCGTGCGCGTCCTCGACGGCGGCGAGGTGCTCGCCGATCACCCGCGCAGCTACGATAGCCGAGACCAGATCGAAGATCCGGCCCACATCAAGACGCTGATCGAGCTCAAGCGCGAAGCCCGGCATCACCGCGGTCAGAACCACCTGGCTCAGGTCGCACCGGCGAGCCGGGACCTCTTGCTCAGCGCCGCCGAACGCGGCGCCAACCTCGGCACGATCACCTCGGGTTTGCTGCGGCTCCTCGATCGCTACGGCGCCTCGGAATTGCAGGCGGCCATCGTCGAGGCGCTGGCCGGTGGCGTGCCGCACCCCAACGCGGTGCGCCTGGCGCTCGAGCGCCGGCGGGAGGCGCGCCACGAGGCGCCCCCGGTCGCCACCTGCCTGCCGCCGCACGTCAAAGACAAGGACGCACCGGTCCAGCCGCACCGACTCGATACCTACGACACCCTCACTGGAGAGGACGATGAGCACGCTTGAAGCGTTGCGCCAGCGCGCGCACGCGCTGCACCTCCACGGCCTGCTGGCGCACTGGCCGGACGCGGCCACGGCGGGCTGGGTCGAGCCGCTGCTGCAGTGGGAAGAGGACGAGCGCAGCCGGCGCAGTCTCGAGCGCCGGCTCAAGGACGCGCATATCGGCCGCTTCAAGCCGCTGTGCGATTTCGATTGGCTCTGGCCCCGGCGCTGCGACCGCGCGGCGATCGAGGAACTGATGGCGCTCGACTTCCTCAAGGAATCGGCCAACGCCGTGCTGCTCGGCCCCAACGGCGTCGGCAAATCGACCTTGGCGAAAAATATCGCCCATCAGGCGCTGATCCACGGCCGCACCGTGCTCTTTACGACCGCCGGCCAACTGCTCGGCGATCTGGCCGCGCTCGATAGCGATTCGGCACTGCGCCGGCGACTGCGCCACTATGCCGCGCCGGATTTGCTGGCCATCGACGAGGTCGGCTACCTCTCCTATTCGAACCGCCACGCCGATCTGCTCTTCGAGCTGATCAGCCGCCGTTATGAGACGAAGAGCACGCTGGTCACCACGAATCGACCGTTCGCCGAATGGTCCGAGGTCTTTCCCAATGCCGCCTGCGTCGTCTCGCTCGTCGATCGCCTGGTGCACAACGCCGAAGTCATTGCCATCGACGGCGACTCCTATCGCCTGAAGGAGGCCAAGGAACGCTCGGAGCAACGGGCAAAGCAACGACGGAGGGCGAAATCATGAAGCCCTGGCTCCTGCCCTCCGGGCACCAGCGCGGCATCCCCTTCATCGTGCCCGACCACTGGACGCCCGAGCAGGCACTGGCCGTCGTCGAGTTGCTCGACGATCTGCGCGAACGCATCTGGGCGCATTACCAGATCCCGCTTCACGAGCTTATGCGTGAGGAGTACGCACCAACCCACGCCCCTGATCTGCGCCACACCGATACCGACGACCCGCCATTCTGACGACTGCCCGGCATCGCAACGCCAAACCACAAGGGGCCTACGAAGGCCCCTTGTGCTCTTTGCCGTCCGCACAGCATTTCGTCGCCAAGTAGCAGCGGATTTACACCGCCGCTAACAGCAGGGTTTCAGGCCTGTCGTCAGGTAACTACGCAGCAGATGCGCGGCGCGGCAGCGATCAGCCCGGCGTCTGGCGTGGTGCCGCATGCAGTTGTAGGCCCAACGCGTGCGTCACCTTGAGGATGGTGGCGAAGCTCGGATTGCCCTCGCCGGAAAGTGCTTTGTACAGGCTCTCTCGCCCTAGACCGGTTTCCTTGGCCAGTTGGGTCATGCCCTTGGCGCGGGCAATGTCGCCCAGCGCCTTGGCGATGAAGGCCGCATCGTCCCCGGCTTCTTCCAGGCAAGCCTCGAGGTAGAGCGCCATTTCCTCCTCGGTCTCGAGGTGCTCCGCCGTGTCCCATTTGCGCAATTTGAGTGCCATCGCCTTCTCCTACAGTTCCCGTGCCAGCTTCATAGCGGTCTTGATGTCCTTGGCCTGGGTGGATTTGTCGCCACCCGCCAGCAGGATCACGATCGGCGAACCAAGCGTCGAAGAGCTCAGTGGTGAGAATGGTCTTCATACTGATGATTGTATATTTTGGGATACGAATAGGCAAATGTGCCGGGAGCTAATTGAACAGCTAGCTCGGAGATGCTCAGCCAGTCACATGCTCAGCGGACGCCTGGAACGTCCGACGGCTCCGAGCCGTATGCGCTCAGACCGACGCATGGGACCGACTCTTCGGGCACACTTCATGGCGAAATCTCTCCGCGAGGAGTCGATGCCGACGATAGTCAGTCGCTAAGGTAAATTAAGGCGTGAGGCAGCTTGATGAGCGAATCAGCTCGACATGACGAAGGCAATAATTCGCAAGTACCGTGGCGATCTCGGCGTGCTTGGGGCCATTCGGTTTCCTTTACGAGCGTCGCATCAGAACGTTGATCCATGACGATCCTGACCCGCAAGAATCTCATCGACGGCAGCTTCCGCGGCAGCCTCGACATGCCGTCCCATCTTTCCCGGAGCGACGCCGACCTCGATCGCTCGCTCGACGAAATACTGCAGGCGCGGCCCGACGGCGCGATCTGGGTTTTCGCCTATGGCTCGCTGATATGGAACCCGCTCCTCGCCTTCGCCGAGCAGTGCACGGCAACGCTCGATGGCTGGCACCGAAGTTTCTGTGTGCGCTCGATTTCCGGGCGGGGCCGCCTAGAGTGGCCCGGCCGGGTGCTCGCGCTCGAACCCGACGGACAGGTGCAGGGGGTGGCGCTGCGCCTGAACGATGATCAGGCCGCCGCCGAGCTTCGCTTGCTGTGGACGCGCGAAATGGGCAGCGGTGTATACCGCCCGCTTTGGTCGCAGGTGACCCTCGGCGACGGCCGGGAGGTCGCGGCGATCGTTTTCGTCGTCAATCCGGAGCAGCCGCTGTATGAGCCCGATGCGACGGTCGCCACGGTCGCGCGGATCGTCGTAGAAGCCGCTGGCGTCTTCGGTCGCAACGCCGACTACCTTCATGCGCTCGACGCCGCGCTCGCCGATCGCGGGCTACGGGACCCGTATATCGACGCGATCGTTTGCGCGCTCACGCGGGGAAAGGACGGGACGCCGCAGCCCGCGCAAATAGCTCCCCCGCCTGTTTAGCTGGGCCGCCGGAGGTCGCCCCGCTTCCGGCACACCCCGCAGATCCTCGCAGCGGCCAATTCTGACGCAAGAGCGTGTCAAAGAAACGCGGGGCGATTCAGTTCAGGACATGAAGGTTGAAATGTGCTTCAGGCACATGAAGTCGTTGCTCACACGCGTTCGATGACGACAGCCAGTCCCTGGCCAACGCCGATACAGAGGCTCAGCACGGCGTAACGTCCGTTTCGTCGCTCCAACTCGCGGGCAGCGGTCAAGGCTAGGCGGGCACCGGAAGCGCCGAGCGGATGGCCGACGGCGATCGCCCCGCCATTCGGGTTGACTCGCGGATCGTCAAACGCGACGTTCATCAATTTCAGGCATCCCAGGACCTGGGCGGCAAAGGCTTCGTTGATTTCGATGATGTCCATGTCGGCCAGTGTCAGACCGGCTCGCGCCAGGGCCTTTGGGATGGCATAGGCGGGGCCGATGCCCATCACCCGCGGCTCGACGCCCGCTGCGGCACCGGCGAGGATGCGTGCCATCGGTTTGACGCCGGCCTTCTCCCCCACGGCACGGTTCCCGATCAACATCGCCACCGCACCATCGTTCACGCCGGACGCATTGCCGGCGGTCGTGACCCCACCCTCAAACAATTCCTTCAGGCGGGAGAGCGATTCGATGGTGCTTTCCGGGCGCGGATGTTCGTCCTCGGCCACGATGCGGGGAGGCGTCTTGCGACTGGTCGCCACTTCCACCGACATGATCTCCCCGGCCAGGAAACCGCTGCTCTGGGCCGCAGCGAACTTGGCCTGTGAAGCGGCGGCAAAGCGGTCACTGTCTTCGCGGGTCAGACCAAGATCGCGGGCGACGTTGTCCGCCGTTTCCGGCATGGTGTCGCCGCCATAGCGGCGAGTAATCTCCGGGTTGGGAAAGCGCGCCCCGATGGCCGAGTCGAACACTTTGAAGTCGCGTCCGTAGGCGCTCTCGCTCTTGGCGACGACAAAGGGTGCCCGGCTCATGCTTTCGACACCACTAGCGAGATACAGATCGCCTTCGCCGCTGGTGACAGCGCGCGCGGCATCGAGAACAGCGGCCAGGCCGCTGGAACAGAGGCGATTGACCGTCTGGCCCGGCGTGGTAACCGGAAGGCCGGCCAGCAGCGCTGCATGCCGGGCGATGTTGCGGCTGTCTTCACCGGCCTGGCAGGCGCAGCCGAGAATCACGTCCTCGATTTGTTCGGCGGCGAAGGGCGAGTCGGCGAGCAGTTTGCGCATCACCGCGGCAATCAGGTCGTCCGGGCGCACCGGCGCAAGTGCGCCGGCCTGACGACCGAAGGGAGTGCGAAGACCAGCGTAGATATAGGCATCAAGCATGATTATTTCCCAGAGGTATGTAAGCGGAAACTCAGTTTTCCGGAGTGAGCAGGGACACGCCGAGGAGTGCGCGACGCGTCAGCCAGGGGCTCGGTCGATAGCGCGGATCACGGTAGAAATCGAAGAGGCCGTCGAGGATGCGCAACACAGTGCCGGCACCGAGCCGGTCGCCCAGAGCCAAAGGGCCGAGCGGGTAGCCGAGACCGAGCGTGACGGCGCGGTCGATGTCCTGGGGGGTCGCGATCCCCTGCTGGGCAATGTCGCAGCCGATGTTCACTATCGCTGCCACGACCCTTTGCGAGACGAAACCCGGGCTGTCATGGATGACGGCCACTGCCGCCCCATCGGCGGCGAACAGGGCATGAGCCGCGTCGCGGTAACGGGTGGCAGTCACCGGCGTCGTCATCAGCGTCCGGCAGCCGTCCAAGAACAAGGGATCGAGGGCAACGCACCGGGTCGGGTCGATGCCGGCGGCAACAGCCACGGTCGTCGCATCCTGTCCTACCGGCAGCACCAGACACAGCGAGTCCGGACATGGGCGCTTACCGTGATCGCGTTCGACGCCCAAGCGATCCAGCAACTCGACGACTTGCGGGTATGCGGCGCTGTCATCCTCGCCCAACCAGACGGATAGATGGTCGCGCGGCGGAACAGCAGGGGGCGCCACTTCTTCCTTCCTGCCATCGTCATAGCGGTAAAAGCCCCGCTGACTCTTGCGCCCGAGCAGCCCGGCCGCGAGCCGCTGGCGGGCGATCGGTGACGGGCGAAAGCGCGGCTCCTGATAATACTGCTCGTAGATCGACTCCATCACCGGCAGGGAAACATCCAGACCAGTCAGGTCGAGCAACTCGAAAGGCCCCATGCGGAAGCCGGCGCCGAGTCGCAGGATCCGGTCGATCTCGGGGTACGGGGCGACGGTCTCGCCCAGCAGACGCAAGGACTCCGTGAGGTAGCCCCGACCCGCATGATTGACGATGAAGCCGGGGGTGTCGCTGGCGCGGACCGGAGCATGCCCCATGCGCTTTGCCATCCCGGTGAGTTCATCTGCGACGGCGCTGTCAGTCAGCGGCCCGACGATGACCTCAACGATCTTCATTAGCGGTACCGGACTGAAGAAATGGAAACCGGCAACGCGACCCGGATTTCGACAAGCAGCAGCGATGGCGGTGACGGAGAGCGACGAAGTGTTGGTCGCAAGGATGCAGTCGTCGGCGACCACGGCCTCCAACTGCAGGAAGAGCTCACGCTTGGCGTCGAGCTTCTCGATGATCGCTTCGACCACGGCGGTGCACGACGCAAGGTCGTTCAGCCCGGCGGCGACCGTCAGACGCTCGGCCCCTGCCTGGAGCTCTGCCGTCGTCAGCTTGCCCTTCGACACCAGCTTGTCGAGGGTGGCGATGATCGCCTCCCGGGCCTCCTGCCCTGCGCCCGGACGGCTGTCGTGAAGAATGACGGGGATGCCGCCCTGCACAGCAATCTGGGCGATTCCGCGGCCCATCAGGCCGGTGCCGACGATGCCGAGCAGTTCCGGCTTGCGAGACGTGTGGGTCATGGTTCAGCGTCCTGTATATGCGGGTTTGCGCTTCTCGACGGGGACGCACTCAACCTGCGCTTCGTTGGTTTGCAAGGGGCCACTCCGACTGACTTGATAAACACCACAACAGACTACTCAAAGAATATTTTTGTATCAAGTACTTTACACACTTCAAGCAATAGTCCAAGATTCAGCTGTGTATTTGCATCAACCCGTAGATACTTATAGAGCCACATCGGGCTTAAGCAGGCTCGTTATTTCAAACGCGTCGGCAGCACGATGGGCCGGCTCAGAACCAGGCGGAAAGATCAATGATTCGCGACCAGGAAACCCTTACCCTCTTGCTCGACACCCTGTCTCGTTTCGTGCGGGAGCGACTTGTCCCGGCAGAGAATCTCGTTGCCGAAACCGACGAGATTCCGCCCGACATCGTCGCCGAGATGCGTGACCTCGGCCTCTTCGGCCTGTGCATTCCCGAGCAGTACGGCGGCCTGGGACTGACCATGGAAGAGGAAGTCCTGGTCGCATTTGAAATCGCCAGGACATCACCCTGCTTCCGCTCGCTGATCGGTACCAACAACGGCATCGGCTCACAAGCGCTCATCGTGGATGGCACCGAAGAGCAGAAGAACCACTACTTGCCCAAGCTCGCATCAGGCGAACTGATCGCCTCGTTCGCGTTGACTGAACCGGGGTCCGGGTCCGATGCGGCTTCGCTTCGTACCACGGCGGTGCGCGATGGAGACTTCTACGTGCTCAATGGCACAAAGCGCTTCATCACCAACGCCCCGGAAGCAGGTATTTACACGGTCATGGCGCGGACCAACCCCGACAACAAGGGCGCCGGCGGGATCTCCGCGTTCATCGTCGAAAAGGGCACCCCCGGCCTCAGCCTTGGCAAGCCCGACAAGAAGATGGGACAAAAAGGGGCCCACACCTCGGACGTCATCTTCGAAAACTGCCGGGTCCCGGCCGCCAACATGATCGGCGGGAAGGAAGGCGCGGGTTTCAGAACGGCGATGAAGGTGCTCGACAAGGGGCGGCTCCATATCGCGGCCATTTGCGTCGGAGCGGCGGAGCGGATGCTCGACGACGCGCTGCACTATGCGATGGAGCGGCAACAGTTTGGCCAACCGATCGCTGAGTTCCAGCTCATCCAGGCGATGCTCGCGGACAGCAAAGCGGAGATCTACGCCGCTCGTTCGATGATCCTCGACGCGGCGCGTCGTCGCGACAACAAGGAGGACATCTCCACGGAAGCGTCCTGCTGCAAGTTGTTCGCCTCCGAGATGTGCGGCCGCGTTGCGGATCGCGCAGTGCAAATCCATGGCGGTGCCGGCTACGTCTCGGACTACGCCATCGAGCGCTTTTATCGCGATGTTCGCCTCTTCCGCATCTATGAAGGCACGACCCAGATCCAGCAACTCGTCATTGCACGCAACATGATCCGCAACGCCAGCGCGTAAACAAGGAATTCCCCATGAAAGTCCTCGTACCTGTCAAACGTGTCGTCGACTACAACGTGAAGGTTCGCGTCCAAGCGGATGGCAGCGGAGTCGATCTCGCCAACGTCAAGATGAGCATGAACCCGTTCGACGAGATTGCGGTGGAAGAAGCCGTGCGACTGAAGGAAGCCGGTGTCGCGACCGAGATCGTTGCAGTCTCCTGTGGCACCACGAGCTGCCAGGAAACTCTGCGCACGGCGATGGCGATCGGCGCAGACCGCGGAATCCTGGTCGAAACCGACGCTGAACTCCAGCCCCTGATCGTTGCCAAGCTCCTCAAGGCGGTGTGCGAAAAGGAACTGCCGCAACTGGTCATCTGCGGCAAGCAAGCCATCGACGATGACGCCAACCAGGTCGGCCAAATGCTGGCTGCCCTGCAGAACTGGTCACAAGCAACCTTCGCCTCAAAGGTAACGATCGACGATGGTACGGCCATTGTCACCCGCGAAATCGATGGCGGCCTGGAAACACTGGCCATCACTTTGCCTGCAGTCGTGTCCACTGACCTCCGCTTGAACGAGCCGCGTTACGCCACCCTGCCCAACATCATGAAGGCCAAGAAAAAACCCCTCGATTGCTTGAAGCCGGCCGATCTCGGCATCGACGTGGAGCCGCGGCTGACTACGCTCAGGGTCGTTGAACCGCCCAAACGTGGTGCGGGCATCAAGGTGGCCGATGTCACCGAACTCGTGAATCGACTTCGAAATCAAGCAAAAGTGATCTAAGGAGCGGACGACCATGACCATTCTCGTCATTGCCGAACATGACAACACCGCCTTCAAGGCCGCCACGCTCAACACTATCGCCGCAGCACAAAAGATCGGCGGCGAGATTCATGTGCTGGTCGCAGGCGCCAATTGTGCAGGCGTTGCGCAGCAGCTCGCTACGGTTCAGGGCGTCGCGAAAGTAAGGCTGGCAGATGCCGCTCATTACGCGTCGCACACCGCCGAGAACCTGACGGCGCTGATCCTCGCCAATGCGGCGGGCTATAGCCACGTGCTGGCCCCAGCGACGACTTTTGGCAAGAATCTGCTGCCGCGTGTCGCCGCCTTGCTCGACGTCGCACAGATCTCTGAAATCATCGGCGTCGAATCGCAAGATACCTTCGTGAGGCCCATTTACGCCGGCAACGCGCTGGCTACGGTAAGAAGCGCCGATCCGGTGAAGGTCATCACCGTTCGCACCACTGCCTTTGATCCCGCCGGGACGGGCGGCGCGGCACCGGTGGAAGATCTCGCTCCAGCAGCCGACACCGCGCAAAGCCGACTCCAAAGCCGCGAGCTCACGAAATCCGAGCGGCCAGAACTGGGCGCCGCCACGATCATCGTTTCCGGCGGCCGAGGTCTCGGCAATGGGGACAACTACCGCAAGCTGCTCGAACCGCTCGCCGACAAGCTGGGAGCCGCGCTGGGCGCTTCGCGGGCGGCAGTGGACGCCGGTTTCGTACCCAATGACTATCAGGTCGGGCAAACCGGCAAGGTGGTTGCCCCGCAGCTATATATCGCTGTCGGGATTTCGGGGGCCATCCAGCATCTCGCCGGAATGAAGGATTCGAAGGTGATCGTCGCCATCAACAAGGATCCTGACGCTCCCATCTTCCAGATCGCCGATTACGGACTGGTTGGGGATCTGTTCGAAACCGTCCCCGAGCTGGTCAGCGCCCTCTCCTGACCGAATCCCTGCCGGTGCTCCTCTCCTCCAAGTCCGGCATTTAGCCCGGCCGCACGGCCGGGCTCTTTTTTCGAGGGAAACCATGCAACGGGAATCCATGGCGTTCGATGTCGTCGTCGTCGGCGGCGGCCCCGCAGGCCTTGCTGCCGCCATTCGACTGAAACAGCTGGCGGTCGAACACGAATCGGACTTGTCGGTCTGCCTGATCGAGAAAGGTGCCGAGATTGGGGCCCACATCCTCTCCGGCGCCGTCATGGATCCGCGCGCCCTGACTGAACTGCTGCCCAACTGGAAAGAAGACGGCGCCCCGCTGAACGCACCAGTCTCTGAAGACCGTTTCTTCGTCCTTACCGAAACTGGCGCCGTCAAGGTACCGAACGGGCTGTTACCGAAGTCTCTCCGCAATCACGGGAACTACGTCATCTCTCTCGGCAACGTCACTCGCTGGCTCGGGCAGCAGGCCGAGGCACTGGGTGTCGAGATCTACCCGGGGTTTGCCGGCGCCGAAATGCTATTCGATGAAAGCGGAGCGGTGAAGGGTGTGGCCACAGGCGACATGGGTCGTCTGCGGGACGGATCCGAAGGCCCGAATTTTCAGCCGGGAATCGAGCTGCACGGCAAATACACCTTCCTCGCTGAAGGTTGCCGCGGCCATCTTGGCAAGCAGTTGCTGGCGAAATTCAACCTGAACGCAGATGCGGATCCGCAAACTTACGGCCTTGGTATCAAAGAGCTCTGGGAACTCGAACCGCAAAGGCACCAAGTCGGCCTCGTCCTGCATAGCGCGGGTTGGCCGATGGAACCGGACACTTACGGCGGCGGCTTTCTCTACCATCTCGAGAACAATCAGGTCGCTGTGGGCTTTGTCGTCGGGCTGGGCTACTCCAATCCCCACCTGTCACCTTTTGAGGATTTCCAGCGCTACAAGACGCATCCGGAAATTCGCAAATTCCTCGAAGGCGGCAAGCGCATCGCTTATGGCGCCCGGGCGCTCACCGCAGGCGGCATTCAGTCCCTCCCCAGACTCACCTTTCCCGGCGGAGCCCTGATCGGCGACGACGCGGGCTTTCTCAATGCCGCCCGTATCAAGGGCTCCCACTGTGCTATCAAATCCGGCTCCCTCGCCGCAGAGGCGTGCTTCGCGGCCCTTGCCGCCGGACGCCAGCGCGATGAACTGGATGCTTACCCTGAAGCCTTCAAACAGAGCTGGCTTTATCAGGAACTCTACCAGGCTCGCAACTTCAAGCCGTGGATGGCCAAGGGCTTCAAGATCGGTTCCATCATGTTCGGCATCGATCAGCTTGTTTTCCGCGGGAGTGCCCCATGGACCTTGCGCCACAAACTTCCCGATCACGCCAAGCTCAAGCCGGCTCACGAATGCCCGAAAATCGACTACCCAAAACCGGATGGGGTGATCACCTTTGACCGCCTATCGTCGGTCTTCCTGTCCAATACCAACCACGAGGAAGACCAGCCCTGCCATCTCCAACTGAAGGATGGCAGCGCGCCCATCCGGATCAACCTGAGGAACTACGACGCCCCCGAACAGCGCTTTTGTCCGGCCGGCGTCTATGAAATCCTCGGGCAGAAGGAGGGGCGGCCGCGTTTGCAAATCAACGCCCAGAACTGCGTACATTGCAAAACCTGCGACATCAAGGATCCCACTCAAAACATCGACTGGGTGACGCCGCAAGGTGGTGAAGGTCCGACCTATCCGAACATGTAATAAGAGCTCGCTACCCTTACTGAGATCTTTGGACCCACCAGAACAAAGCAGGCGACCTCGAAACTTAACAATGCGACAACGCGGAGTGGTCAATGGGACAGCGATTCAACAAGCTCTCTGAAAAGCATATTCAGTTCATTACTGAGCCTCTTGCAAAAGTCCGACTTCGGAAATGTGAAAGTGAGGCGTTCGCTCGCCGGGAGCGCGATTTTCGCATTGGCGGCGTCGGCAGGGCTTTTCGGCTAGGTCATTGGCATGGTTTTGCGATTTTTTGACGCAGGGAGTCCTGCCTCATTGATGGCAGTGATGTCAGGGCAGGCGTTGCGGTGCGCAGTGTCATTGTCGCAATCGCATCAACTGGTCGGCGGACAGCGCCAGGACACCGAACATCAGGTGCCCCATGACCTTGGTGCCGCCCTTGACCCGGACGGAGTTACCGCCGAACTCATCCTTGAGCCGCGCATTGCTGCGCTCGGCGACAGTGCGTTCGTTGTAACGGATCGCGTCGGCCGGCTCGAACGCCTCTTTCTTGCCGCCGCGCGGATTGTGGTCAATCAATGGGACATGGCCCAGGCTGCGGCAGTGCTCATGCAACTCGAAGCTGCAATAGGCGGCATCCATGACGTCGTAGAGATTGGTGACACGCTGCGCGCTGATCAGCGACAAAGGAATGGCGGCGCGGCTGTCGTGCATCGAGGCCGACGACAGCAGCGCCGCAATCGGCACGCCACAGTCGGCGGTGTCCAGGTGCAGCTTGTAGCCGTTCCAGCTGACTTTGTACCCCTGGGCATTGCACTTGGTGCCGCGGTCGCACACCGCGGGGATGTCCTCGAGCATCTGCGTGAGGCTCTGCTGGCGTTGGCGCTGGATGGGCGAAACCTTGGCGGGGGCACGGACTTCGCCGCGCCGGGGGCGGCCGCGTTTCTTCGCGGGGACCGGGGGCGTTGGCGCGGGGGTTTCTTCCTCGGCCATCAGGGACCATTGGGCCGCAGGCGCCGGTGTCGCCGCCGCACCCCTGGTGTGGGCCGGGCGCTCGCGTGCTTCGATCGCGGTGCCGTCGCGGCTGAGGTGCCCGATCAGCGCCCCCCCGAGGTGTTCCTTGATGAGCGCCTCATGCACCCGTTCGGCCAGACACCTCTCGGCAAACTCGTCGAAGGCGCGCGAGAAGGTGGCTTCGGAGGGCAGCTTCCGGCACGGCGGGAAGCCACAGATGCGCCGCAGCACACGATCGACCATCAGGCGCTCGATCAGCCCCACCGTGGTCGTCAGTCCCAGCACCGCCTTCGCCACGAAAGCGTTTGCCAGCCAGGCCCGCTCACAGGGCGGGCGCCCCACGCCACACCACGTCGTCGCCGTGAATTCCTCGATGCGCACCCATTCCAGGGTGTGGATGACCCGCTCCAGCTTCGGCGTCAGCGCCCCCACCTCGTTCTGCAACTCGGGCAGCAGTTCGTGCTGAATCACGTTCCAGCGTTGCAGGATCAGTTTGCGTTGGGTAGCATGCATAGGGCGGGCGTTATGATGTTTGGCTTGGTAACCGCATCATGCCAGAAATGGCCGCCCGCCCTCTCCGCCTTTGCCTCCCGCCGCAAAAAATCCCCCACGCAGAGCTCCTTTTGCAAGAGGCTCTACTGAGCAAAGGATTTTCTTCGTCGCAACGGCCACAGGCGACAGCCGGGTGAACGTTTCACCCAAAGGGATGGATTCACTGAAGGTGCTCGATGCCAACCGGATCGCCTGGCTAAATGTGACCGGCAGCGGCAATGAAACATCCGCGCACGTGCAGCAAGCTCCCAGGATGACCATCATGTTTTGCGCCTTCGATGGCCCTCCCCTGATTCTGCGGGCTTACGGGAAAGCAAGAGTCATCCATCCGGGCGATCCCGAGTGGAACGACCTCCATGCCACGTTCAACCCCCTCCCCGGAGCACGTCAGATTTTCGACGTCGCGATCGACCTGGTCCAGTCTTCCTGTGGAATGGCTGTTCCAAAATTCTCCTACGTGGGTGACCGAGAATTGCTCAACAACTGGGCTACACACCAAGGGATAGAGGGCGTGCGGCAGTACTGGACGGAGAAGAACCAACTGAGTATCGATGCCATTCCGACCCATATCGTCGAAAAAAGCGGCTAAAGTCGCCGCGGCCCACCATAGTCCCCGCCGTCTACCGACATCGCTGAGCAGCGAAGGTAACGGACGGCTTGCGATTGCCCGAAGGATCTACACTGATTGAAGTGGCATCGCGGGGACACGTTCAATCAAGATTACGTGCGGTCGGCAAGTCGATACCAATTTACGCCAGACGCATCACTCCTGACCGCCACCTCGCCTGCCTCGATCAACTGGTTCAGACAGGCAATCGCCTCACCGGTGGCGAGACTGAGCAGGAACGGATCCGACTGAACATTACGTGAAAACAACACTTCGAAGAGGTCTGTGACCCGTTTGGGCACTAGTAGCGCTTCCCGCAGGCGATCCAGGCCCCTGTGCTGACTGTTTTCGAGCTCGCTTAGCCGCGTGTGAAGCCCGTGGAAAGGTTCGTCATGTGCAGGCAAGACGAGTACGTCGTCGGGGACATGCTTCCTGATATAGGCGAGAGACGCGAGCCAATCGGACACCGGATCTGCGTTGGGCTCCATGGGATGGACCGAAACGTTCGAGGAAATCCTGGGTAGTACCTGGTCACCGGAAACCAGGAGCTTCAAGTCAGGGCAATACAGGCATGCATGCTCCGGTGAATGCCCACTCCCTACAATCACTTTCCACTCGTGCAGGCCGATTCTGAGGTGTTGCCCGTCATGTATCCGCTGATAACTATCAGGAAGAGGATACATCCACTTCCCGAAGTCACCGAAGCGTGCCCGATAGTTTTCCAGCGCGGCATCAGTCCAACCGGCAGCACGATAGAACCGGACTCCGTCCGTCGGGGCCTCTTTCCCGGTGTCCGCGGCCAGAACTCGACAGGTCAGAAACTCAAGTCGCGTCATCCATAACGGGCACAGATATCTTCGGGTGATCCAGCCAGCCATCCCGACATGATCGGGATGCATATGGGTCACAAAAACACGGGTTACCGGAAGACCGTTGAGCGGACCATCGAACAACTTGCACCAGGCTTCCGCGGTCTGCGGCGTACGCATTCCCGTATCGACAATTGCCCAGCCGTCTCCGTCCCTGATTGCCCACACATTGATGTGGGCAAGTGCGAGCGGGAGCGGCATCCGAATCCACAGCACTCCCGAGGCAACCTCCTGCACCTCACCTGGTCCGGGAGGGGATGAGCATCGATACTCGAGACTTTGAGCTTTCTCCTGTTCTTGCAGGCCGGTTCTCTGATCCTTATTGCCCATTTCTCCCCCGATCTGATTCGGTTTTACCCCTACGCAGGACGAGAAGTCCATGGTCGCCCTCGCCGACGACTTCGTCCCGTTGATTCAGCATGCTGATGTATTCGATCACCATGCCGCGCGCCGCGCTCTTCGTCTCCCGCTTGCTCTCGACACGAACCTTCACACGAACCGTGTCGCCGATGTGGATCGGATTGGTGAAGCGATAGTTCCAATAAAGCGAAGCCGTATAGGCCACATTCATGAACTCCGGAATGCGGAACTTCATCCCTTCGGTCAATGCAAGCCCGAGCAGTCCATGTGCAATTCGCGTCTTGTACGGCCCTTTCCTGGCGTACTCCTCATCCGTGTGCAGGGGAAACCAATCGCCCGACAGGGCGGCAAAGCCGACGATGTCGGCTTCGGTAATCGTCCTCCCAGGCGACAAGTACTCGCCACCCACCACAATGTCCTCAAAGTACTTTGCCACATTCGCTCCTCGTGATTGGAAGCCCCGTCGGGTCAGAGCAGCCGCATCTTCCTGGCCGCTTCCCGCAGTTCATGGCGGAAATCCGGATGTGCGATGTTGATGAGGGCCTCGGCGCGTTGCTTGGCCGTCTTTCCTCGCAGTTCGGCAACACCAAACTCCGTGACAACGTAGTTCACGTCGTTCTTGCTCGTGCTTACATGCGTTCCCGGAGACAGCGTGGGAACAATGCGCGAGATGGAGTCTTCCTTGGCGGTCGACGGCAATACGATGATCGCCTTGCCGCCGTTCGATCGATTGGCCGCACGCACGAAGTCGCTTTGCCCGCCCGTGCCGGAAATTGGGGTGAATCCCAGGCTTTCGGACCCGCATTGGCCGATCAGGTCCACCTGCATCGTTGCGTTGATCGCAATCAGGTTGTCGTTCTGGCCGGCAAAGTAAGGATCATTGGTGAAATCCGAGGGGTGAATTTCGAGTCCGGGATTGCGGTGCATGAACTCGTAGAGTTTCTTCGACCCAAGCGCGAAGGTGGCCAGCGTTTTTCCATGGTGGTAGTTCTTGCGCCGATTCGTGACGACGCCCGCCTCGATCAGGGTCATGATTCCGTCACCGAGCATTTCGGTATGAACCCCCAGATCGCGCTTGTTCGTCAGTTGCATTACGACCGCATCCGGAATCGCCCCGTAGCCGATTTGGAGGGTCGCCCCGTCCGGAATCATGTCTGCCACATATTTCCCGATCGCTTCCTGTACGGGGCCGATCTTCGGCAAGCCGACTTCCGGGATCGGATCCTCGCCTTCGACGATGGCGGCGACCTGGGAAACGTGAACATGACAGTCCCCGTGGACAAACGGCACGTTCGGGTTCGTCTCGATAACGACAGCACGCGCGCGCTCGATCGCCGCCATCGTGTAATCGGCCGCGAGCCCGAGGGAAAAGTAGCCGTGCTCGTCCATCGGAGACGCGAGCGTGAAAACCACATCCGCGGGCGTCAGCCCCCGCGCAATGAGTACTGGCAGTTCAGAGAAGTAAGCCGGGAGGTAATCGTTCCACCCCTCCTGCCCGCCCGGACGGGAAGCCGGTCCGAAAAAGTAGGCAATGTGTCGAATGTGCTCCGAGGTTGCCGGATCGACATAGTCGTACTTCTTCAAGGGAAGGATCTGGGCCACCTTCACATCGAAAAAGCTCCGACGTTGCTCCGACAATGCAGTCATGAGCCGAACAGGCTCCGCTGGCCCCGTGGGCAGAACGATCGTGTCTCCATTCCTGACAACACGAATGGCATCCTCCGCGGCCAAACGCTTCTTCAGATACAGTTCCTTGAATGACATCTTGTCTCCAGACTCATTAGTAATTATTGATGAGGGGCCGTACGCTCCGGACACCCGAGTCGTCGCCTGACCGGCGAGTTCAGGACGTAGTCCGCCCTGGGTTCCCGGCATCGAAGCGCCCCTGAAGACGCTTCGATGCCTCGATCCCATACGCAATTTGCTGAAAGTGAGATTGCTGCGGCTAGCTGACGCCAACCCGCTTGAGCAGCGCCTTGAACTCACCGACGATTCCGCGCCGGAGGGTCAGCACACACAGCACGAAGATGGCCCCCATGATCACGCTGACCCAGGATCCGACCTTGTCCGACAGTTCGCTCTCGAGCGTGACCACCAATGCCGACCCGACCAAGGGCCCGAAGATCGTTCCCAGGCCCCCGAGCAGGGTCATCAGCACGACCTCACCGGACATATGCCAATGCACGTCCGTGAGTGAAGCGAGCTGAAACACGAGGGTCTTCGTTGCGCCGGCCATGCCCGCCAGGGCGGCCGAGATCACGAAGGCGACAAGCTTGAACCTGCTCACGTCGTATCCCAGCGAGATCGCCCGCGCCTCGTTCTCGCGGATCGCCTTCAGGATCTGGCCGAAGGGGGAATGGATGGTGCGATGGACGACGAAAAACCCGAAGCAAAACACGGCATACACCAGGTAGTACATGGCCATGTTGCTCGAAAGGTCGATCACCCCGAGAAGATGTCCCCTCGGCACCCCCTGGAAACCATCTTCGCCTCCGGTCGCCCTGACCTGGAGCACCAGGAAGAACACCATCTGGGCAAGTGCCAGCGTGATCATCGCGAAATAGATACCGGTGCGCCGGATTGCCAGAACTCCGAAGAGCCAGCCGAGCAGCCCCGCCGCGAGCGTTCCCGAAATGATCCCCAGTTCCGGTGTCACGCCGACGTCGCGCATCATCATCCCGCAGACGTAACCGGAAACTCCGAGAAATGCGGCATGGCCAAAGGACAGCAGCCCGATGAAGCCGAGGAGCAGGTTGAAAGCGCACGCGAATAACCCGAAGCACAGCACCTTCATCAGGAACGTCGGGTAGATGGCGAACGGGGCGACCAACCCGAAGACGAAGAGAATCGCGAGCGTCGCTCGCGTCATTGTTTCTTGACTGGATCTGTTCCGAATCATGACTACCTCCCGGCTCGAATCAGGATCTACCGAATAGACCGGCAGGACGAATGAACAGCACGATGACCATGACAACAAACACCACGATGCTGGATCCCTCGGGATAGACCACCTTGGTCAGCCCTTCGATGACCCCGAGCCCGAGTCCCGTGAAGATCGAACCCAGGATCGACCCCATCCCGCCGATGACGACCACCGCAAACACAACGATGAGCAGATTCGATCCCATGACCGGACTCACCTGAAAGACCGGTGCGGCAAGAACGCCCGCAAAGGCGGCCAGTGCGACGCCGAACCCGTACGTGAGGGTAATGAGGACGGGTACGTTGATCCCCAGGGCCTGTACGATCTGCGGGTTCTCGGTGCCCGCGCGCAGGTAGGCGCCGAGCTTCGTCTTCTCGATCATGAACCACGTGCCGAAGCAAACCGTCAGGGCGGCGACAACAACCCAGGCGCGATAGGTCGGCAGGAACATGAACCCGAGCGGAATGCCTCCCGCCAACGCCTCGGGAACCTCGTAGCTTTGGCCCGAGATCCCGAACTGATCGCGGAAAACACCTTCGACGATCAATGCCAGCCCAAAAGTCAGCAGCAGACCGTACAAGTGGTCGAGCTTGTACAACCTCCGAAGGAGGATGCGCTCGATGGCGACGCCAAATGCCCCTACAAGTACCGGCGCGATGACAAGCGCACCCCAATAGCTGATGCCGAACTTCGTCAGCGCGATCCATGCGACGAAGGCCCCCATCATGTACATGGCGCCATGCGCGAAGTTGATGATGTTCAGCAATCCGAAAATGATCGCGAGGCCGAGGCTCAGGACGGCGTAGAACGAGCCGTTGATCAACCCCACCAACAACTGGCTCGCGAGCACCGCGGTCGGCATTCCGAGTATTTCCATGAGAATCCCCCTGCCCGGCATGGCTCACCATGCCAGGCATCCAAGATGGCAGCGCTAATTTCGTGATTACTTCTTGATCAGCGGGCAGCGCGAATCGGCCAGCGACTGGAACGCTTCGTCGCCGGGGATCGTCGCTTTGATCGTGTAGTAATCCCAGGGATACTTGGACTCGGAAGGCTTCTTGACCTGGACGAGATACATGTCGTGCACCATCCGGCCGTCGTCGCGAATCTTGCCGCCCCAGGCGAAGAAGTCGTTGATCGGCGTCTTCTTCATCTGCGCCATGACTTTCTGCGTGTCATCGGTCCCGGTGGCCTTGACCGCCTTCAGGTACTGGTAGACCGCCGAGTACTGGGCGGCGTGGATCATGGTCGGCATCTTCTTCTGCTGCTCGAAGAAGCGCTTGGACCACGCCCGCGTCTCGTCATTGCGGTCCCAGTAGAAGCCGGTGGTCAGGTACATCCCCTGTGTGTTCTTCAGACCCAGCGAATGCACGTCGCTGATGAAGATCAGCAGGCCGGCGAGCGATTGCGTCGGCGTAATGCCGAATTCGGCGGCCTGCTTGATCGAATTGGCCATATCCGCACCCGCGTTGGCGAGACCGATGACCTGGGCGCCGGAAGCCTGAGCCTTCAGGAGGAACGACGAAAAGTCGCTGCCGGGGAACGGGTGCCGGGCGTTGCCCAGGACTTTCCCCCCCTGTGCCGTGACGACCGCGCTCGCATCCTTTTCCACCGTGTGGCCGAATGCATAGTCCGCGGTCAGGAAAAACCAGCTCTTGCCCCCCTGCTGCGTCACCGCCTTCGCCGTGCCGTTGGCCAGCGCGTAGGTGTCATAGCCATAGTGAATCGTGACGTCGTTGCAATTTTCATTGGTAATCGAGCTGGCCGCCGGAGCGGTCCCGAGCACGAGCCGATTCTTGTCCTTGGCGACCTTCATCACGGCGAGTGCCACGGGGGTCGTGACGACATCGGAGACCGTATCGACGCCCTCGCGCTCGAACCATTCCCGTGCCTTGGCGGACGCGATGTCGGCCTTGTTCAGGTGGTCTGCGGTGACCATTTCGATCTTGAACGCCGGCTTTTCGGCTGCCACAAAATCCTCGATGGCCATCTTCGTCGCCAGCACCGAACCGTGGCCCGCGAGATCCGAATACTGCCCGGACAGGTCCGTCAAAACGCCGATCTTGACGACGCTATCGGAAATCTGTGCCTGAGCGAGCCCGGACATCGCCAACAACGCGACCATGCCCGCGGCAATTTTTTTCGCTTTCATCTTCTGTCTCCTTTGGTATGGGAAAAGAACCCGGCGTCAGACGCCGAGTGTTTGCTGCAGCCAATCCATCTTTTCCGGCAGCTCTTCGCGGGGGATCGTCGCCACCAGTTCGCCGTGCTCCAGCACGTAATGACGATCGGCCAATGGCGCCGCGAAGCGGAAGTTCTGCTCCACCAGCACGATGGTGTAGCCGCGCTGCTTGAGCACCGTAATGACTTCCCCCAGGCGCTTGACGATCACCGGTGCAAGCCCCTCGGTTATCTCGTCCAGAAGCAGGAGCTTTGCCCCGGTTCGAAGGATCCGCGCCATCGCGAGCATTTGCTGCTCACCGCCCGACAGCTTGGTTCCCGGGCTGTTTCGGCGCTCCTTCAGGTTGGGGAACATGTCGTAGATCTCGTCGACCGACATACCGCCACTGGCGACGACAGGCGCCAGCGTGAGGTTTTCCTCGGTCGACAGCGAGGCCAGAATTGCCCTTTCCTCGGGGCAGTAGCCGACCCCGCGCCGTGCAATTCTGTGTGTCGCCTCGTCGATGATCTGGTTGCCGTTGAGCATGATCGATCCGGTGCGCCGACCGACGAGGCCCATGATCGACTTGAGGCTCGTCGATCGACCCGAGCCGTTGCGGCCGAGAAGCGTCACGCACTCACCCTTATGAACGGTGAGATCGATACCATGCAGGACGTGCGATTCGCCGTAGAAGGCGTGCACGTCGGTCAATCGCAGAAACTCGGGTTGCGGCTGAAATGCGCTTGTCATGGTCATTCCCCGATCAGTGATGAGCGTCGCTCATGTCGTCGGAGCCGACATATGCTTCGAGCACCTGCGGATTCTTCGAAACCTCGTCGTAGCTTCCTTCGGCCAGGACCGAGCCACGCGTGAGGACAGTGATCCGGTCGCACAGGTCGGCGACGACCGAGAGGTTATGCTCGACCATCAAGATGGTTCGGTTCGCGGAGACTTTCCGGATCAGATCGACCACGCGGGAGATGTCCTCTTGCCCCATCCCTTGGGTCGGCTCGTCGAGCAGCATCAGCTCGGGCTCGAGGGCCAGGGTCGTGGCAATCTCCAGGGCACGCTTGCGCCCGTACGACATCTCGGCGGTGGTGGTGTCCGCGAAGCGCCCGAGGCCCACTTCGTCCAGCAGAGCCATGGCTTCGTCGTTCAGTTTCGAAAGGGACTTCTCGGACTTCCAGAAATGGAGCTCGGTACCGAGCTTCCGCTGCAAGCCGATGCGAACGTTCTCGAGCACCGACAAGTGCGGGAAGGTCGCCGAGATTTGAAACGACCGCACGAAACCCCGCCTGGCGGACACCGCCGGCGCTTCATGGGTGATGTCCTCACCCTTGAAGTGGATGGTCCCGGAGCTGGGCGGGAGAAACTTCGTGACCAGGTTGAAGAACGTGGTCTTCCCTGCGCCGTTGGGGCCGATCAGGGCGTGAATCGATCCACGGCGCACCTTCAGGCTGACGTCCGAGACCGCGGCAAAACCTTTGAAGTTCTTGCTGAGACCTCGTGTCTCGAGTATGAATTCGCTCATTGTCTCCTCCAGCGATCTTTGTCTTGTTTATGCGGAAACCCGGACAACGGTGCGGCCCTTGACCCGTCCTGCGACGAAGTCGTCGAAGCAGGTCGGCAGGGCCTCCAGGTCGATCACCCGCGTCACGTCCATCAGATGGCGCGGTTTGAGGTCGCTGGCCAGCCGGTCCCAGACCCGCTTGCGGGTTGGGTAGGCGATGAAGCCGGAATCGATTCCGAGGAGGCTGACGCCACGGAGAATGAAGGGAAACACCGTGCTTTCGAGCTTGAAGCCTGCGGCGTTTCCGACGCAGGCCACGGTGCCGGCCCGCTTCATTGTCGCGATGAGCCAGTTCAGGACCGGACCACCGACGTTGTCGATCGCCCCTGCCCACTGACTCGCTTCCAGCGGCCGGATATTGTCGAGATCGATCGCGGACGTGAGCCTGACCTCGGAAGCGCCAAGCATTTCCAGGTACTCGGTCTCGGTGTCTTTTCGCGTCAAGCCGACAACGTGGTAGCCGAGACGCGAAAGCATGTCGATCGCGAGCCCTCCAACGCCACCGGTTGCGCCGCTGACGACGACCGGGCCATTCGCCGGGGCAAGCCCGTTGTGCTCCATCCGCACGATGGCCAGTGCCGCCGTAAATCCAGCCGTTCCCAAGGCCATCGCTTCAAGGAGATCCAGGCCGCAGGGCAGGGGAACCACCCAATCCGCCGGCACACACGCGAATTCGGCATAGCCGCCGTGATGTGAAACCCCGATGTCGAACGCGGTCGCCACCACCTTGTCGCCCGGTGCGAACCGTGAATCCGTACTGGCCACCACCTCGCCGGCCATGTCGATGCCGCCGACACAGGGGAAGCGACGCACGATCCTCCCGGCACCGGTCGCAGCCAGCGCGTCCTTGTAGTTCACGCTCGAGTAGTGAACCCGGATAGTGACCTCGCCATCGTCAAGGTCTTCGGGTGCAAGCTGCGTCAGCCGGCCGGCAACGGTGCCGTCATCGGCCTTGTCGATCAAATATGCTCTGAAGGCGCTCATGCTGTGGTCCATCATTCGAGTGATCGGGACATCCCGAAAAGAAAGGTGGGAGGAGACCACCTCCTGGCGTCGGGCAAAGCGATCCCCTCCGGGCAGTAGCCGGATCGAAAAAACTACGGGGGGCCGCCAGGGCCGGGGGAGATCCTTCTCGGCGCGATGCTTAGGTGCCGGCAAACTCCGGTTTGCGCTTTTCCAGGAATGCCCGGACGCCCTCCCCCGCATCGCCGGTTTGCGTCGACGCCGCAAAGAGCGCCGCTTCGGCCTCGAAGCCCTGCGTCAGGGGCAAATCTAGCGCGCGAGCCACCGCCTGCCGCGCCATCAGGAGCGAAGCGGGTGGCGGACTCCCCAGGACAGTTGCGAAACTCAGACCGATGGCAATCGGGTCGTCGCCCTCGTCGATCTTGCTGACCAGCCCGATCCGCTCAGCTTCCGCGGCATCGAGAATCCGACCGGTTGCGATGATCTCGAGGGCTCGTGAGGCGCCAACGAGCCGTGGCAGACGCTGCGTGCCGCCGTAGCCTGGGATCAATCCAAGCTTGATCTCCGGGAGAGCGAATCGAGCTTTGGGGGTTGCCACCCTGAACGTACAGGCCATCGCCAATTCGAATCCCCCGCCAAACGCCACGCCTGAGACGACCGCAATGGACGGAATCGGCAGTTCATCAAGCTTGGCAAAGGTGAGCTGTCCGAGTTGCGCGAACGCCTTCTGGTCCGCAGAATTCTTGCCCAGAATCTCCTTGACGTTGGCTCCTGCGCAGAACGCCTTGCTTCCTGCGCCGACAACAATCAGAAACTTCGCTTCCGATTGCCGGACTTCGTCGATGAGGGCTCCGATGCGCTGAATCATGTCGCCGTTCAGCGCATTCAGGGCTTCCGGCCGATTCAGGGTGATGACGGCGGCGTTGGCCCGGTACGTCAGCGTGGCGCTCATCACTTGCCCTCGCCTTCCTTCCCGACATCACGGAAGCGCGGCTTGCGCTTTTCCAAGAACGCGGCCACGCCTTCATGCGACTCCGCGGTGCCGTAATAAAGGCTGAGCGCCTGCATGCCGAGACCGCCGATGCCACGGATCGAGTCGCTATCGGCGTTGAACGAGCGTTTGGCAATCGCCAGAGCGGTTGGGCTCATGGCCATGATTTCCTCGCACCAGCGGTCCACTTCGGCGTCGAGTTCGGCCGCCGGAACCACGGCATTGACCAGGCCCATCGCCAAGGCTTGCTGGGCGGTGTAGCGACGGCACAGGAACCAGATTTCGCGTGCCTTCTTTTCACCGACGACGCGGGCGAGCAAAGCGGTGCCGAATCCGGGATCGACTGAGCCGACCTTGGGGCCCACCTGTCCGAACTGGGCCGTCTCCGAGGCGATCGCGAGGTCGCAGCAAGTGACCAGCACATTGCCCCCGCCGATCGCATAGCCGTTGACCCGGGCGATCACCGGCTTCGGCACTTCGCGGATCAAACCCTGAAGCTCCTCGACCGGCAAGCCGATCAGGCCGCGGCCGTCGTAGCCGCCGTCATGCGCCGACTGGTCGCCACCGGTGCAGAAGGCCTTGTCGCCGCTGCCGGTAAGGACCACCACGCCGATTGAACGATCCCACGCAGCCTTGTGGAGCGCATCGATCAGTTCGTCGCAGGTCTTGCCGCGGAACGCGTTGTATTTCTCCGGGCGGTTGATCGTAATCCGGGCAACGCCCGCGGTAACTTCGAAAAGGATGTCGGTATAGTCGCTCATGATATTCCTCAGCCGTGCATGGTCAGACCACCGGACACGCTGATAACCTGGCCGGTAATGAAATTGGCGTCGTCGCTCGACAGGAAGGCGACCATGCCTGGAATGTCTTCAGGCTGCCCGACGCGCTTGAGCGGGATGGCGCGAATCAGACCGTCATAGATCTTCTTGCCGACATCGCCTTCGCCGACAAAGGAGCGAAGAATTGCCGTATCCGTCGGTCCAGGGCAGACCACATTGACGCGCACGTTGTGACGAGCAGTTTCGCGAGCCAGCGTTTTGCTGAATGCAATGATCCCGCCCTTGCATGCGGAATAGACGGACTCACCGGAGGAGCCCACACGGCCCGCGTCAGAGGAGATATTGACAATCTTGCCGCCCCCCTTCGCGATCATGATGGGCAAGACGGCATGCTGCAGATTCAGGGGACCCATCAGGTTAATATCCACCAGCTTCTGCCAGAAGTCCGGGCTCGTTTCGACGAATGGCTTAAGCACATCCCAACCGGCGTTATTCACCAGAACATCGATACGACCGAGGCGCTCCGTCACCTCGCCAATTTTCGCGGCCACGCCAGCATGGTCGGTAATGTCCATCACCAAGGGCGTGATCTGCCCTTCGAACTCCTTCAGGCGATCGGTCAGTGCCAGCAGGGATGCCTCATTGATGTCGCAGGCAACTACATTGGCGCCTTCTTCGCAGAAGCGCTTGACCAGCGCTCCGCCGATCCCGCCACCCGCGCCGGTGACGATCACTACTTTTTCCTTAAGACCACGCATTCTTGCTGACTCCTTTGCTATTCACGCTTTACGCGCCGAGATGACTTCTGCCGCGTGGGCACGAAGCTTGAATTTCTGCAGCTTTCCCGTTGCCGTTCGGGTAATCGGCTCGAAGATGATGTGCCGTGGGACTTTGAAGCCCGGCAACTTGGTGCGGCAGAACTGAATCACGTCCTGTTCGGAGACCTTGCCGACGTGCTCGGGTCTGAGATCGATGATTGCGCACGGCACCTCGCCCCACTTTTCGTCGGGAACCGCAACCACGGCGACCTCCGCAATCGCCGGGAGGGTGTAGAGGACGTCTTCGAGTTCGAGCGAGGAAACGTTCTCGCCACCGGAAATGATGATGTCCTTGGAACGATCCTTGATCTCGATGTAGCCGTCCTCATGCATGACGGCGAGGTCACCGGTGTGATACCAGCCGTCGGCAAAGGCTTCCCGGGTTGCGGCGGGGTTCTTGAGATAGCCCTTCATCGCTAGGTTGCCCCTGAACATCACCTCGCCGATCGTCTTGCCGTCACGCGGAACGGACTCGTACGAGTCGGGGGCGCAGACGATCATTTCATCCGCAACCACCGTCCGTACCCCCTGACGGCCGAGACGGCCCATCCGCTCCGTCAGATCCAGGCCTTCCCAGCTCTCCTGGGATTGGCAAAGGGTCGTAATTCCGTGCATCTCGGTCATGCCATAGACATGGAGCACCGAAAAGCCCATCTCGACGACTTGTTGCAGGACTGAAACCGGCGGAGACGCCCCGGCGCACACCACCTTGATCGGCTCGTCAGGAGCTTTCCAGGACGCCGGCTTGCCCGCGATCAGAAAGTTCAGAACCGTGGGAGCACTGCAGAAATGGGTGACCTGATGCTGCTCGATCGCCGCGAAAATGTCGCTGGCGGCAGCTTTGCGCAAGCAGACATGCGTGCCCCCGACCGCGGCCAGTGCCCAGGCATAGCACCAGCCGTTGCAGTGGAAGAGCGGCAGCGTCCACAAATAGACGGGCCGCCGCCCCGCCAATTCCGCATTGATGATCTGGCCCAGGGAATTCAGGTAAGCCCCGCGGTGATGGTAGACGACCCCTTTCGGATTGCCAGTCGTGCCCGAGGTGTAGTTCAGCGCGATGGCTTCCCATTCCTCTTCGGGATAGCGAACGGAGACGGTCCGGGGCGCCGACTCGAGGAAGTCCTCGTACTCGATCTTCCCGATCAGATCGGTCGATCCGGCGTCACTGTCCGCGATGTCGATGACCGGAATCGGCATGCCGCTCAGGGCGATCGCGTCCCGAGCCACCTTGGCGAATTGCTGATCGACCAGCATTACCTTCGTCTCGGAGTGCTCCAGAATGAAAGCAACTGCCGCTGCATCGAGGCGAATGTTGATGCAATTGATGACGCCACCCGAAAGCGGAACACCGAACTGTGCCTCGACCATCGCCGGAACATTGGGGGCCATGATCGCAACCGTGTTACCGCGTTCGACCCCGGAAGCGATCAGCGCGCGGGCAAGTTTATGGCAGCGATCCGAATACTCGGCCCAGGTGTACCGACGGTCCTTGTAGATGACCGCAGTACGATCCGGAAATACCTCGGCAGCGCGCGTGAGGAAGCGAATTGGCGTCAGCGCCTGGAAGTTGGCCTGGCACTTTTCGAGATCGGTATTGAATTTGTGCATGGTTTGCATCCCCGGAATTGCTCGCCCTTAGATCGAAACGGCGAGGCGGGTCGCCTGATCGATCGCCCTCAGGGCGTCCAGCTCGCTGGCAACGTCGGCCCCGCCAATCACATGGAATTTGACGCCGGCTTGATCGAGCTCGGCATAAAGTTCCCGGTTCGACACCTGGCCGGCACACAGGATGACGTTGTCGACTTGCAGCACGTGCGACTCGCCATCGACCGAGTAATGCAGGCCGTGGTCATCGATCGCGCTATAGGACGCGCCGGCAGTCATCGTCACCTTTGCCTTGCGGAGGCGGGCCTTCAGGATCCAGCCGGTGGACTTGCCGAGGTTCTTGCCCAGCGTTTCCGTCTTGCGCTGGAACATATGGACGGTCCGGATCGGCGCGTGCTCGGCCGCGGGCAAAAGACCGCCCGGGGTCGCGTTGGTCGCATCGACGCCCCATGCCTTGAAGAAGCTCGAAGGCTTGAGACCCTCATCGTGATCGCCAAGCAGAAACTCGGCGACGTCGAATCCGATCCCCCCTGCGCCGATGATGGCGACGGTATTACCAACGGTCGCGCGCCCCGTCAGCACATCGATATAGCTGAGGACTTTCGCGTGATTGATGCCGTGAATGTCGGGGGTACGGGGAAGCACACCGGTGGCGATCACGACTTCATCGAACTTCCCGCCGCCCAGGTCATCGACCGTGGCTTTCTTCCCGAGTTGGATCTTGACCCAGTTCTTTTCCAGCATGACCCGGAAGTAGCGAAGCATTTCGTTGAACTCGCTCTTGCCCGGGACCGCCTTGGCCATGTTCAACTGCCCGCCGAGTTGGCTGGCCGCCTCGAAGAGCGTGACGTGATGACCGCGCTCGGCGGCATTGACCGCAAACGCCATTCCCGCCGGCCCGCCACCGACCACCGCAATTCGCTTTGCCTCCGCAGCCTTGCCCGCCTTGAACTCGATCTCGCGACCCGCTCGGGGATTGACCAGGCAGGTCGCCGTACGGTCGGTGAAGATGCGATCCAGACATGCCTGATTGCACGCGATACAGGTGTTGATTTCCGTGCTCAGCCCGAGGCGCGTCTTCCTCGCGAAATCGGGGTCGGCCAGAAGCGGCCGCGCCATTGACACCAGGTCCGCCGCACCGGATGCGATGATCTCTTCGGCCGTCTCCGGCATATTGATCCGGTTGGACGCCATCACCGGAATCGACACCGCATCCTTGACGTTCCTCACCGCAGAAATCCATGCGCCACGCGGCACCGCAGCCGCCATGGTGGGCACCCCGGATTCATGCCAGCCCACGCCGATATTGATGAGATCGGCACCCGCGGCTTCGACCCGACGTGCGAACTCGGCGATCTCGGGGCCGGTCATGCCGCCATCCATCAGGTCGATGGCCGAGATTCGGTAGATGACCATGAAGCCACTGTCCACGCGTGCCCGGACCGCCTTGATGATCTCCAGCGGAAACCGGAGGCGTTTGTCGAAGCTGCCGCCGAATTCGTCGTCACGATGATTGGTGATTGCCGCCGTGAACTCGTTGATCAGGTAACCCTCGGAGCCCATGATCTCGACGCCCTCGTAGCCGGCCTCCTCGGCCAGATAAGCGGTGTGGGCGTAGCTCTCGACCAGCTCCCAGACTTCCCGGGTGCTCAAGTCGCGCGGCGGGAAGACGTTGATGCGCGCTTTTCCCAACGATGGCGCGACACACGTCGGCACCTTTGCATAGCGCCCGGCGTGCAGGATCTGCAGAACGATGCGTCCACCGGCCTTGTGCACCTCGGAGGTGACCAGTCGATGCTCGGGGAGCTGATCCACGCTGTTCAGCACCGGTGCATCCTTGTCCATTACTCCTTCCGGCGTAGGTGAATAGCCGCCGGTGAGGATGAGACCGATCTCACCCGCAGCCCGGGTCGCGTAGAACGCCGCAAGCCGCTCATGGGGACGATCGAGGGTCTCGAGGCGCGTGTGCATCGCACCCATGACCATTCGATTGGGTAGCACCGTGTCCGCCACGCGGAGCTCGGAAAGGAGGTGAGGAAAGGTCATGGTTTGTCTCCGTGGTTGTATTTGTCAGCCTCGGGTTCATCTTGGATCCGTGCGGTATTTGTGTCAAGTACTTGATAGATATTTTTCTCAGATGTAGAGTTGCATTGCGTTTTAAGGCGATACATCTATACCGCTATATCAAGGCGTTTACTCATAAACCTCACTCTCCCTTCAACATGCGACACGGGCTCGCGCGCGTTCCGGTCATGTTGCCCACCAGCTCACGGATCCCTTATGAACGAATACATCGCCCCGCTACATGAGATGCGCTTTCTGCTTCATGACATGGCCAGCCTCGATGAAGTCGCAGGACTCCCTGGCTATGAAGAGACATCGCCAGACCTGGCGGATGCCATCCTCGAAGAGGCGGGGAAGTTCGCTAATGGCGTTCTGTCCCCCCTCAATCGCAGCGGCGATATCGAAGGCGCGCGGTGGCAGGCTGATGGCGTTCGCATGCCCGGCGGGTGGCGCGAGGCGTACAAACTGTTCAGCGAGAGCGGCTGGACCTCGCTTGCCTCGCCGAAGGAATCAGGCGGCCAAGAGCTTCCGCAACTGCTGTCGACCTTCGTCGAAGAGATTTGGAATGGGGCAAACATGGCTTTCGCCCTCTCCCCCATGCTGACTCGCGGCGCCCAGCAGGTACTCGAACTTCGAGGGTCCGACTACCTCAAAAGAACATTCCTGCCCGCGATGGTGCGTGGCGAATGGACCGGCACGATGGTGCTCACGGAACCGCAGGCCGGATCCGACCTTGCAGCCATTCGCACACGCGCCATCCGCCAAGCCGATGGCACCTACCGGCTGCATGGCCAGAAGATTTTCATCACCTACGGTGACCACGACATGGCGCCCAACATCGTGCATCTGGTCCTTGCGCGAGTCGAAGGCGCACCGGCAGGCAGCAAGGGCATCTCCCTGTTCGTCGTACCCAAGATCCTGGTCGATGCGGACGGCTCGCTCGGCGCCCCCAACGATGTCCGCTGTGTTTCGATCGAACACAAGATGGGGATCCACGCCAGCCCGACCTGCGTAATGGCCTTTGGCGACAACCAGGGGGCGACCGGATACCTCGTCGGCGAAGAAAATCGCGGCCTGGACAACATGTTCATCATGATGAATGCGGCTCGATTCGCCGTTGGCCTCGAGGGACTGGGTATCGGCGAGCGTGCCTATCAACGCGCCCTCGCCTATGCGAAAGAACGTATCCAGGGCTCGGAACTCGGCGACAAGTCGGGCACGAGGGTGCCTATCGTGCGGCATCCCGACGTTCGACGGATGCTCCTGTCGATGAAATCCCGCATCGAGGTCATGCGCGCCCAGGCGTGCTCGATTGCGGTTGCCATGGATGTCGCCGCCCGGCATCCCGACGAAGCGATGCGCAACGAGAGCCTGGCATTTGTCGACCTGATGATGCCCGTCGCCAAGGGCTGGTTCACGGAAAGCGGTATCGATATTGCGTCCCTCGGCATCCAGATCCATGGCGGCATTGGTTTCATCGAGGAAACCGGCGCCGCACAGCACCTGAGAGATGCCCGAATCACGGCCATCTACGAGGGAACCACAGGCATCCAGGCAGCCGACCTCATCGGCCGCAAGGTGGCACGGGACGAGGGCAAATCCATCCTCGCTCTCGTCGAGAAGATGCGCAAGGTTCAATCCGACCTCGAACGCCATGACGAATCCGACCTGACCGCGCTCGGGACCGCCCTCAGGGACGGCATCGATGCGCTGACAAGAAGTGTCGAGTTCGTCCTCGACACCTACGCCGTCGAGCCCAATCGTGCGGCCGCCGGCGCCGCCCCCTTCCTCGAACTCTTCAGCATTGTCACCGGTGGTTGGCAGCTCGGTCGTTCGGCGCTGGTTGCAACGGACAAACTTCGAGCAGCCGCCGGCCAATCGACGTTCTACAAGACGAAGGTCCGAACGGCCCGGTTCTTTACCGATCATTTCCTGTCCCGTGCCAACGGCTTGGCTCTAGCCATCACCGCGGGAGCGGAAGCGGTGCTCGCGATGGATGAATCGAACTTCTAACGGACGTGCCTAGCGTCGCCGTCTTTGACCAACCACTTGTGCCAAAAGGAGCTCAACATGGAATTCTCGAACATCACCCTCACATTCGACGGAAGCATCGCCCGGCTGACACTGAACCGCCCGGAGAAACTCAACAGCCTGAACGATGAGACAAATCGTGAATTGCTGGCTGCCCTGGATCAGGTGCAGGATCACGGATCGGCCCGCGTTCTGGTCATCACCGGTGCCGGACGAGCGTTCTGCGCCGGCCAGGACCTTGCCGACCCCGCCATGCAAGCCAAGGGTGGCAAGCTTCCCGACATCGGCAACGTCGTCGAAAGGAATTTCAAACCACTGGTGATGCGCCTCCAGAACCTGCGCGTACCGACCATTGCAGCGGTCAATGGTGTCGCCGCAGGTGGCGGCGCGTCGTTCGCACTCGCCTGCGACGTCGTTGTTGCCACCCAGTCCGCGTATTTCCTTCAGGCCTTTTCCCGCATTGCGCTCAGCCCGGATACCGGAAGCACCTGGTTCCTGCCGCAGCGCCTCGGGATCGCTCGCGCCTTGGGCCTGGCGATGTTCGCGGAAAAACTCCCCGCTGCAAAAGCTGCCGAATGGGGCCTGATCTGGCAGGCACTGGACGACAGCGAGTTCTCGGCCGGCGTCGATGCGCTCGCCCAGCAATTGGCCGCCATGCCCACCAAAGCCCTTGTCCGCACCCGACAGGCGATGCATGCGTCCACAACGAATACCCTGGAACAGCAACTATCGCTGGAAGCTTGCTTCGTCCGCGAACTTGGATGGAGCGAAGACTATCGCGAAGGCGTCGAAGCCTTTACCGAAAAGCGCCAACCAGTCTTTACCGGCAACTGATTTCAGGACGTTTCGACTACGCCGGGCCGTAGGACAGGCACCCTTGTCCTACGGTTTCGCTCAAGTCACGACACCGGGCGCTTCCGTCCGGGAACGTACCACGCCGCATGCCGACGTACACGGGGACACGGCATGATCCATCCACTCTTCGGGCCCGAGACCTCCGCTGGTAGACTGATATGTTCGTTTCGATCCCGAAACATGATCTGCAATCCCTTGGATGGATCCATCGCCCCATGAGCAACCCCATCGACCCTGCCTACGACCAGTCCGTATCCGCGATCCACAACCGACTGTTTTTCCGAATGTTTCAGGTTGGCGTTACGTTGGAACGGCGATCCACCAAGGAGATCGGCATTACCTCGGTCCAGTGGTCGGTACTTGGTGCACTTTCGCGTCCAAAGGTCGTTGAAGGGATGCTTTTTTCCGATCTCGCCGAGTATCTGGGTGTCAGCCGCCAAAACCTGGATGCCGTCCTGAAGCGCCTCGAACGGGACGACCAGGTCAAGCGGGTTGCCGATACCGTCGATCGCCGTGCGAAGCGCGTTGTTCTGACACCGACCGGGCGAGAATTCTGGAACAACATTCAACCCAAGATCTACGAGTTCTATCGACAGTCGATGGAGGAATTCCGGTTCGACGACAAGGTTGCCTTCGTTCATTACCTTAACCGGGTAAGGGACGGAATGGAGAAGGTCGACTTGTCAAAGGTCGGGTCGCCCTCCGATCTTTAGCGTTTTTCTCCAGCCCTTTCGTCGTCCGCCCTATGTCCCCCAGCCCTCCCGACTATCTGGAAAAGATTCTCAACGCCCAGGTCTACGATGTCGCCATCGAATCGCCCCTGGACCTTGCCAAGAATCTTTCGGCCCGCATTTCCAATCGCGTCCTCCTGAAGCGCGAGGACATGCAACCGGTGTTCTCTTTCAAGATCCGCGGGGCTTACAACAAGATGGCCCACCTCTCGGCGGAAAAGAAGAGCCGCGGCGTAATCGCGGCCTCAGCCGGCAATCACGCTCAAGGGGTCGCGCTCGCGGCCCAGCAGATGGGCGTCCGTGCGGTCATCGTCATGCCGACCACGACGCCACCGATCAAGATCGAGGGCGTACGCAGTCGGGGCGGCGAGGTGGTGTTGTTCGGTGACTCATTCGATGAGGCCTACGCCCACGCCCTGGAACTGGAAGAGGCCGAGAAGCTAACCTTCGTCCATCCCTTCGACGATCCCGAAGTGATCGCGGGCCAAGGCACCATCGGCATGGAAATCCTCCGCCAGCACCCCAAACCCATTCACGCGGTTTTCTGTGCCATCGGCGGGGGCGGATTGATCGCCGGCGTCGGCGCCTACATCAAGCGCCTGCGTCCCGACGTGAAGATCATCGGTGTCGAAACCGTCGACGCAGACGCGATGGCCCGCTCCCTGAAAGCCGGCCGCCGCATCCGATTGGAGCAGGTCGGCCTGTTTGCCGATGGCACTGCGGTCAAGTACGTCGGCGAGGAAACCTTCCGCATCTGCCGCCAGGTCGTCGACGAAGTCGTCCTGGTCGACACCGACGCCATCTGCGCGGCGATCAAGGACGTCTTCGAGGACACCCGGTCCATCCTCGAACCTTCCGGCGCACTCGCCATCGCCGGCGCCAAGGCATATGCTGAAAAGCACCAGCTCAAGGACAGGACCCTGGTTGCCGTCGCCTCCGGCGCCAATACCAACTTCGACCGCCTCCGCTTCGTCGCGGAGCGCGCTGAGGTGGGCGAGCAGCGTGAGGCCATCCTAGCCGTCACCCTCCCCGAGAAGCCGGGCTCCTACAAGAAATTCGTTTCGGTGGTCGGCCAGCGCAGCATCACCGAGTTCAACTACCGCTACAACCGAGCCTCCGAAGCCCATGTCTTTGTCGGCATACAGGTCGCCAACCGGCACGAATCCCTGAAGCTGATCGACCGACTCCAAAAGCAAGGCTTTGCCACCGTTGACCTGACCGACGACGAGCTGGCCAAAATGCATATCCGCCACATGGTCGGCGGCCACGCCCCCAAGGTCGAGAACGAAATTCTCTACCACTTCGAATTTCCAGAGCGCCCTGGCGCCCTGATGAACTTCCTCAACAAGATGAGTGCGAACTGGAACATCAGCCTCTTTCACTACCGGAACCACGGCGCTGACTACGGACGCATCCTGGTTGGCATGCAAGTACCGCCCGAAGAGATGCTCAAGTTCCAGGACTTTCTAAAAAACCTGGGCTACCGCTACTGGGAAGAATCCAGCAACCCTGCATACCAACTCTTCCTCGGGTAATCCGAGGTCCCTGCGTCAACCAGTGGCCATCGCGCGATCCGCACAACCGGCTCGACCCGATCTCCCGCTGCAGCCGGCTCCCCATCACGGATTCATCGGGTACGTTCGGGCAAGACTGGCACCCCGCAGGCCTGCCAACCTCTCTCAACGCGGCGCGAGCCGGATCGCCCCGTCTAGGCGGATCGTTTCGCCGTTGAGCATCACGTTCTCGACGATCTGGCGTGCCAGCTGCGCATATTCGGCCGGCTCTCCGAGGCGCGGCGGGAACGGCACCGTCTCACCGAGCGTTTTCTGCACATCAGGCGGCAAGCCCTGCATCATCGGCGTCAGGAACAGGCCCGGCGCGATCGTCACGACACGGATGCCGAAGCGGGCGAGTTCGCGTGCGATCGGCAGCGTCATCGACACGATGCCGCCTTTCGACGCGGCGTAGCCGGCCTGGCCGATCTGGCCGTCGTAGGCGGCGACCGATGCGGTGTTGATGATGACGCCGCGCTCGCCACCGGCATTCGCTTCGCCCTTCGACATCGCTTCGGAGGCGATGCGGATCATGTTGAAGGTGCCGACGAGGTTCACGTTCACGATGCGGCTGAAGACGTCCAGTGGATGCGGGCCGTCCTTACCCAGGACCTTGGCTGCCGTGCCGATGCCGGCACAGCTAACCAGCCCGTTGAGGGTGCCGAAACGCTTCAGTGCAACTTCGACACAGCCGCGCGCATCGGCTTCGAAAGCGACATCCGTGCGATGGAAGGCCGCACGGCTGCCGAACTCGTCGGCGAGCTTCTCGCCGGCGGCGGTGTTCAGATCCGCGATGACAACGTTCGCACCTGCTGCGTGGAAGGCTCGTGCGGTGGCTTCGCCCAGTCCCGACGCGCCGCCGGTGATGATGAAGGTGCTGTTTTCGAATTTCATGTCTGGGGCCTCACGTCACGTTCTCGACGATGATCGCCACGCCCTGCCCGCCACCCGCACAGGCCGAGGACACGCCGTACTGCAGCCCCGCTTCCTGCAACTCGCGTGCGACGGTGGTCGTCAGGCGCACGCCGGACGCGCCGAGCGGATGGCCGATCGCGATCGCGCCGCCATGCACATTGCTCTTATCGCGGTCGAGTCCGAGCTCCTTCTCGCAGGCGAGGTACTGCGCGCCGAACGCCTCGTTGATCTCGATACGGCCCAGGTCTCCCACAGTCAGGCCGGCGATCTGCGTTGCAGCGCGGATGGCCGGCGCCGGCCCGATGCCCATGATTTCGGGCGGAACTGCGACCACAGCGCCTGCCACGATCCGCGCCAGCGGCTTCACGCCGTTCGCCCGCACCCAGTCGCCGTCGGCGACGATAAGCGCCGCAGCACCGTCGACGATCGCGGAGCTGTTGCCGCCCGTCTGCACGCCACCGAAGGCGGGTTTGAGCTTCTGCAGAGCCTCGTAGGACGTCTGGCGCACGTGGCCGTCGCGCTCGAAACTTTCGGCGCGGTCGGCGAGCTTCAGCGAACGGGCGTTGTAGCCGTCGAGCTCCCACTTGGCATTGACCACGGGCGTCACCTCGCCCGCGAACCATCCCGATTGCCAGGACTCGACTGCACGCGCGAAGCTCTGTGCAGCGAAGCGGTCGACCTCTTCACGCGAGATGCCGTATTGCCGGGCGAGGTTTTCCGCAGTGTCGCCCATGCTGGTACTGGATGCGGTGTCCTTGGTCGCTTCCCACAGGAAGTCACGGAAGTCGAGCTGGCCCATGCGGAAGCCCGCACGGTGCGTGTAGGCAGCGATCGGGTTGCGCGACATCGACTCGGTGCCCACGCACAACGCCACCTTCGCCTTGCCCAGCGCGATCTGGTCGGCAGCGGCGATGATGGTCTCGAAACCGGTACCGCACAGGCGCTGCACGAGCAACGCCGGAACGGAGGGATTCACGCCCGAATACAGGCCGATGTGACGCGGCAAGTAATAGGTGTCGAAGCTCGCCTGTGCCACGTTGCCGCCGACGATCGCGTCAACCTCGCGGGCCGGAACGCCGCTCCTTTCGAACAGCGCGCGCGCAGCAAAAATACCGAGATCGGTCGGCGACACGTCGCGCAACACGCTGTTGTAGTCGGCGAACGGGGTGCGCTGGCCGGCGACGAGCCAGATGTCGTCGTAGGTGCTGGCTATCGCTTTCTGGACTGATTCTTCGTATGCCATCAGAACTCCTTTCGGGGTGGGGGCGCATGGAGCCACGGACGGTGACTCAGCTTGGAGCCGAGTCTAGGGACGCCGCCGCACGCACACATCGGGAGAGATTCCCTATGGATCTAAAGTGATTCCGTAGTGCGCCGCACAATAACGAATCCTGTTACACGGCGAACATTTCGGGCGATGTGCCAGCCACCAGCACTGGGAAGGACCCAGAGCGGTGCATATGGCATTATTGCGCCGCAATATCCACATGGGAGGCACATTTGCTGAGGACACTGTCGCCGGCCCGCTGGCTTATCATCGGAAGGGTGAGTCCCGCCAAGCGATCAGACATGCCAGCCGACAAGCGAGCCCCCGCACCACCAGCGCGGGAGGGCTACACGTTTCCCTACGAGGAGCTCTACAACAACACCATCGTCGGCATCTGCTTCCTCAAGGACCGGCACATCATCTGGGCCAATCCGCGCATGGCCGAGATGCTCGGTTACGCCCCCGGCGAACTGGATGACCACGACGTGCGGATCATCTACGCCAGCGAGGAGGAATACGATCGCGTCGGCAGGCTTTACCCGGAAATGGCGCGCGACCAAGGTTACATCCATGAACGCCAGCTCATTCGCCGCAATGGCGAGGTGTTCTGGTGCCTGCTCTCCGGGCGTCTGACCGACCCCACCGATCCGGGCTCGCCGTCGGTGTGGGTACTGCAGGACGTCAGCGACCGCCGGCTGGCAGAAGAACAGTTGCGCCGCACCAACCTGCAGCTCGAACAGATGGTCGAGCGCCGCACCCGCTCATTGCAGCACACCAACGAAGCGCTGCGCGCCGAGGTCGAACGGCGCCGCGCGGCCCAGCAGGCCGCGACTGAGAGCCGCGAAAAATACCGATCGCTGTTCCGTAACCTCCCGCTCGGAGTGCTGGTCCTCGACGCCAACGGGACGGTCGTGGAGTGTAACCGCTCGCTGCTGTCCTACCTCGGCGCACGGACCGCGAAAGACATGCCGCGGCTGCTGGAAGACCCGACGCGCGCGTTCCGCGACGGGCAACCCACGTCGCTCGCGGCGCTGCTGCGCGACGAACTTTCCCCCGAACAGTGCCGCGTGGCCGACTTCGAATTTGGCTGGGTCACGCGGGACGGCGGGCGGCGCGACTTCACGGTGATCTCCGCGCCGCGCAGCAGCGCAGTCACCTTCACCTTCAACGACGTCACGCAGCAACGCCTCGCGATGGAACGCGAACGCCAGCAGCGCGACGCCCTGACCCACGCCTCGCGCCTGTCGCTGGTCGGGCAAATGGCCTCGGCCCTCGCCCATGAACTCGGCCAGCCGCTCAACGCCTGCCAGAGCTACCTGGCCGGGCTCTCGCTACGCCTCAAGCAGGGCGACGCGGACCTGAAAAGCATCACGCACGCGGTCGCCAAGATCGGCATGCACCTCGCGCAGGCGACGGAGATCATGCGCAACGTGCGCGGCTTCGTCTCCCGCCGGCCGGCCAACTTCACTCACACCGACCTGACGGACCTGATCCGCCGGACGATCACGCTCATGGAGGCGCAGCTCCGCACGGCCGGCGTGCGCCCGCTTGTCACCGCCGCAGACCGCCTGCCGCAGGTGTCCTGCACACCGGTCGAAATCCAGCAGGTCTTCGTCAACCTGATGCTCAACGCGCTCGACGCAATGCACGACGTGCCGGCCGACCGGCGACGGCTCGAAATCCGCCTGGCCCCGACAAAGGACGGGATGCTCGCAGTCACGGTCAGCGACAGCGGGCCCGGCGTCCCCCCCGCAGTGGCCGATCGCCTGTTCGAGCCCTACTTCACGACCAAACCAGCGGGACTGGGGATGGGGCTGATGATCTGTCGCAACATCGTCGAATCGCACGGCGGATCGATCGAGCTTTTGCCCTCGGGCGGTGCGGGCGGTGCGGGCGGTGCGGGCGGTGCGGGCGGTGCGGGCGGTGCCTTCCGATTCACGCTGCGCATCGCGGACTGACCCATGGACACCTCAACCGTTCAGGTCTTCCTTGTCGATGACGAACCAGATGTCCTCGAAGGGCTCGTCTGGCTGCTCGACTCGATCAAGGTCCCCTCGCGCGTATTCAGTCGGCCCTGCAAAATTCACCCGCCGGCCCCGGTTGCGACGGCATTCGAACCGTGGGGTGCAGGGCAGGTCCGCGTGAGCGAACGGTGAAGAACGAGCGCCAGTAGCGACAGCAATAGTGGACGCAAAAAAAGCGCCTTCAGCCCCAGGCGGAGCATTGCCCGCAGCAACCACCGCAGGTTGTACCCTGCAGCGCAGAGCACAGTATGCAATGCATCACCGAGTGAGCCCTGCAGCCAACATCTGTCCATTCGATGATCGGACTTCAGATGCCCAATCGCGGGTTCCACTGCCTGGCGCCGCTTGAGCCATCGGCGTTGCTGTTGTGTCAGTGACTTGTACTTGCCACGGTGAATGATCTGCACCCTCGGGTTGTCTGCATCCACGCCGCGATAGCCCAGATCGACGATCACCTGTTTCGGCGCCTTACCGGTCCCCTCCAGCAAGATCGCGGTTTGCTCCAGCTGCTGATTGAGCACATGGCCGTCATAGGGGTTACCTGGGAAAGTTCGCGCGCCCACCATCAGGCCACTCTTGTGCGTGACGGCAATGCTGGCCTTGACCCCAAACTCGTAGGGCTTACGCGCTTTTCCCTTGCCGATACACTCGACCTCCGGCGCGTGCAGCGCGTAGAGCTTGTTCTTGTCCTTGGGCTGTTGCGTGCGGATGCGCTCGGCACGCGCCATCAGGGTGGTCAGGCGGGTGATCGAGGCGCCCGATTGTGCCGTTGCCGTGGTGAGTTTGCGTTTGATCTCGCGCAGGACGATGCCAAGGATCGTGCGTTGCCGTTTGACGGTGCGTCGAAGGCGTTTGAACTGTTTGGCATGGGCGTAGCCGCCGGCCTTGCGTCGGAGCTCACGGCCTTCCTTGATGAAGGTCTGCTTCAGTGCGATGCCTGCCGACTTGGCCGCTTGCACGACTTTCGCCCGGGCAATCTCCAGCAACCGGCTATCGACCGGATGGGCGATGGCCTTCTCCTGCACGGTGCTGTCGACGATGACCCGTTCAAATTCAACCGGGCGTACCGCCTTTGTCGCCACGGCCGTGTCAATCGTGGCCTTGAGCAATTCTTCGACGCCGGCTTCGCCAATCGCCGTCCGAAACCGTCCAATCTGGGTGGCATCGCAAGGTAGCGTTGGCGTGTAGTAGTCCAGGCCGCTGAAAAATTGCCACACGACATTCTCCGACCACCGAACCACGAGTTCTTCATCGCTGAGATTGAACGCGTGCTTGAGGTAAAGCAGCGCAGCCATGAGCCGAATCGGTAGCCGCGGCCGGCCCGCCATGCTCACGCTGCTCCCCGCGATCTCGAGCGTCGTTCCGAACAGATCGGTGCCTTCGATGACCTGTCCTTCGCGGTGCTTACGGGCGAACGCCGGGGCCAAGGCCGCTTCGATCTGCGTCCAGGGTATGCGTGACGCCAACACCACCAACGGGTGCCGAAGATCAATCATCTGGTCGAGTCGGGATCGGAAAAAATCGTCGGTTGCCATCTGCACGGAGCCCCATTTCCCTGAGGTTTCAATCACCTGTATTTTACTTTCTGAGGGAAATCGTGGGGCTACTTTCTGACGGAATCCCAGTATTCATGCGGGCTGTGAGGGTTTTGCAGGGCCGACTATTCACGTCCGGCGAAGCATTCCTCCGGGCGGTTGCCCACGCACACGGCCCCGTATGCGCAGTGCTCGACCTGCGCATGCCCGGCATGAGCGGCCTCGAACTGCAGAAGAAGCTCGTCGACCTCGGCCGCGACATTCCACTGTTTTTCCTCACCGCCCACGGCGACGTCCCCGCCGCCGTCAACGCGATGCAGATGGGTGCGGTGACCTTCCTGCAGAAGCCGTTCAACGCGCAGGAATTTCTCGACGCGATCAACCGTATTCTGCGCCAAGCCGCGGACGACTACGCCGACCGTCAACGCAAGGCGCAATTCAGGCAACGGCTCGCAAGACTCTCCGCGCGAGAAATAGAGATCCTGGAGGCCATCACCAAGGGTTTTACCAGCAAAGAAATCGCGCGGATTTATGCCATCAGCCCCAAGACGGTGGACGTTCACCGTGCCAACGTCTTGCGCAAAATGGATGTCGCGAACGCAGCCGAACTGCAGCGACTGGTCAGCGACTTTGGCGTCCCGTCGGGGACGAAAAAAGCGGGACCTTGAGCGCCGTGCCCTGAGGATGCGATTGAGCGCTGGGCAAACAAGTCGCTGGCCACTTCCGTGACGGCGATATCCGACGCCCTCAAGGGCTAGGTCATCCGTCACGAATCGCACGTCGTCGGTTCCGCTCGGCAAGCCGTCGCCCTCGCCTCCACTGGACTTGGGAGTCCAGGCAACTAGCTAGCCCTTTGACGCCGATTCTGAAATCACTTCGCAACGGCGCAGCCCTGCTTTGATCCATCCCGGATCAATCGCTTGTCCAATGAACACTAGCAATGTGTGCCGCGGCTCAAAAGCGCGCCAGATAGTGCCGCCAGTAATCTGGAGGAGATTCTGCACGCCCTGAACAACGAGACGCGGTCGTTGATGTTCTGCCCAGACGATGCCCTTGTAACGCCACAGCCGAGAACCATAACGTTGCTGGGCCATGTCAAAGAATACGTTCAGACGTTCCAGGTCGAGCGGGACGTTGGACTCGAAGATGCACGACACGATATCGTTGGTGTGGCGGGGCGCCACTGGCCGAAAGCTCAAATCCGCAGCAGGTCTACGGCCTTTGAGCTGCTTCAGTTCCTCTGGGGGCACGTAGTCAAAACTGTATCCGTGCGCATCGAATAGCAGATTCAGCACGTCGGCAACGGGCGCGTTGTGTAAATCGACCGAGAGCAGTTCCGCTCGCGGGTTCATCTCCGCCAGGCGCCCACTGATAGCCTCGAGCTGCGACGGCGTGGCAAGATCGCATTTGGTCAGTAACAGGCGATCGGCATAGGCCACCTGCGCTCGATTTTCGATCTTGTCGAGTTGCGAGAACGCATGCACACTGTCGATCAGCGTGACAACGCCGTCAAGGTGAAATCGCGTCAGGATCGCCGTTTCGGCGAGGAAGGTCTGAATGATCGGCCCCGGGTCGGCAATACCTGTCGTTTCGATAAGAACACGATCAAAGACAAATCCTTGAATCTCGCTACTCTCGCTGAGCGTGTTGAGTGCGCGTGCAAGGTCACCGCGCACGGTACAGCACAAGCAGCCGTTGACAAGTTGGATGACGGTCTCGTCGCCTTCAGTCACAAGAAACTCGGCATCGACGCCGACCGCGCCGAACTCGTTTTCAATCACCGCGACACGCTGACCGTGCAACTCTCGCAGGATGCGGTTAACCAGCGTCGTCTTCCCGCTGCCGAGAAAGCCGGTGATTACTGTAACGGGAGTCGTGATATGCGTCATTTGAGCCTCTTGCAAAAGTCCCACTTCGGAATTGTGAAGCTGAGGCACTCGCCCGCCGGGAGCGAGATTTCCTCGTTGGCGAAGTCGGCAGGGCTTTTCGGCCAGGTCATTGGCATGTTCTTGCTATTTTTGGACGTAGGAGTCCTGCGTCATCGATGGCAGCGATGTCAGCGTAGGTGTCGCGGTGCGGAGTGTCATTGCCGCAATCGCATCAACTGATCAGCAGACAGCGCCAAGACACCGAACATCAGGTGCCCCATGACCTTGGTGCCGCCCTTGACCCGGAGAGTGTTGCCGCCGAACTCATCCTTGAGCCGCGCATTGCTGCGCTCGGCGACGGTGCGTTCGTTGTAACGGATCGCGTCAGCAGGCTCGAACGCCTCTTTCATCCCGCCACGCGGATTGTGGTCGATCAAGGGGACATGGCCGAGGCTGCGGCAGTGCTCATGCAACTCGAAGCTGCAATAGGCGGCATCCATGACGTCGTAGAGGTTGGTGACACGCTGCGCGCTGATCAGCGACAGGGGGATGGCAGCGCGGCTGTCGTGCATCGAGGCCGACGACAGCAGCGCCGCAATCGGCACGCCACAGTCGGCGGTGTCCAGGTGCAGCTTGTAGCCGTTCCAGCTGACTTTGTACCCTTGGGCATTGCACTTGGTGCCACGGTCGCACCCCGAGGGGATATCCTTGAGCATCTGCGCCAGGCTCTGCTGACGTTGGCGCTGGATGGGCGAAACCTTGGCAGGGGCACGGACTTTGCCGCGCCGGGGGCGGCCGCGGCCCCGTTTCTTCGCCGGAACCGCGGGCGTTGGCGCAGCCGGCGCCGCCTCGGTGATCAAGCACGATTGGGCCGCCGGCGCCGGCGCCGGGGTCGCCGCTGCACGCCGGCTCTGGGCCGGGCGCTCGCGCGCTTCGATCGCGGTGCCGTCGCGGCTGAGGTGCCCGATCAGTTCATTCCCAAGGTGTTCCTTGATGAGCGCCTCATGCACCCGTTCGGCCAGACGCGCCGCGGCGAACTCGTCAAACGCGCGCGAGAACGTGGACTCGGAGGGCAGTTTCCGGCACAGCGCAAAGCCACAGATGCGCCGCAGCGCACGATCGACCGTCAGACGCTCAATCAGCCCGACCGTGGTCGTCAGCCCCAACACGGCTTTGGCTACAAAGGCATTCGCCAGCCAGCTGCGCTCATGGGGCGGACGGCCCGTACCGCACCAGGATGCCGAAACGAATTCCTCGATGCGCACCCATTCCAGGGTGTGGATGACCCGCTCCAGCTTCGGCGTCAGTGCGCCCACCTCGTTCTTCAACTTGGGCAGCAGTTCGTGCTGAACCACATTCCACCGTTGCAGGATTACAGCGCGTCCGATAGCATCCATTTTGCGGGCGTTATGATGTTTGTGTGAGAACTTCATCATGCCAGAAATGGCCGCCCGCCCCCTCCGCCTTTGCCTCGCGCTGCAAAAAATTCCCCGCGCAGAGCGCTTTTTGCAAGAGGCTCATTTGTTACTCGACAGACAACATGATGGCCGCTCCCGTGTCACCTGCGCCGCGGCCTGTGACGACTCCAGCCGTTCCGTCGGCCGGGTGAGTTTGCGAGCCGTGTGTCGCTACACCTTCAGGCAGCACCGCTCTTAAGGCTGACAGACCCTCGGCCGTATAAGTCATTGACAGCTACCCTGCCAACGAACAAACGGCGAGGAC